>CAZWXE010000025.1:0-19871 GCA_964638045.1 uncultured Ruminococcus sp. | reverse complement strand
AACGTATAGCTGTTGACCAGCGCCTCGCTGGACAGCACACGGGAGACAACCTGCTCGGCAGACATTTCAAGAGAAAATACACAAACCGTCTTTTTGGTCTGCTTTGCCACATTGGTGGCAATATTCAAAGCAAATGAGGTTTTACCCATACCGGGACGCGCACCGACCAGGACAAGGTCGCTGTTTCCCAAGCCGGCCAACACACGGTCCAAAGCGGAGAATCCCGTCATGGTGCCTTGCGTTGCCTCTTTGTTGGTGTTCAATTCACGCAGGTGCGCATACACATCCTGGAGCACGTCGCGAATATGTCGGAAGTTTTTGGTGTCTCTGCCCTGTGCAATCTGGAAAATCAGGTTCTCGGCATGGTCCAAAATGCTTGTCACTTCCTCCTGCTCGGAGTATGCCGCCTCGGAAATTTCGGAGCAAGCGGCAATCAGCTGACGCAAAACGCTTTTTTCCTTGACGATGCGCGCATATTCCTTGACATTGAGCGCATCCGGCGCCGCCTCGGTGAGGCGGCGCATGTAGTCTTCGCTTTTAGACTTGTCGTAAACGCCCTGCCCCACCAGTGTATCAATCAAGGTGACGACATCGATTTCGCTGTTTGCGAGAAACAGCTCCCGCATGGCACGGTAGATTTGCTTATGCTCCTCGATGTAAAAATCTCCCGCATCCAGCAAATCCGCAACCTCGTTCAAAGCAGCCGGGTCAATCAATACCGAGCCGAGCAGAGCCTGCTCCGCCGGCATGGAAAACGGAAGCTGCTGTGTCAATTGTTCATCCATTTTCATTCGATTGTTACTTCTCGCACACCAGTACAAAAACCTTGCCGGTGACCTCGGGGTACAGCTTTGCCTCCACCTCGTAGCGTCCGTATGCCTTAATGGTATCGTTGAGCACCAGCTTGCGCTTGTCAATGGAAATACCGAGCTGCTTTTCCAGCTGCTCGGAAATATCCTTTGCCGTCACCGAGCCGTACAACCTGCCGTCGGCGCCGCAGGAGGCTGTAACCTTCACCTGCACGGACTTCAGCTTTTCGGCAAGCTCCTTTGCCTGATTCTTTTCGGTTTCAATACGGTGAAGCCTTGCTTCCTCCTTCACCTTCACATCGTTGAGGGACTGTGCATCCGCAACCTTTGCCAGCTTACGCGGAATGAGAAAATTTTTTCCATAGCCGTCCGAAACCTCAATGACATCGTTTTTCTTTCCCTGTCCTTTGACATCTGCCAATAAAATAACCTTCATATTTCTGTGTTCTCCGTTTTTCAATGAATTGCAAAATGAACCTTGCCCGCCTCAGCGCTTGGCACTGCCATCGGGCTCATATTCGTGGTCTAAATAATCGTCCAGCACGGTTTTCAACTGCTGCGCCGCAGACTCCAGCGTGGTGTGCGTCATGCGCACGCCTGCCATGTCGAAGTGTCCGCCGCCGCCCAGCCGCTGCATGATAATTTGAACATTGATTTTGTCGCGCGAGCGTGCGGAAATACTGACGGTGCTCTCCGCGCGCAACAATGCAAAGGATGCCTCGATGCCGTCAATGGTCATCAGCTTATCCGCCGCCTTTGCCACGGCGATATTATCCTCCTCGGTGGCGGGATGGTCCACGCTCAGCCAAGTCAGGGCTATTTTTTCACGGTAAGTACGCGTGCGGCTGTCAATGTCACAGGAGGTAAACAAATCCGACATCGATTCGGTAAAGAGCATTCGCACCGCGTTGGCATGTGCACCGCGCTCGTACAGATAATACACTGCCGAAAAGGTTTGCATTCCCGCTCCCTGCGTGAAGTTTTTGGTGTCCAGCATCAAGCCCGCCAACATCAGATTTGCCTCCTCCTTGAGAAGGGCGTCGTGATAGGGGCTGAACTCCAGCATCTCGCTGACCAGCTCGCTTGCCGCCGCCACGTTCGGACGGATATAGGTCATCAGCGGCTTGAACTCGTACAAATCATCCTGACGGCGATGATGGTCCACGATGACCACACGCTCCACGCATTTGAGCAAGCGTGGGCATTCCGTATTGTAGACGTTATTCACGTCGCTCATCAGCAGCAGTGTATCCGAGCGCACGGCATCCATGGCCGTATCGCCGCTGATAAACATGGAACGATACTCCGGAACGGATGAAATCATATCGTAGCAAATGCGGAAGTTCATGTGGTCGCGATTGATGACGATGCGAATCCGTGAGGCATCCCCTCCTCTTGCGCAGATGGCCAACCGTGCAAGTCCCACGCAAGAGCCGATGGAATCGTAGTCCGGCGCGCGGTGTCCCATAATCAGCACGTTGCCCGCTTCCTTCATCAAGCTGCAAAGGTGTTGGGAATTGACGCGGGAGGTAATGGTGGTGGAACCGTACATGGTATTGACGCGGCCACCGTAGGGCGTCACGCTCTTTCCGTCATTGACGGCCGCCTGGTCGCCGCCCTTTTGCAGTGCAATGTCCAGCGCGTCGCTTGCCGCGCGTTCCTTATCCTCAAAGGAGCCGTTGATGGCACCGACGCCGATGGAAACGGTGACGGGAAAGCTGTTGTCCCCCAACCGAATGGAGCGCACGGTGTCCAAAATGCGGAATTTGTTTTGAATGCATTGGTCCAATGCACGACGGCTGAACACCAGCAAATATTTTTCTCTCTCATATTCGCGGAGCATCCCGCCGAAGCTTGCCGCCCACTCTCTCAGCTTTGCTTCAATCTCGCTGACTGCGGTACGGTAGCTGACGCGAATGTACTGCGCCAGCTCCTGAAGGCTATCGATGACGATATAGGCCACCACGGGCTCTTCCTCGTAGTTTTTTTGACGCATCGCAACAAGCTCCGTGATGTCGTTGAATACGATGAAATAATAATCCTTTCCCCGCGAACGCATGACGTAACACTTCAACTCGTACTGTCTGCCGTCGATTTCGGTGACCATCGGTTGACTGTTGTCGATGGGCACGCCGTCCTCGCTGACGGTGATTTTTTTCACCGGTCCTCCGTTCTGCGCATAAGCCACGACGTCGGCAATGGGGACCGCGCAAAAATCGGACAGCGGAATGTTGCAAATGGGGGTGCGCAGCTGCAGAATGTCCTGCATGGCACCGCTGACCACCTTGACCATTCCCGCACCGTCGGAAATGGCATAGGGCAATTCTACCACGTAGCGGAACATGTCGCTGATTTCGGTGGTCATCAGCTCCGCCGCCTCATTGGCAAGGAAAATTTTACGGTAGCGGGAAAGATAAGGGAACAGAATACATCCGCTGACCAACACATCCGCCGCCAACAGTGCGATGCCGTAATAATGCAACCGCTCGGGGCTCACCAGCAGGCCGATGACCAAATAGGCCGCCAAAAATACCACGCCCATGGCGGCACATACAATCAGCGGTCCCCGCAAATCGGTGCGAAATACATTCTTTTTTCGTTTGGACATCATGATACATCCTTCTCCTTTCCGGGGCTCTGCCAAGGCAGATTTTTTGAAAACAGTCGGTTCGGAAACAGTTGCTCGTTACAGAGAGTCGGAATTTTGATTGCTATCCCCCGTCGTACGGTTCATTTTGTCACGCAGAGGTGCGGTGAGCACCGTGCAAGCTCCCCACAGTGCCAACAAATACAGGGACGAGGAGGTACAGCAGCAACAGCAAAGCAGTGCCAAAATCACAAGCACCGGCACGCTGCCGCCGTTTTTTCTCCATGCCGCCAGCTGTGTCATGACTGCTCCGAAGCCGAGCAGCAAAAAGCCGGGCGTCAGGAGCAGGAAAAGGTTCTCCATTACAACCACCGCAAGAGAGGCTTCGGAGGAAAGCAGCGAAACGAGAAGCGAAGCCACATACAGAACCGCCGCGGGAATGCTCATGGTAAATACAAAGCCGGCGGGAGTCACCACCTGCTTCAGGCCCGTGAAGCGATACGTAAAATTCAACAGCATTTGCGCCTCATAAGCAATGACGCTGCAAATAACGGTAATCAATGCGGGCAACAGACAAAAGAGCTGCCGCACCGTTTCCGTTAAGCCTGCATCGCTCATGGAGGCTGCCAAGCTTTCATATGCCTGCGGATTGCTTTCTCTCGCGATTTTCAAGTTTTCAAGCAGGGCATCCCGCAACGTGAACAGCGTCTGCAAAAGCGATTGCCGCAAGCTGTCCACATAACTCATAACAGCCGTCCGCTCCAAGCTGCCACAGGCGATATACAGCCAAATACCGATGCCGACGGCAAGGGACAACAGCAATCCGCCTTCGGCAAAGCAAATGGCAGCAGTGCGCTTTTCACCCCTGAGCACCGCAACCCGCAGCAGCACAATGGCCGGAACGGGAAACAGTGCCAAGGCGGACAGCATCCAGCTTCCCGTAACGGCAAACGCAATGCCGAAGCTTGCCACGGGAATTGCCAAGCTCCAATAAGCGTTTCGGTGCACGGTGAGCAACCATGCGCCGCAGGCAATACCGACGATGCAGGAAAGCATCCATGCTCCCGCCACAAGGGAGCCCGTAACCAGAGCCGAAAGCACCGACGACAGCAAAATCGAAAGGACGAAGGCAGGGGTACGGACCGCAACAATCACATACCCGAACAGCAACAGCAGCACCACCGGTGCCACTGCCTGATGAAACAGACAGAAGGGCAACGCCAGCGTGCAGAGCAACAGCAACGCCGCCTGCAATGCCGTTTGTCCCTTCGGCATCGGGCTCAATTGACTTCTGTCGTTCCACGGGTTTTCGAATTTTGACGCGTTTGGTTGATGGTTCATCCGATTGGTTCCTTTCAAAGCATGCCACCGTCGTTCTTGGCGACATTGCATAACAATCCTATTGTAATAGTATAGCATATTTTTTTCGGTTTGTAAACACTTCCTTTATTATTTTTTCTTTTTTCGAAAAAAGAGAAAAATCAAATGTTTTTCGATGGCATACATTGGCACATTTCGGCACCGGTTGTCACATTTTTTCGAGGTAAAATACAAGCGGCACAGAACGAAAGGAGATGATTGCCCTTGTATGAATGAATCCAAACCGAGCGGTGCGGGCAGGAAGCGACGAAGCTCTCTTGCAAGAGACGCGGAAACCGGAAGGCTGCCGAAGCTTTTGAAAAGCTACTTGGAAAGCTGCCACACCGAAAACGACTTCGGCATGCGTAAAGCGAAGGAGCGCTTTCCCAACCTTGCGGGCTTTTGTCGGTGGATCGGATGCGGAATCGGTGAGGCGGAAGAGCTGAAAAGCTCCGAGCCTCGGCTGTATGACTGCATTTGCACCATTTTGGAGGACGAGGCGCTGAACGCGGACCTCTCTCCCACCCTCATCAACGCCTATCTCAAGCAACGGTTGGGCTACGCCGAAAAACCGTCGACGGACAAACGAACCGACTGCGGCCAGCTTCAGCTGCTGTTTGAGCACGACATGGAGGAAGCCGGGCAATGAAACCGGAAAAGCAGGTTGTTCGCATCGGCGGCGTACCGAACGAAAAGCAACAGCAATTTTTTGACTCCCGTGCCCGGTATACCGCCTACGGAGGCGCCCGCGGCGGCGGAAAATCCTGGGCATTGCGCAGAAAGCTGATTGCGCTTTGCCTGCACTACGCGGGAATTCGTTGCTTGCTGGTTCGGCGCACCCTTGCGGAGCTGAAGGAAAACCATTTGCGTCCCCTTCTCGGAGAATACGGTGCCCTATTGACCTACCGAGAGGGCGAACGCTGTCTGTACCTTCCGAACGGCAGCACCATTGCGCTCGGGTATTGTGCCTGTGACCGCGACGTGCTTCGGTACCAAGGGCAGGAGTATGACATCATCGCCATTGACGAGGCAACACAGCTGAGTGAATATCAGTTTTCCGTTTTTAAGGCCTGTCTGCGTGGCGTTTCGAATGCTCCCCGCCGAATGTATCTCACCTGCAATCCCGGCGGAATCGGACACGGTTGGGTCAAGCGACTGTTTGTCGACCGCGATTTCCGTGCGGATGAATGCCCCGAGGACTACCGATTTATTTCCGCACTGGTCTACGACAATCCCGTACTGCTCAAGGCGGACCCATCCTACATCCGACAGCTGGAAAGCTTGCCGAAGCGATTGCGGGATGCTTGGCTTTTGGGCAGATGGGATGTGTTTGAAGGGCAGTTCTTTCCGGAATTTTCGGAAGAGCATCACGTGGTATCCCCCGCCCTGCTTCCTTCACACCTGCGTTGCTTTGTGGCAATGGATTACGGTCTGGATATGCTGGCGGCACTGCTTTGCGGAGTGGACGGTGAAGGAAATCTTTACGTTCTGAAAGAACTGTGTGCGCCCGACCTGACACTCTCCGCCGCTGCCGAGCGCGTTGCCGCGCTGAGCCGCGGACGCGGTGCGGAATACGCGGTTTGCTCCCCCGACCTTTGGAACCGTCGGCAGGACACCGGAGAAAGCGGCTTTGAGGTCATGCAACGGGTTGCGGGAATGCCTCCCATGCGCGCCGCCGACAACCGCCGTGTGGCGGGATGGCGAATCCTACGGGAATACCTGCGTGCGGAAGCGGGGGCACCTGCCATCCGAATCTCATCGGAGTGTACCGTGCTGACAACCTCGCTCCCCGCCCTGCTTTGCTCCGCCTCTACCCCGGAGGATGCCTCCGACCGTCCGCACATCTACACCCATGCGCCCGAGGCGTTGCGCTACGCGGTGATGAGCCGTGCGCAAAGCTATTGCGAGCCTTTCGACCGCAATTTTCGATTTCCAAATTCAAAAAGACCTTCGATTCCGACCGTAACATGATTTCTGTGCCGTAACGGTCGGTCGAAAGAAAGGAGCCGACATGTCCAACATCAAACCGAGGCACGCCTTTGCCTCGGAACAATTCCCTTCCTTTGAAGGACTCCGAGAGCCTACTCCCTTTTCGAAAAGAGGTGCCGCGAGCATGCGAAACTTTCGCATTCTTTCCGACGGCTCTCTCAAAAAAAGAGGAGGCCGCACCGCATTGATTTCCTTTTCGGGCGAAATGCGCGGATTTTGGGAGGGGAGCCTGGACGGGAGCCGCAAATGCTTTGCCGTGGCAGGCGACCGCATTTTCGCACTTTCCCCGGAGGAGGGCAAAAAAACGCTGATTGGGTACACACTCAGCACCGACAACGAGGTCGGATTCTTCCTGTACGACGGCAGGCTTTATTTGCAGGACGGGCAGGAAATTACGCTCTATCAATCCTCCACAAACACCTTTGAAGCCGTTACGCCGTACATCCCCCTGTTGGGGGTCAATTGGCACCCGACTCAGGGCGGAGACCTTCTGGAGGCTGCCAATTTGCTTACGGACCGCATGCGCGTCGGATATTACAACTCCACCGGCACCGACACGTTCATCCTCCCCTTTTACGCAACCGCGGTGGACACGGTACGGGTGAACAACGGTGCGGTCGCATTCGACTTTACGGCAAACACCAACAAGGTGGTGCTGACGGAAGCCCCCGCAACCGGCGCAACGGTGGAAATCGCGTTTCGCGCCACGGTGGACGCGGCCCTGCAAGAGCAGCTGCACCAATGCAACAGAAGCTTCCTTTTTCGAAACGGGACACGGGAAACGCTCCTGCTGTACGGCGCATCGCAGGGTTACCGTGTGTTCTGCTCCGCTCCCGTCACGTCGGAAGCGGTCGCGTACAGCCGTGTGTTTGATGCGAACAGCACCTCGCTGTACATCACCGCGGAGGAGGTACTGCTGCTTGGGGACAGCGAGCATCCCGTCACATCCATGTGCCGCAATCACGACCGTGTGCTTGCCATGACCGACGGAACGGGATACACCGTCCTATTCGGCGATGACGGCAAAGCGGAAAGCTACCCCGTGCTGCACGGCATCGGAGCCACCTCCTATCGGGGACTTGTGCGCTGTGAAAACCGTTTGCTGTGCATAGACGGCTCCGGGGTTTACCGGCTATCCTCCACCGTAGGACATCCGGATGATTTTAGTGTCGAGCGGTATCCCATCGAGCGCTTCTCCGCATTTGACGCCGACTTCTTTCGCGGGGCATCCGGCTATTTTGACCGCACACACGGTGAGCTCTGGATTTGGCGGCCATCGGATTCCGCGGGGAGGGTTCTGGTGTACCGAAGCGACACCGAGCAAAGCTATGCCTTTGACCATATGAAGGCGGTTTGGTTTGCGGACACCACCTATGGAGCCATCCTCTTCGGAGAGCGGAAAATGCAACGGATGGACGACGCGCTGCATCAGGACGACGGCAATGCCATCAGTGCCTACTACCAAAGCGGCTACCTCACGTTTTCGCACCCGGAGGAATGGAAGCGCGCCCTCTCACTTTCCGTCGACGTGCTGTTTTCGGGCAGCAGCTCGCTGTCCGTTTCGCTGGAAAGTGAGCGCAACTCGGCAGTTGAGCTTTTCGGCGGCATCGGCGATACACCGCTGCACTTTGAACGCAGGATTCCCTTGGGACGGTTTCGGTTTTTGCGGTTCCGTCTGACACATTACAACAATTCGGATTGCCGCATCTCCTCCCTTGCGCTGTATGCAACCCGATAACAGGAAAGGAGCTATATGAACAACAATCAAAATACCTGGCAAGCGTACGAGGCCGGAAAGGAATACAAACGACGCATCGGCTTGTATGACACCGTCCGACGCAATCGCAAATTCTATGACGGGGAGCAATGGGAGCATTCCTCGGATGAGCTTCCTCATCCCGTGTTCAATGTGGTGCGTCGCATCACCGATTTCTTGGTGGGCTCCCTTGCCTCCGAAAGCCGTGTCATTCATCTGAGCGACCAACGCCTTCCCTTTGTGGAGCGCAGTGCGCTGCGACGGCAAATAGCGGAAAGCATCGAAATGTTCAACCGCCACTTGTCCTACCGTTGGCAGGAAAGCCACATGGATGCCAAGGTTTACACGGCCCTGCTCAACGCCGCCGTCAGCGGAAACGGAGTCTTTTATTGCTGGTGGGACGCCGAAAAACAAAACGGTCAGCTGTTTGCGGGCGACATTCGCACCGATTGCATCGGCATTGAAAGCCTCTTTGTCGCCGATGTGAACTGTACGGATTTACAGCAGCAGGATTACCTGCTCCTGTCGGGCAGGGCCAATGTTGATGCCCTGCGTCGCGAGGCATTGGAAAACGGAATTCCCCCGGAGGATGCGGCAAAAATTGTGGGAGACAGTGAAACGGAGGCAGCGGTCAGCGACATCGCTTCCGTCGAGCAGCTCGGCAGCGAAAAGGCAACCTACCTCATTCGGTTCTACCGCGAAAACGGGGAGGTGGTCTTTGAAAAAAGCACGCGCTCCTGCCTTTTGCGCCGCGTCAACACCGGCCTGAGGCTTTACCCCGTGGCACAGTTTCATTGGTTTGAGCGCAACGACAGGTACATCGGAGGCGCACCTGTTTCCGCCATGATTGCCAACCAGCGTTACATCAACACCGCGTATGCCATGATGATGAAGCACATGACCGACACCGCGTTCTCCAAGGTCATTTACGACAAATCCCGCATTCCGGAATGGAGCAACGAGGTGGGGCAAGCCATTGCCGCAATGGGCGGCGGCAATGTGGCCGACGCGGTGTCGGTGGTCGGTGTGGGCAAGATGGAGGAAGGATACTTGGATTTGATTTCCAACGTCATTGAAACCACCAAAAACATGATGGGCGCCACCGATGCTGCCCTCGGAGAAGCGGATGCCAACAACACCAGCGCCATTTTGGCCCTGCAGGAAACCTCCCGCATTGTTTTGGACCACATATCGGTCAATTTGAACCGCTGTATTGCCGAGCTTGCCGAAATCTGGGCAGATATGCTTTGCACCTATGCGGCTCCCGAAAGACTGTTGCCCGTGCTGACAGACGGTGTGCCGACAGCACTTTCTCCGCGCTACGAGCTACTGAAAAACGAGCTTTTGAAGGCCTCGGTGCAGGTGGGTGCCGCCTCGCGCTACACCCCCTCCTCCACAGTTGCTCTCTTGGACAAGCTGTTGGACAAGGGCTACCTCGGCGTGAAGGAATACCTGGAGCTGCTTCCGGACGGTGCGGTTTCGGACCGTGAAGCGATCATGGAAAAAATCAAAGAAAAAGGAGTGTCATCGAATGAATGAAATCGAATCGACAAGCAAAACAGAGCTGTTACCGAACGCAGAAGCATGCGATTCGCCGGCGGAACCGTCTGAGGAAACAAATGATGAAGCTGTCGAAGCCGACAGACTACTCGAAGCAGCGGCGCAGGAAGATGCTTTCGACACTGCTCAGGCTCCTAAGCTTCCTGCAAATTCCCTGTCGAATTCTGATTCTGCTATGGAGGAGGAGCCGCACGGCTCCGAGCGTCTGGAGCTGCTGCAAGCAGAGTTGAACCGACTGAAGGCAACGCTTGAGGAAAAGGACGCCTTTTACACCCGCGTCGGGCTCGAATGCTCGGAATTTGCGGAGTTGTTCCCGCACACCTCGCTGTCCGATTTGCCGGATTGCGTATGGGAATCGGTGAAAAGCGGTGTCCCCATCGCGGCGGCATACGCCTTGGAGCAGCATCGCCGTGCGATGACGGAAGCGCGCGCGGAGCAGCTTTTACAACGGAACCGCGAACGCTCGGCCGGGGCTGTCGGGCAACCGGAGGCGGAATACTTCTCCCCGGACGAGGTGCGCGCCATGTCTCAGGCAGAGGTGCGCAAGCATTATCAAACCATCATGCTCTCCATGCAAAAATGGAAATAATTTTTTACAACAGAAAGGAAAAAGAACATGGCTATTATGAATTTTATCCCCAGCGTTTGGAGCGAACAGCTGTATCAAACCCTGGACGCACAGTATGTGGCGGCTGCACACTGCAACCGCGATTTTGAAGGCGACATTCGCGAAAAGGGCGACACCGTCAAAATTTGCGGCATCGGTGACATCACCGTTTCCGACTACACCAAGAACCAGGACATGTCCTCCCCCGAGGCACTTTCCGACAGCGTCCGTGAGCTGCTCATCGACCAAGCCAAATGCTTCAACTTCCAGATTGACGACATCGACCGTGCACAGGCATTCCCGAAGCTGATGCAGGCAGCTGTCCAAAAGGCCGCAAAAGCCTTGGCCGCAGAGGCAGACACTTACATTTTGTCGCTTGCGACAAAGGCAAAGCATCAAATCAGCGACAACGCCCTGGGGGACGACAAAATTCTGGACCATCTGTTGGCGGCGCATACCTTGCTGATGAAGGAAAACGCCTCCAACGAGGACATTGTTTTCGAACTGAGCCCGGACGTTGCGGGATTGCTTTTGAAGGCAAAAATCGCAACCGCCTCCGACAACAGCGAGCAGTTGGAAAAAGGGTGCCTCGGCTCCGTTGCGGGCTGTAAGGTTTACGTCACCAACAACCTCCCCGTTGCCGACTCAGGCGGAACCACCACCTATACCTGCTTGGCACGCACCAAGCGCTCCATCGCTTTCGCAGAGCAGCTTTCGGAAATTGACGCATACCGTCCCGAGCTCCGTTTTGCCGACGCCGTCAAGGGCCTGCATCTGTACGGTGCCAAAGCGGTATACCCCAACGAAATGGTCAAAATGACCTTTCAGCTTGCGTAAAGAGCCATGACCTGTAACGAAATTTACGCCGTTGCGCTTGAAATGGTCGGCGAGCTCTCGGAGAATGAAAACTCCGACTACGCGGAACGCGCGCCGTATCTGCTTGCCTCCTTCTGCTCGTCCTGCCGCTCGTTGGACACACGCTACCGAGAGGCAAACGGCTGCAGCGCCGCCTCCGACTTTTCCGACACCTTTCTGGATTTGGAGGAAGAGTTTCCGTTGCACCGTGCGTTCTCCTCTCCTGCGGCGGCATATCTTGCGGCAATGCTGGTGGCAGATGAAAACGAGGAGCTGAGTGACCGCTTTTGCGCACTGTATTCCGACCGTCTGGCGCAGCTTCAGGCAGAGCTTCCCTGCAAGACCGAATCGATTCAAAATCGATACGTCGGATTGCTCTGAGTAAAAAGGGGGCCGAACCGATTGTTTTTTCAAAGCAATCGGTTCGGCCCCTGCGTGTTATCTCATCATAATTTTCAAAATTTCACGGTCGGTTTCCTTCATGCCGTTTCGCGCAAGCTCGGAAACATTGCGAATGGTGTGCTCAATTCCCTTGGTGACGATGCCGTCACCGCCGAAAAACTGGTGTCCGTTGCGATACATGTTCATGCCCAAAATTCCCGCCTCCACCGCGGAGGCAATCTTTGCGGCACAGCTTGCCTTTGCGCCGTCGCAAATAATGCCGGAACTGATGGCAAGCGCATTGACCACGGTGTGTGAAATTTCGCGGAACCGTCCTCCCGTCAAATAGGTGATTCCCGCGCCCGCACCGGCACCCGCGCTGACCGCTCCGCAATAAGCCGACAGACAGCCGATTCCCGTTTTCAAATGCACGGTAATCAAATTGGAAACCAGCAGAGCGCGATACAGCGTCTCGCGGGACACATTCAGCTCCCGTGCATAAACGATTACGGGAAGCGATGCGGTTAAGCCCTGGTTCCCGCTGCCCGAATTGATGACCACCGGCAACTCACAACCGTTCATACGAGCATCCGAGCCTGCCGCCGCCCACGCCTTTGCACGGTTCTCCACGGCATTGCCGACGCTGTCCAACAGCACTCTGCCGATGGCTGCGCCGTATTTCCCGCTCAGTCCCTCCTCCGCAATGGCGGTATTGTAGTCGATTTGACGCTGCAGGCATTCCTCCACCTGCTTCAACTCCACGGTATCGGCATATTCGACAATGGCTTCCACCGTCAAAAATGCTCGGTCATCGGTGCTTTCCTCAACAGGTGCGGCGCTTGAGCGGTACAATATTCGACCGTCAAGCGCTACCTCGGTCACATTGGTATGTCCGTCCAGCAGGACCACACGTACCGTGTGACCGTTTGCCATTGCCTCAATGACAATTTCGAACAAACGCTCCGAGGTTGCCTGCCGCACCTCAATGGGACAGGCTTGCAGATAATTTGCGATTTGCGGAATTTGGGACGGACGCACATCGGAAAGCACCTCCAGCATGCGGAATGCATCCCCCGCAACAAATCCAGCCGCCACTGCGGCACCGATTCCCCGTAGACCACCCGTGTGCGGGACAATGACGCTTTTGACGTTTTTAATGATATTTCCGCTGACGGTGACCACTGCTCTCTGCGGAAGCACTCCCAGGCAGTGCTTGGCAACCGCCGCCGCAAAAGCCAAGGAAATGGGCTCCGTACACCCCATGGCGGGAACCAATTCCTCCAATAAAACCGAGGTAATTTTTTGTTTCAGTTGTTCCGTCAATGCTCTGTCCTCTTTTTCTCTTCCGCATTCATGGCATCCTCCTGTGCCGCATAGTACAGGACGCGGCCCGCAGAGAATGCGGCATAACCGAACGCTGCGGCAACAGCCAACCAAACAACGGCAAACACATTTACGGAAAGTCCCTGTCGCGCCACGTTGGGAAGCCGTTCGCCGCCCTCAGCGTATTCCGCGAAAACGGCTTTGATTTGATTCCATTCGACACCGTCCTCCCAGGAAAGCGACACCGGCACATTGGTGCGCGCAGGCACCGAGAAGCCGGGCAGGCTGACTTCTCGCTCCTGCTCCCCGTTGCGCACCGTAACCAGCAAGCGCTGTACCTGCACGGTGCTGTCACCGGAATTGGTAATGCTTCCGCTCAGCAGACAGGAAAACGAATTGCCGTCCTTGTCGATGGGGGCGGATGCCACCTTCAGCTGCTCCTGCACCGCAAGTCCGCTGTTTGAGCGCTCCGGCAGCATTTCAAAAACCGCCATCCAAAGGCTGCCGGCGCAGCACAGGGCAAGCAACACAAGCAGCAGCTTCTGTAAAAGATGTTTTCCCATACTCATTTTCGCTCCTTTTAGGCTTCCAACCACGTACCGTCGGTAAACACTTTTTGCAACGTAAAGTTGTCATCCACTGCCAAAATATCGGCGCGCTTGCCGACTGCAATACTGCCGAGGTACTTGTCCACCCCCAGCATTCTTGCGGGATTGATGGTGGCACAGGCAACGGCATCGGCCGGCGGAACATCGGCAAGCCGCATCAAATTGCACATACCGTCAAAAAGATTGAGCGTGCTTCCCGCCAAGGTACCGTCATGCAGCGTTGCCTTGCCGTTTTTGACCACCACGGGCTGACCTGCAATGGCATATTCGCCGTCCGCGCAGCCGGTGGCACTCATGGAATCGGAAATCAACACCGTGCGGTCCTTTCCGAGGCACCGATACGCCAGCTTGAGCATATCCCCGCAAACATGCATCCCGTCGGCAATCAACTCCCCATAGCAATTCTCCGAGGTCAGCGCAACCGCAACGGCGCCCCCCTCGCGGTGGTGGAGCGGGGGCATTGCGTTATACAGATGCGTAAAAGAAACGGCACCGTTTTGCAACGCGCGCTTCGCCTCGGCGGCAGTTGCGCAGGTGTGCGCCAAGCCGAGCGTTGCACCGTATTCCAATGCCTTTTTGGCAAAGCTTCCGTCGGCATCCAGCTCCAATGCCGCACTGATGTGGCAAGGAAGATGGATGTTTTTCAAAATATGCTCCAACTCGTCGGCATCCAAGGGCGCCAGCAAATGCTCGGCATGTGCCCCCTTCTTTTTGACGTTCAGATAACGGCCCTCCAGATGAATGCCCTCGTATCCGCTTTGTTCCATGCGGTCGATGGCGGTGAGCCATTGCTCGACGGTGGCGGAAGCAAGCGTTGCAAACACAGCCGTCACACCGTGGCGCGCGTAATCCGCCTTCATTGCCTTCATCTGCTCCACATCGGCAGAGTCAAAATCGTAGCCGATGCGGCCGTGCGTATGACCGTCCAGCAACCCCGGCAGCAGTGTCATTCCCTGCAAATTCACCGTTTGCTCGGCCTGCATGTCTCTGCAAGCCTCCCCCATTGCGGCAATCCTGCCGTCCTCAATAAAAATGGCACAATTTTCGGCAAAGGTGTGATTTTCCAGCCAAACCCTTCCGCCTGTCAGTAATGTTTTCATGATTTTCCCCTCCGACCTTTTGAACTGTGTTTATTGTATCACAAAATGCAGAAAGATTCAATAGGCTCGAGAAAAAAGCAGGGATTGCGCTCTTCCTTCGCAGACCCGATAACAAAACCGCCCGAGCGATTTGTCCGGGCGGTTCTGTTCTGTTTTATTTTCGCCGTCTGTTTCGGAAGATGATTGGTTTCATCAATGAATTTCCACAACCTTGCCGGTTTCTGCCGACTCGAACGCCGCCGCAATCACCTTCAGGTCCACTCTCATCTGGTGATGCGTAACATCCTGCTCCCGCTCTCCGCGAATGGCGGAAATAAAGTGACGGTAGTAATCATGCACATCGGATGCGGGCTTTTCCACACGGTAGGTTTCGGTGGTCAGCTCGTTGCGGGGGGCCATTGTTTTGGTCAAGCCTGCCGCCGTTTTGACAGGCAGCACCTCGTTCTCGTGCCAATGCGTGCACTTGACAACCTGTGCTTCCTCTCTCCAATCGGTGATGAGCGCCGTTCCCTTCTCCGCTCTCATATAAAAGCGGGGCATTGCCAAGAAGTTGTAGGTTCCAACCTCCACGGTGGCTCTTTGTCCGCCCTCAAAATAGAGGTCCAAGCGGAAACCGTCGTCCACTTCCTTGTTGGTAATGTGGTCGCAAATGCAATACACCGACTTCACGTCAAAGCCGAAAATCATCAGCATTTGGTCGATGATGTGAATGCCCCAGTCATACAGCATTCCGCCGCCGTGCTCCTTTTCGCCTCTCCAGTCGGAGGGAATACCGCGGCTGCCATGAATGCGGGATTCAATATTCAGCACCTTGCCGAGCTCTCCGGAATCGTGGATTTTTTTCATTGCAAGATAGTCCACGTCCCAACGGCGGTTTTGGTGTGTCGAAAAGAGCACGCCGTTTTTCTCCGCCGCGGCAATCATACGGTCCAAGGATTCCAAGGACAGTGCCACGGGCTTTTCGCAAATCACATTTTTTCCCGCATTGAGACAGGCAACAACCACTTCCTCATGCACGTCATTGGGAATTGCCACCGTAACCAGCTCAACGGTTTTATCATCCAAAAGCTCCTGTAAAGACGCATAAGCATGAATACCTCGGCTTTGCGCCAAAGTGCGCTTTTCTTCCAGGATGTCGTAAATACCAGCCAATACGGCAACATCGCTCTTGAGCAAATGCTCGGTGTGCCAGCCACCCATTCCGCCATATCCGACAACCGCAACCTTCATTTTATTCATAGCTTTGAAAATCCTTTCGGTTTTTAAATTTCGCTGCAACCACAGTATAAAACTTTTTATCGCCTTTTTCAAGACATTGTTTGCTCTTTTCGTGACAAATATTGCTTCGGAACCGTAAAAAAGCGGTTTTTAACAGAAAAATATTGCAAAGCTCTTGTCAGTGAGCAAAATATGAGGTATAATATTGTATAATATTGAAAAACCGAGTTCGTAAAAACGGTCCTTTCAAAAAGAGAACCTTGAGTAAAAAGACAGAGGAGCTACAACGTGCAAAAATCCGAACGCCAGAAACACATTCGCAATTTTTCCATCATTGCCCACATCGACCATGGAAAGTCCACCCTTGCCGACCGCATTTTGGAAACGACGCAAACGGTTGCAACCCGCAACATGGAGGAGCAGCTGTTGGACAACATGGATTTGGAGCGTGAGCGCGGCATCACCATCAAAGCCCGTGCGGTTAAGCTGGACTACACCGCAAAGGACGGGGAGCGCTACACCTTTAACCTCATCGATACCCCCGGGCACGTGGACTTCAACTACGAAGTTTCCCGCTCGCTCAATGCATGCGACGGGGCTCTTTTGGTGGTGGACGCCACACAGGGCATTGAGGCGCAAACTCTTGCCAACGCGTATCTCGCAGTGGATGCCGATTTGGAAATCATCCCCGTCATCAACAAAATCGACCTTCCGTCGGCGGACATTGCCCGCTGCCGCAATGAGATTGAGGATGTCATCGGCATTCCCGCGCAGGACTGTCCCGCGGTTTCCGCAAAGACGGGACTCAACATTGAGGACCTGCTGGAGGCAGTGGTGCACGGCATTCCCTCCCCGACGGGCGAGGAGGACGCGCCGCTGAAGGCATTGATTTTTGATTCCTACTACGACAGTTACCTCGGCGTCGTCGTTTACGTCCGCATCATGGACGGTACGGTTCAAGCCGGAGACCGCATTCTCCTGATGAACACCGGTGCCTCCTTTGATGTTGTGGAGGTCGGAACCATGGAGCCCTTCGGCTTGTGCAAATGCGAAAAGCTTTCTGCCGGCGAGGTCGGTTACATCACCGCCTCCATCAAGAGCGTCAGCGATACCCGCGTGGGAGACACCGTCACACTGGTATCCAACCCCACCGCAACGCCGCTGCCCGGATTTAAGGCCGTTCAGCCGATGGTGTATGCGGGAATTTATCCTGCCGACGGTGCACGCTACGGAGATTTGCGAGACGCCTTGGAAAAGCTTCAGCTCAACGATGCGGCATTGCTTTTTGAGCCGGAAACATCGGTGGCGCTGGGCTTTGGCTTCCGTTGCGGCTTTTTGGGATTGCTCCACATGGAAATCATCGAGGAGCGCCTGGAGCGAGAGTTCAACATGGACCTCATCACCACCGCCCCCAGCGTCATTTATGAAATCAAGTTGAAAAGCGGAGAGACCGTCCGCATCGACAATCCCTCCAACTATCCCTCTCCCGACGTCATTGACGTGGCGTATGAACCGATGGTCAAGGCAAGCATCATTACGCCGTCGGATTATGTGGGCGGCTTGATGGAGCTTTGCCAAACCCGTCGCGGCGTATTCCGCGACATGAAATACCTGGATACCACCCGCGTCGAGCTGCACTATGAATTGCCCTTGAACGAAATCATCTACGATTTCTTCGACGCGCTCAAGAGCCGCTCCCGCGGATATGCGTCACTGGACTATGAGCTGTTGGGGTATGAGCCCAGCAAGCTGGTCAAGCTGGATTTTCTGCTCAACGGAGAGCAGGTGGACGCCCTTTCCTTCATTGTTCATGAGGAGAAGGCCTACGGACGTGCCCGCAAGATTGCAGAAAAATTGAAGGAAAACATCCCGCGTCAGCTGTTTGAGGTTCCCATTCAGGCATCCGTCGGTGCAAAAATCATTGCCCGCGAAACCGTGAAAGCCATGCGCAAGGACGTGCTTGCCAAGTGCTACGGCGGCGATATCACCCGAAAGAAAAAGCTGCTGGAAAAGCAAAAGGAAGGCAAAAAGAAGATGCGTCAGCTGGGCTCGGTGCAAATTTCACCCGAAGCCTTTATGGCAGTGCTCAAGCTGGATGACGAGCAATAATACGCTTGCCTACACGCCGTAATACTCCGTGATGCCGTTGTAAATGCCCCGCGCAAACCGTTCGGGCTCCCCGTTCATCAGCGCGGCGTCGTTTGGGTTGGTAATGAATCCGACCTCCACCAGCACGGCGGGCATGCGTGTTCTTCGCAACACATACAGCCCGGGTCTTGTTTTCATTCCGCGATTGCGCAAGCCCGTTTCGGCACTGAGGGAGGACAGAATGTCACTGCCCAGTGAAAATGCAACCGACGGCTTGGAATAAGCAAACGCCTCCACGCCCGTTGCGGCGGCGTTATCCGACGCATTGGTGTGGATGCTGATAAAAACGTCGGCGCCCCACGCGTTGGCGTCATCCACCCGTGCCCGCAGGCTGGTGGAATTGGAGCTTCCGAGGCTTGCTGTCGGAGTCGGCCTTGACAGCCGCACTTCAAAATTGCCGTTTTGCCGTAACAGCTCCGCCAACGCACTCCCGATGCGGTAGGTAATGTCCTGCTCCCGCAGGCCGTTCCCTTCCGCTCCCGCATTCGGATTTTCCGGATTGTGACCCTGATCGATATAAATTTTGATTGCCATCATTATTCCTCCGTATTGTCGTACTATCGCAGTTTATGCAACCGTGCAAAAAAACAGAACGAAGGAGAAGAAAGGAATCTTCATCATGAGCTCCGTAAAAAAACCGGAAGTCGCCGTACAGGAAAAAAACCGCATCGTCGGAGGAATGCTTTATTTGGTTGCAACCCCCATCGGGAATCTCGGCGACCTCTCGCAAAGGGCCGTCAAGGTGCTTTCCGAGGTTGATTTTATCGCCGCGGAGGATACGCGCAATTCCCTGCGATTGCTCACCCACCTCGGCATCGGCAAGCCGTTGTTTTCATACTTTGAACATAATAAGCGCCAACGCGGAGAACAAATTGTCAACCGCCTGAAGGCGGGCGAATCCTGCGCGCTGATTACAGACGCCGGCACGCCCGCCATCAGCGACCCCGGCGAGGATTTGGTGGTGCTGTGCGCGGAGCAAGGCATTCCGGTGACGTCAATCCCGGGTCCCGTGGCGTCCGTCACCGCGCTGACGGTTTCGGCACTGCCCACAGGAAGATTTTGCTTTGAAGGCTTTCTTTCGGTCAACAAGGCCGAGCGAAAAAGCCGTTTGGAGGCACTCTCCCGCGAGGAGCGCACCATGCTCTTTCATGAGGCACCCCACAAGCTTTGCACAACGCTGAAGGACATGGAAAAAGCGTTTGGAGGCGACCGTCGCATTGCTCTTTGCCGAGAGCTGACCAAGCTCAACGAAGAGGTTTTGCGGCTTACCCTGAGCGAGGCCGTTGCTTATTACGCCGAAAAAGAGCCGCGCGGAGAATATGTGCTGGTGGTGGAGGGCTGTCCTGCGCAGGATGCGGCAACGTCCGCTCCGTGGCAAAGCATGACCGCGGAAGAACAGGTGCGCGCCTACATGGAAGGCGGCATGAGCAAAATGGACGCCATCAAGCAAACGGCAAAAGACAGAGGCGTTCCCAAAAATCAGATTTATCAACAAATGCTGGACAGTTAAAAAATAGCCCGTGTCATTCTGAGCGTAGGAAGTCGCTTGCGACTTCCGAAGTCGAACTGCG
>CAZWXE010000024.1:0-20135 GCA_964638045.1 uncultured Ruminococcus sp. | reverse complement strand
AAAAAGCGAAAAAGAGTCGGAGACGGAAACGCCGTGTCAGCCTGAGCGAAGAGCGATGCGCAGCGTCGGGGTCTGCTGTCGGCTGTTCGCCCACCCTTGGATGGAAGTTGCGCTGTCGAGGACGCGAAACCGTTATCCGACGTTTTTTGGATTACTTGTTCTCTGTTTCGCGGTTCTTACCGTACAGCAACGGAAATGCTTTTTTATCCATGCGATACGTCAGCAAATACAGTATTGCCGAAACAATACCGCAAGCGATGAACATCGTCCAAAGCACGGAATAACGGTTTTGCGTGATTTGCAACAGCCAGCTGACAAAAAACTGTCCCAAGGAGTAGTACAACGAAGAAACCACGCTCAACAGTCCGTCCACACGACCGCGGTGTGAGCACGGAACCCGCCGTGAGGTGTAAGGGTCCATGCCGATGACGGTGGTCACCTCCCCGAAGGTCAAAATGAGCATTGCGAAAAACAGCACCCACGGCGTATTCCCGAGAGAAAACAGAAAAATTCCGGCCGCATAGAAAAGCGCGCCCAACGCCGCCTTCGGAAGCTCCCGCATACGCTTGAGTAGCATGGTCAAAACAGGCGTAAACAGGATAACCACCAAACCGTTCACCGCATTGAGGTAGCCGTACAGGGTCGCTCCCGCCTCCCCGAGCTCCTCCTTCAATTGCAACGGAAGAACGGTGGATTCTCCCATATTCAGGATTGCCGCAAGGCATCCGATGAGCGAGACCAAAAGCACCACCGGCCGCATACGGAACACGCGCAGGGTGGACAAATTTTGGTCGGCGGGCTGCTCATATTCTCCGAGGAGCTCTGTGCTTTCCTTTTGCTGCTGCTCCTGCACGGCATTTTCCGGATGAATGAAACAGAGAATGAGCACCGTGGAAATCAAAATGGCAAAGCCGTTGAGCAAAAAGCTGAGCCGCATGTGATTGGCAAATAAAATTCCGGAAAAGGTGGCTCCCACCACAAACCCGAGATTGTAGCCCAGATACGACATGGAATAGGCACGCTCCCGCTGCTCGGAGGTGGAAAAATCCGCGCTCAACGCGTTGTAGGCAGGCGACTCCAAATTTTGGAACAACCCGGACACAAAAAAGAGCATCGCCGTCCAAATTCCGATGGGAAGCACTGCGGCGACCACATACAGAGAGACCGTGAGAATATCGAAGGTAACAATCAGCTTTTTGCGGCTGTACTTGTCGGCAAGCTTTCCGCCCAGCACGGAGGCGGGCAGGGTGACCAGCGAAAACACCGCCATCACAAAAATGGCTTCCCCATCGCTCATGCCCACCTTGGTGGTCAGAAAAAAGGTGAGCATGGGCCAAACGAACGAGCCCATTGCCGTGACAAGGTTCCCAATGAGCAGAATATAAAGCTCCTTTTTCAATCCCCGATACTGCCGAAAAGGGGATGTGAGCCGATTCCATAAAGCTTTCATAACAAACTCCGTGAATTGATTTCTGCCCCCATTATAGCACGCTCCCGCATCGATTGCAAGGCATTTCAACAAATGGTTGATTGCACATCCGCGCAAGCTTTTGAAAAAGCTTGACCGCAACCTTCGTCAAACCGACAAAGCTCATTTGTTTCGTCTGCAATTTGAGGGAGCCGTTGCAAAAGCGACAGCTCCCTCAATGATGCGTCAAAACGCAATTTTATTTTCGATATAGGATTTCAACTCGGAGACGGGAATGCGAACCTGCTCCATGGTATCTCTGTCACGAACGGTGACACAATTGTCGGCAGGCTTTTCCGCATCGCCCACCGTTTCAAAATCAACGGTGATGCACAAGGGCGTACCGATTTCATCCTCACGGCGATAGCGCTTGCCAATGGAGCCCGTTTCGTCATAGTCCACCATGAAATACTTGGAAAGCTCCTCGTAAATCTCGGTGGCCTTGTCGCCGAGCTTTTTGGAAAGGGGCAGTACCGCAGCCTTGTAGGGTGCCAGTGCGGGATGCAAATGAAGCACGGTGCGCACGTCGTTCTTTTCGGCGTCAATAACCTCTTCGTCGTAAGCATCCACCAGGAACGCAAGCGCAACACGGTCCGCGCCCAGAGAAGGCTCAATGACGTAGGGAATGTAATGCTCGTTGGTCTCCTGGTCGAAGTAGGTCATGTCCTTGCCGCTGTGCTGCTGATGCTGACCGAGGTCATAGTCGGTTCTGTCGGCGACACCCCACAGCTCGCCCCATCCGAACGGGAACAGGAACTCAAAATCGGTGGTTGCCTTGGAATAGAAGCAAAGCTCGTCCGCGTCATGGTCACGCAGGCGCAAATTTTCATCCTTCATACCGAGGTTCAGCAGGAACTGGTGGCAATAGTTTTTCCAATACGCAAACCACTCCAAATCCGTTCCGGGCTTGCAGAAGAATTCCAGCTCCATTTGCTCGAACTCACGCGTGCGGAATACGAAGTTGCCGGGGGTAATCTCGTTGCGGAAGGCCTTGCCGATTTGCGCAACGCCGAAAGGAAGCTTCTTGCGGGCGGTACGCTGCGCATTTTGAAAGTTTACAAAAATGCCCTGCGCGGTTTCGGGACGAAGATATACGGTGTTGGTGTTGTCCTCTGTGACGCCGATAAAGGTTTTGAACATCAGATTGAACTTTTTGATGTCCGCAAAATCGGTTCCGCCGCAGGAGGGGCAAACAATTCCCTTCTCCTTGATGTAGCTTTGCATTTCCTCAAAGGACCATCCGGCGGGGTTGTCCTCCAAGCCGTTTTGAAAAGCATAGTCCTCAATCAGCTTGTCGGCACGGTGACGCATTTTGCACTTTTTGCAATCCATCAACGGGTCCGAAAAGCCGCCGACGTGTCCGGAAGCAACCCACGCCTCCGGATTCATGATAATGGCGCTGTCCAAGCCGACGTTGTACTTATTTTCCTGTACAAACTTTTTCCACCATGTGCGCTTGACGTTGTTCTTAAACTCCACGCCGAGGGGACCGTAGTCCCAAGAGTTTGCCAAACCGCCGTAAATTTCGGAACCGGGGAAAACGAAGCCGCGTGTTTTGCACAACGCAACAATTTTGTCCATTGTTTTTTCAGAGTTTTTCATGTCCTTTATGCTCCTATCGTTTCATCAAATCAGAATAAAGATATTGTATCACGTTTGCGGGAAGATGTCAAGTTTTTCCGTCTTTACCGCTTCCAACCTGCCGCCGTCAGGGTATTTTGCAACAGCATGGTAATGGTCATCGGGCCGACGCCGCCGGGAACGGGGGTAATGGCCGAGGCAATGGGTGCCACCTGCTCGAAGCACACGTCGCCCGTCAGCTTGCCGTCGGCACGGCGGTTCATTCCGACGTCAATCACCACGGCTCCCTCCTTCACCATCTCCGCGCCCACAAAATCCGCCCGTCCGATGGCAACCACCAAAATATCGGCGGTCTTGGTAATATCGGCAAGGTCCCGAGTTTTGGAATGGCAAACGGTCACCGTTCCGTTTGCGTGCAGCAAAAGCATCGCCATCGGCTTCCCGACAATGTTGGAGCGTCCGACCACCACGCAATGCTTTCCCGCAACCTCAATCCCGCTGCGCTCCAGCAGTGCCATCACGCCGGCAGGCGTACAGGGGAGAAAGCGGTAATCTCCGATCATGATTTTGCCCACATTGGTGGGATGGAAAGCATCCACATCCTTATCGGGGGAAATGCGCAGCAAAACCGTTGTTTCATCCAAATGTCGCGGCAACGGCAACTGCACCAAAATCCCGTGAATACGGCTGTCGGCGTTCAACCTGTCCACCAGCGCCAACAGCTCCTCCTGCGTCGTATTCTCGGGAAGTGCGTATTCCTCGGAATAAAAGCCCACCTCCTCGCAAGCGCGCTTCTTGTTGCGCACATACACCTGCGATGCGGGGTCGGTACCCACAATGACCACGGCAAGTCCGGGCGTAATGCCGCTTGTCGCAATATACTGCCGAGTATTCTCCTTGATTTCCTGTCTGATTTGCGCCGAAACGGCTTTTCCGTCAATGATTTTCATCGGCATCCTCCTCTTTGTTCGCGTTCGCGTCTGCCGAAGTGGAAGAACGCTCCTCCGTCGGTGCGGCAGTCTCCTTTTTGTTGGCGGCCAGCTTCTCGCTCATTTTATCCACCCAACGGTTCAGGGCGCGGTCCAGCATTTCCATGCTCTGCGCCTCCTGCTCGTCTGCGAAGTCCTCGGAAATTTGCTCTTCTGCGCTCGGCGCTTCGGACACGCTCTCCGCATCGGCAAGAGCGACGGCGTCACAGGGAAGCAATCCGTTTTCCTTTCGCTTGGCAGCGGCAAGCCCCCACACCATCAACAGCATGCCCACCACAAAGGCAAACAACCCCACGCACTGGGAAATTCGCAGCTCGGTGCCGGGAATATACAGGCTGTCCGTACGGAAGCCCTCGATGAAAAAGCGACCGAAGCCGTACCACGAGAAAAAGAGCAGCGCAACCTGTCCGTCAAAGCGCTTGTGCCGATAGAACAGGTGCAGCATTACAAATCCCGCAAGATTCCAAATGCTTTCGTACAAAAAGGTCGGATGAAAATACAACGGAATGTAGTAAGAATACATATTGGGGCACAAGCCCATGCGCAACGTGTGAAACAGAGTTCCCTCACCGGAGGGCAAAACAAACTCCTTGGTCAACAGCTCCACGGTGGTTTGCGCGCCGATGTAAGAGCCGTACGCCTCACCGTTGAAAAAGTTGCCCCAACGTCCGATTCCCTGCGCCAAAATCACGCCGGGAGCGGTCATATCGAAGAATTTGCGCCATCCGATTTTTTTCCATGCACAGCCGATGAGAATGCCGATGCACCCGCCGATGATGCCGCCGTAAATTCCGATGCCGCCGTCCCAAATGGCAATCACCTTGTAAAAGGAATCGTAATTGTAGATGTCCAGCGTGGTCAGTACGTAATACAGGCGCGCACCGACAATGCCGAGAAATACGGTCAGCATTCCGATATCCAAAACGTCGTCGGAGATGATTCCCTCATTCTTCTTGCCGCGGTACATGGCGTAAAGGAAGGCCAAAAAAATGCCGCAGGTGATGATAATCCCGTACCAGCGCACCTCGATTTTGCCGAACAGCGTAAAGGCTACCTTGTTCAGCTCAAAGGTGTCAATTCCGAGCCCCGGAAACGAAACATAAATTTTTTCCATCATTTCAAATCCTTTCTTTGATGTTCATTCTTCCAAGGGGGCCACGACGGATACCGCCATGCGCTCCTTTTGAAATACGGTTTGAAGCAACTCCCGCGCCTGCTCGACGGTTACATCCCGCAGCAGCTGCGGATAGGAAAACAGCTCTCCCCCGTCCAAAACAAAGTTCAAAAGACGGTTGGCGATTTCCTCTGTGGAATCGTACGCTCGAATTTCGTCGGCATACAGCACCCGACGGCACCGCTCCAGCTCCTCCGGGCAAATGCCTTCGCGCCGAACGCGCTCCAGCTCCTCGGTCAGGGCCTGTACCACTCGGTCCGGCTCGTCGGATTCCCCCGCAAGCTCAAAAAAGGCAACATCCTCCAGGGAGGAATACCCAAACGAAAAGGCGGGCGTAATGAGCTCGGATTCAAACAGGCGGTTATAAAACGCTCCCGCGCGCGAAAACAGCGTCTCTCCGAGCAAGGTCATGGCGGCATCGCGCCGCAACCGCTCCGCAGGGCTTTGCCGACCGCTCTCCACATCCTTAAAGCCGATGTGAAAGATAGGCTTTGCCACCTGCATACGCGTTCGAACGTACGGTGTGCAAACGCTTTCGGGCTCCGAAACCGCAATGCGTCGAATGTGCTTCGGGCTTGTGCGGCTCCGCAAAACGCGGTCCACCACATCCATCACCTGCTCCTCTGTCACGTCTCCGCAAACCACCAGCACCAAATTGGACGGATGATAAAACAAATCGTGACACCGGTACAGCAGCTCGGGTGTGATTTGCGCAATGGATGCCTCCGAGCCGCAGATGTTTTTGCGCACCGGATGGCAACGGTACAACGCGCACAGCAAAGTTTGAAAGCCGCGTTCCCACGGATTGTCCTCATACATCCGAATTTCCTCGGCAATGATGCCCTGCTCCTTTGCCACCGTTTCCTCGGTAAAATAAGGATGCGTCACAAAACGCAGCAATTCCTCCAAGGGAGCCTCGATGCTTTCGGTGCAGGAAAACAGATAGGCCGTGCGGTTGTAGGAGGTGTAGGCATTCGCATCCGCGCCGAATGCGGCAAAGCGTGCAAAGCTGTCGCTGCCGTCCTCGTTTTCAAACATTTTATGCTCCAAAAAGTGAGCCGTTCCGTCCGGCACGCAAACGGGCGCGTCGCCGTCAAGCGTAAAGCAGGCGTCCACGGAGCCGTATTTGGCTGCAAGAAGCGCATAGGCGGTGGTCAGCTGCTTGGGAAACACATACACCTCCAAGCCGCTTTCGTGCTCTGTTTTGATGTACCGCTCGCGCAAGAGCGCCGAGGTGCATTCAGTCCTCCTCCTCGTCATCCTCCTCCGCCTCCTTTCCCGCACGCGTTCCCTTTAAAAAATAGATAACTTCCGGGGAAAGTCGCTTTGCCATTGCAATCACCTGGCGGCGCGTCACCCGGGAAAACAGGGCACAGCAATCCTGCGGCGTTTGCTTCAGGGCGGCAACGGACCTGCCGAAATAAAATCCCTCCAGCGCGGCGGGACTGTCCCCCAGCTGTTGATACACATTGAGCAACGAGGAGACGGCGGAATTCCATTCCTCGTCCGTAAAGCTTCCGTTCGCAAGCTCTCGAATTTGAGTCAAAATTTCCCGCTGTGCCCGCTCACGGTTGGCATTGTCCAACGAGCAGGTAACCGACAGCGCACCCGTATAGGCATGATAACGGGACGAGCAGCTGTAACAAAGGCTCAATTTCTCCCGTACATTCACAAACAGCTTGGAAACGGGAGACATCCCCAGCAGCTCGTTCAAGACCATACATGCGGCAAACTGTGCCTCATCACGAAGCGTCACGTCCAAGGAGAATCCAAGCACCAGCTGCCCCTGGGAAATCGGCTGCTCCTCCTCTACGCAAAGCGTCTGCGTGCGCGGGGGGCGGCAGCGTCCGAAGTGCGGGCAATACCACTCCGCCGTCGGCCTTCCGCTCTGCTCAACCGCCAACGTTTGCTCCAACGCCGATTTCAACCGGTCGACGGGGGTGTTGCCGACGTAAAATACCCGAAACCGCACAGCGGAAAGAAGCTCTCGCCAATGTGCGGTCAATTCCTCCGCCGTCACCGCCATCACCTGCTCCTCGGTCCCGTAAACGGGCGTACCGAATGGCTCTCCCTCGTACAGGAGCGACCGCATACGCTCCTCGGCAAAGGCCTTCGGATGATTTTTCAGTGCGCGAATGCTGTCACATTGCATTCGCTTTTCACTCTCCACGTACTTTTCCGACAGGCATCCGTTTTCGTCCAATAGAGGATGGCACAGCATTTGACAAATCAAATCCAATACCCCCTCCAAAATGCCGTCCTCCGCAGAAGGCAGGTAGGATTCGTCCAACAGCTCGGCGCAAAAGCCGATGACATGTCCGTCTCCGCAATAGGAATTTTGAATGGTCAATCCGGTGCCGTACAGCTCGTCCAGCCGTCGGTTCACCTGCGCCAGCGTTGGATATTTTTCACAGCCGCGCCGCAGGACCGACAACAGCAGTGCACTGAGCGGACTTTTTTGAGGATGAATGGGAAGCACTGCCGAAACCGACAGCATTCCCGCCTTAAACCGTTCGGTCGGAAGGACATGCAACCGAATGCCGTCCCCAACCTCATATACATCCGGAAGTCCTTCGCTCCCGTTTGCGCGTTTTTCTCTGCTTTCTCGCATCTCGCACCTCAATACCGTTTGGTGGCGTCCGCCGACGGGAGATTGGGAAACGCTTCCTCTTCCGCGGCAGTATATTCGTCCGTCACGGGAGCTTCCGCACCGTTCGTCTCGGAGGATTGCTCCTCACGGGGAACATAATGAACACAGGAAGAAAGCATCCACAGGCAAATGAACCCCGCCACTGTCAAAAGCATGATTCCCTTACGGCTACCGTTCATATGCCGCCTCCCGCACCGATTTTTTGCTGTCTGACATCGGTGCCGTAGAACGGCATCGGCTGATATTCTCCGAGCAACCGACTGCTGATGCGGTCGGTATAGTTCTTGCGCAAATCCGTGTGGCTCAAATTGGTGCTGATGACAGTGGGCTTTTGCCGATTCAGGCGGGTATTGAGCACATGGTACAGGCAGGAAAGCGTAAACTGGTTGACCACCTCGGTGCCGAGGTCGTCGATGATGAGCAAATCGCACTCGGTGTACCGCGCAACGTCCTCTCCTTCGTTTGCCGCAAGTGAATTGCCGAAACGGCGAAATTCAAAATCCGAAAGCATACCGACCGCGCTGTTGTAATAGACGTCGTATCCCCGCTGGATAACCACGCGTGCAAGCGCGGTGGAAAGGTGTGTTTTGCCAAGCCCCGTTCCGCCGAAGAACAGCAGGCTTTTCGGCGGGTTGTCTCCGCCCGCGGAAAAGTGATAAGCGTACCGTTGCACCTCTTGGAAGATGCGCTCCATGCGGTTTCTGGTTTGCGGGTTTTGATTGTAGTAATCCAGAGAAAAATTCTCAAAGGACTGCCGTTCCAGCAAGGAGGCCAGCCCCGAGCTTTGCATGCCCGCCTCAATGAGACGGCGGCGCATGCAGGAGCACATCTTGATGCCCACGTATCCGCTGTCCTTGCATTTGTCACATTCGTACTGCGGCTCGGTGTAGTTTGCGGGGTAACCGTTTTTGCGCAACAGTTGCGCACGCTCGGCCAGAATGCGCTCGTTTTCCGCACGCAGCTCCGCAAGCCCCTGCTCCCGACTCCTACCCGCAAGCGCCGCCTCCATAATACTCAGTCCGAACGTGCCCAAGCGGCTGTCCAGCTCCCGCAGGGCCGGAATCTTCAAATACAGCTCACGGCGGCGTTCCTCCGCTTCGCTTTGCGCATGCAGTGCCTTGGTATCGTATTCCCCGCGAATGCGCTTTAAATTTTCTTTATTGTATCCCATCCGTCATTCCTCTATTCCCATTTGTTCAAAGCTGCGCTTCAGCGCCGCCTCAAAGAAATCGTCCGTATCAAAGCTGTTTCCCAGCGTCGGCTCCGCCGCGGGTGTCTTTCCTTCCTTCTTTGCGCGGTATGCCGCCTCCGCGGCTTGAATCTGCTCTACGGTGCGCAAGCCGTCCGCGTTCCATTTTTCCAAAATGCCGTTGACATACTGTGTCGATGGCTCGTGGATGGTGTCCACGGTAATTTCATAAGCCAATCGAACCACATCGATGCCGTAACCGAAGGAATGCCATGCGCGAAGCATTTTTTCTTCCTTGGTGGTCAGTGCCCTGCTCTTCATACCGAACAGCTTGCGCACCTCCCCTTCAAAGGAATGCAGCTCCTCCACGGTCCGAATTTCTTCCTCCAGCGCCCGGTGCTCCGTAATCCCCTTGTCCGCAAGGCTGTACGCATAACGCTCGATGTAAGCGAAATTGGTTTTTCCGATGTTCTTGCAATGGGCAAGCAGCAGCAAAATGCAATCCTCTTTCATTCCGAGGTAATCCAACATTCCGAGTATTCGGTTGGTGTCGGCGGTTGTAAACATTTTTCCGAGAATCCGCTGGCCCTCGTCAATCAGCGCACGTGCGGAAGAACGTTTTTCCAACAGCGCGGAAAGCTCATCGGAGGTGTACGTGGGCAACTGAGCCTCCCGACGCAACCGCGGCTTGGAGCGTGTATTCTTTTCTTCTGCGGCAAGCATCTCGGGATGCACGGCAGATGCCATCACGGCGACATCGACGGATGAAGCCGCAGTCTCGTTTGACGCGGAGACAAGCACGCCCTGCCCCTGCCAAAAGGAGATGGCATCGGTCACCTCCCTGACGGTGCAATCGCAAAGCTTAGCCAGCTGGTTCTTCTTTTCCGCCAAGGCTCCGTCGGAGGCGAGCCACAACAGCACGCGCAGCTGCGCCGCCCCAACCTTGTCCATTTGTGTCAGCACCGCCGCGGGAAGTGTGAACACCTCTTGTCCGTAATTCAATTTCATCATTCATGGTCCTTTCCGGCAGTGCCGACGGCAAGCATTTGCCCCCTCCTCTCGCCTTTCGCTTGAAAAAGGAACACGGTTGCCGTCCGCTTTGTGCGCTTTTTGTAAAAATGAACAACAATTTTTTACCTGTCGTTCAAATCGGAAATTTGTCGTTTGCGTTTTTCCACAGCGTTGTTCGTGGAATTATTTTCCACAATTTCCACAGGCTTTTCCACAGAAAACGGGGAAACATCCGAGATTTTTCGATTTTGCTTGGTTATTTTTGGAAAATTCAATTGACACAAGCAGTTTTTCAACAGCCTGTGGAAAACTCTTGTGGAAAACCTCTTTTGCCCGTTTTTCGGGCACTCTGCGCATTTTTTCGTAAAAACCGACGAAAATGTATTTTTTTGTTCGAAGCTCTTGACAGCTCAAAGGCCGTCATCGTTGGCGGAAGCATTGAGCGAGGTGTCTGCGAAGCACCCCTTTTCGTAGCCGAAATACCCTGCCGCCGCAATCATTGCACCGTTGTCACCGCACAAATTCAGCGCGGGCATGCAAAGGCGTGCGCCCTGCTGCAAACACATCTGCTCCAACGCCGCCCGCAAATGAGAATTGGCGGCAACACCGCCTGCCAGCACCAAGGTGTTCCAGCCGGTTTGCTTCAATGCCTGTCGGCTCTTTTGCACAACGGCCTCCACAATGCGCGCGGTGTAGGACGCCGCAACGTCGGCACGGTTGAGCGTCTCTCCTCTTTGCGCGGCGGAATTGATGGCATTCAGGGCGGCGGTTTTGATTCCGCTGAAGGAAAAATCCAAGCAGTCCCCCGGCAATGCGGGAGAAGGCAATGTCAGGGCCTTCGGGTCTCCCTCGTAGGCCAGACGGTCCAAAGCCGCACCGCCCGGATACGGCAAGCCGATGACGCGTCCGATTTTATCAAAGGCTTCTCCCGCCGCGTCGTCGCGGGTGGCACCGATTTCTTCGATTTCGGTTTCGGTGTGCACACGGTAGAGCGAGGTGTGCCCCCCCGACACCACAACGGCAAGGAACGGAGGCTTCAATTCGGGATGGCTCAAATACGCCGCCGCAATGTGACCGTGAATGTGGTTCACGGGAACCAACGGAATGCGATTCGAATACGCCAAGGACTTTGCAAAGTTCACCCCAACCAGCAACGCTCCGATTAACCCCGGATGCGACGTAACCGCCACGGCGCCGATGTCGGAAAGCTCTTTCTTTGCGTCCCGCAGGGCTTCGTATGTAATTCTTGAAATCGCCTCAATGTGCGCTCTGCCCGCAATTTCGGGAACCACACCGCCGTACAGACGGTGCGTTTCGATTTGCGAGGCTACGACGTTGGAGCAGATGCGGCGCACCCCGTCTCCCATTTCCACCACTGCGGCAGAGGTTTCGTCGCAGGAGCTTTCCATTCCCAAAATGAACATGTTTTTCTTATCCTTTTCTCAGTCATCCTTGCGGTCAAAATACTTGAGCATCACAAGTGCATCCTCGGTTGGATGCTTATAAAAGTTTTTTCTTCGTCCCCTCGTTTCAAATCCCAACCGAAGGTACAGTGCAATGGCGGGCGTATTGGAGGCGCGCACCTCCAACGACATTTGCGCGCAGTCCCGCGCCGCCGCCTCCGCAATCAGCGCATCCATCACGCGCCTGCCGTAGCCCTTTCGACGGGCGTCCGGGGCAACCGCGAGATTGAGAACCTGCGCTTCCTCCACACCCCAGAGAAGTCCTCCGTACGCCACCGCGACATCCTCCTCCGAAAGCACCGCCGCATAAGCCTCCGTTCCCAAAAACAGGCACAATGCCGTTTCGCTCCACGGCTCGGAAAAGCAGAGCCGCTCCAACGCGGCAAGCTGCCGAATATCCTCCTGTCTTACGGGATGCAGCACCGTACTCATGTGGCTTGCTCCTCCCGAAACAGCAGCTGCATGACTCCCGCCGTAATTTGTTGCAGGGTTTCCTCATACAGCGCCACACTGCCGCCGTACGGGTCGGAAATTTCATGCGGCATGGCAACAATGCGGTCGGCAAGCTGTGGGAATCGCATCAACAGCTCCATTGCATGGGAATTGCTCATGCCCACCAGCAAATCGAAGCCGTCAACATTCACCCGCTCCACTCCCGTGGCGCGATGGTCGTGAAAATCGTGTCCGCGCACCGCGGCAATTCCGGCATGCTCCAGTGCAAGCACGGCCTGCTCGGAAATCGGAGCCCCCTCACAGGCATACAGCCCCGCGCTGAACGCCTCCCATTCCGGCGTCGCCATGGACGCCATTTCCTTTGGGAGCAGGCGCTCGGCCCGTTGCCGTGCCAGGGCATTGACCACCGCCTCCGCCATAGGGGAGCGGCAGGTATTGCCCGTGCAAACAAACAGCACACGCTTCGGCGCTCCGTGCTCTCCGCAAACGGATTTTACCGCCGTTTGCTCCAAAACATCTATCGACATTTCATCACTTCCCTCAAAAAAGGTTTTGCGTTTCGCATTCAAAGCGCTCCGTTTTGCAGCGCCCGTTCAATTACATCGTCGATGGGATAGCACTTCCCCGTCCAACGGTCATACAGGAGGTGGGTACCGAAATTGTACACCGCCAACAGCTCCACCTGCGTTTCTCCGTTTTTGTCGACATATTCGTATCGCTCGGTGGTCACGTCGACTCCTGGATAAAGCACCTCAAAATGCTCCGCATCCGAAATGGGAACCGAAACCAGCGCGTCCTCCTCCAAGCTCCAATAGGTCAGGTCATATTGCAGGCCCTTGTAGGCGGAAGAAACGAACTTCAGGTCATACCGTACCGGAGACTCGGCAAAATCCAATTTCCCGTAGTCAAAGCTGACGCCGTTGCGATAAGTGTCCACCAGCGCCTCAATGGCAGGCAGTGCGCTGATTTCCGCAAGCGCGGAGGTTTTTTCGTCGGTTTTGCAAATCAGTAAGGAGGTCGCCTGCAGCTCCCACAGAGTGGGCAGCGTCAGTCCCTCGGCGTAGAACACCGAATAATCCTCGCCGCAAAGCCACTCGTTTTGAGCCATGCCCGTGATGGGATACAGCAGCAGGTCCTCCAGCTTGTCCCCGTCAATCTTGGCCACCGACTCGGTGCCTCTTGCCACCGCCTCGTAGTAAGCGGGTGCCTGCAAATAGGTAACGTGGGTACGCGGATGGGTAAAGGCGCCGTCCTCGTATTTCATGGTCGGAATACGGGAGCAGGAGGTCAGCAATGCAGTGCCGACCAGCAACAGGCAAAGTACCGAGCGAACAATTTTTTTCATGTTTGTGTTTCCTTTTTCAATCTTTTTTCAATAGCCGAAGACGCCGGAAAGCGAGTCGTCGTTTTCAATCCAATCCTCTACATTGATGATGCGAAAATGCTCTCTGTCGTCCCGAACCACCACCGTGGAAATTCCCGCATTGATGACCATACGCTTGCACATCATGCAGGAAGACGTCCCGGACTCCAGCTCTCCGCTTTCGGAATTGATGCCGACCATGTATAAGGTTGCACCGATCATCTGCTCACGGGAAGCGGCAATGATGGCGTTTGCCTCCGCATGCACCGAGCGACACAGCTCATAACGTTCCCCGCGCGGGATTCCGAGCTTGTTGCGCATACAAATGCCCAAATCGGTGCAATTTTTCCGTCCGCGCGGAGAACCGTTGTAGCCGGTAGAGATGATGGAATCGTTCTTGACAATGATGGCTCCGTATTTTTTTCGCAAGCAGGTGGCACGCTCCGCCACCGTTTGCGCAATATCCAAATAGTAATTGTGCTTGCTGACTCTTTCCATAAAAGGTCGCTCCTTTCGAGATGCGGCTGCAAACCGCCATTGTACATTGTTCATACAGTTATTATATAACAATCTCTCCTCAAAATCAATAGGTTCCCCATGAAAACTTGCCTCCTCACCGTTTTAAAAATTATTTTTTCTTCGCAATGTTGACAATTGCATCGAATTGTGTTATACTTTTGTCAAACGCAGAGAACAAGAGGAGTAATTTCATGCGGACGCACAGAGAGAAGGCGGGTGGTGCAAGCCTTTGCGAACGGTGAAATGAAGTCGCTTGCGAGCGGTGCGAACCAAGATGCCCATCACAGTCTCGGCATTGTGTAATTCGCAACGGTACTCACCGTTAGGAGTGAAAGAGTGCGGCAAAGCCGAGCAGGTTCGGCCGCAAAATCAGGTGGTACCGCGTGCTTCCACGTCCTGATGGACGGTGGGGGCTTTTTTGTTTTCGGGGCGGCGACCGCTTCGAAACACAGCAGATGATTGCAAGAAACGGAGGAACAAGATGAACAGCTATCACGAACTGCCGAAAACCTATGCACCGAGCGAGTTTGAGGACAGAATTTACCGAACCTGGTGCGAAAAGGGGTACTTCACCCCCGATGTGAAGAACAACGCGGAGCATTTTTCCGTAGTGATTCCCCCTCCCAATGTAACCGGACAGCTGCATATGGGACACGCATTGGACGAAACCTTACAGGACATCCTGGTGCGTTACAAGAGAATGCAGGGCTTTAACACCCTGTGGGTGCCCGGCACCGACCACGCGGGCATCGCCACCCAAATCAAGGTGGAAGAGCGCCTGCGCGTGGAGGAAGGGCTTTCTCGCTACGACCTCGGAAGAGAAAACTTTTTGGAACGCGTGTGGATGTGGAAGGACAAATACGAAACCCGCATCACCGAGCAGTTGAAAAAGCTGGGTACCTCCTGCGATTGGAGCCGTCAGCGCTTTACCATGGACGAGGGTTGCTCCAAGGCGGTTCGAGAGGTGTTTGTCAACCTTTACAACAAGGGGTTGATTTACCGCGGTCACCGCATCATCAACTGGTGTCCCCGCTGTCTCACCGCGCTTTCGGACGCGGAGGTCGAATATCAGGACCAGCCCGGAAGCTTTTGGCACATCAAATACCCCATCAAGGGAGAAGACGGCTACGTTGAGGTTGCCACCACCCGCCCCGAAACCATGTTCGGCGACACTGCGGTTGCGGTCAACCCGGAGGATGAAAAAACAGCGCATCTCATCGGCAAAACCCTCATCCTCCCCATCGTCGGCAGAGAAATTCCCGTCATTGCCGACGACTACGTGGAAATCGGCTTCGGTACGGGCTGCGTCAAAATCACACCCGCGCATGACCCCAACGACTTTATGGTCGGTCAGCGTCACAACCTAGAGCAAATCAAGGTGATGAACGACGATGCCACCATGAACGCCTATGCCGGAAAATATGAGGGCATGGACCGTTACGCTTGCCGCAAGGCTCTGGTGGCGGACCTGCAGGAGCAAGGATATCTGGTAAAGGTGGAGCCGCACGACCACAACGTCGGCATTTGCTACCGTTGCTCCACCACCGTCGAGCCGCTGACCTCCGACCAATGGTTTGTCAAAATGAAGCCGCTGGCCGAGCCCGCCATCCGCGCGGTGGAGCAGGGCGACATCCGCTTTGTTCCCGAGCGCTTTTCCAAAAACTACTTCAACTGGATGAACAACATTTTGGACTGGTGCATTTCCCGTCAGCTGTGGTGGGGACACCGCATTCCCGCCTTTTATTGCGACGCCTGCGGCGAGATGACCGTTTCCAAAGAAGACCTTTCCACCTGCCCCAAGTGCGGCGGAAATGTGCACCAGGACAGCGACGTTTTGGACACCTGGTTTTCCTCCGCGCTGTGGCCGTTTTCCACCTTGGGATGGCCCGACTCCACCGAGGAGCTGAAAAAATACTATCCCACAAGCGTGTTGGTTACAGGCTATGACATCATCACCTTCTGGGTATCCCGTATGATTTTCTCGGGACTTGAGCACATGGGTCAAAAGCCCTTCTCCACCGTGTTTATTCACGGCTTGGTGCGCGACGCACAGGGCCGCAAAATGTCCAAATCCTTGGGCAACGGCATTGACCCCCTGGAAATCATCGACCGCTACGGTGCGGACGCACTTCGCTTTGCGCTTTCCACGGGCAACTCCCCCGGAAACGACATGCGCTTCTCCGAAGAGAAAATGGAGGCGGCCCGCAACTTTGCAAACAAGCTGTGGAACGCTTCCCGCTTTGTGCGGATGAATCTCACCCTGGACCGCGTCTCCCTGCCCGCTTCCGAGCAGCTTGCCGCCGAGGACAAATGGGTACTGACCGAATATAACAAAACCGTTGCCACCGTTGTCAACGCGCTGGACCGCTTTGAGGTTGGCGTTGCGCTGGCATCCGTTTACGATTTCATCTGGGACATCTTCTGCGATTGGTACATTGAATTGACCAAGAGCCGTCTCAACGAAAAGGACACCGAGGGGAACCTGGTTGCGCAAAACGTGCTTTGCTACGTGCTCATCGGCACCCTGAAGCTGCTCCACCCCTTTATGCCCTTCATCACCGAGGAAATTTACCAATCCCTGCCTCACGACGGCGATGCCGAAAGCATCATGATTTCCGAATATCCCAAGGCCGACGACGCGCTGAATTTCACTGCGGAATCCCAAGAAATGGGACGTGTGGTTGCCGCCATCAAGGCCATCCGCGCCCGCCGCAACGAGATGAACGTGCCCCCCTCCCGCAAGGCAAAGGTTTACATTGCCACCAAGTACGCGATGTCCTTCGGGGAAAGCACCCATCCCTTCTTTGCACGTCTGGCTTCCGCCGCATCGGTGGAGGTGGCGGAGGCGTTTGACTCCGCTGTGGTTTCCGCCGACAACGCGGTGCAAATCATCACCGACTCGGCAACCGTGTTTCTCCCCTTGTCCGACCTGGTGGACGCCGAAAAAGAGCGTGCACGGCTGGAAAAAGAACAGGCCAATTTGGAAAATGAAATTTCCCGTTTGGAAAAGAAGCTTTCCAACGAGGGCTTTGTCGCAAAGGCTCCCGCCGCCGTGGTTGCGGGCGAGCGTGCAAAGCTGGAAAAATACCGTGAAAACCTGGAAGGCGTTCGCAACGCACTGAACAAGCTGGGTTGATTTCCGATACAAGCCTTGACGCGGAGAGGAGCATCACATTATGAAATTTTATGCAAATTTACACACACATTCCACCCATTCGGACGGGAAATACACACCCGCGGAGCTGGTACGCAAGGCTTACGAGGAGGGCTACCGCGCGTTGGCAGTCACCGACCATGACACGGTAACCGCCAATGCCGAGGTGGCGGAGCTGTGCCGCCAATACGGCATGGAAAGCATCTTCGGCGCCGAATTTTACACCGCCGAGGGACCTCACATCGTCGGCTTGGATTTTGACCCCGAGGTGCCGGAAATGAAGGAACACCTTCGTCAAATGGCGGAAAACGAAACCAATCAAACCAAGGTTCTTTTTGAACAGGCGCTGGAGCGCGGAAGCATTTCGGGCATTACATGGAACGAGGTTCTGGAATACAACCGCGGAATTGTTTGGCTTTGCAACGAGCACGTGTTCCGCGCCATGAAAAGCAAAGGTCTTGTAACCGACCTGGATTACAACGATTTCTTCCACACCAACTACGGAAGTCTGCGTTCTACCGTTCCCCCGGTTTATGCAAAAAAATCAATCAAGGACATCTTTGCACTCATTCACAAGGCGGGCGGGCTTGCCATTGTGGCGCACCCCACCGCCAAGCAGCTTGCGCAAATCGATGAATTGCTTTCCTACGGTCTGGACGGAATCGAGGTATTTCATCCGGACCTGTCCTACGAAGAGCGCGCAAAAGCATTGGAAATTGCCGAACGGGAACACCTCTTTATTTCGGGCGGAACCGACCACAGCGGCCTGTGCGGCGGCATGTACGAAACCTTTGAGCATCCCGAGCAATCCCCCTTTTGGATGGAGCCGCAATCGCGCGGAACGTCCGAACAGCATTTTCGCGAGCTGCAGGCGCGCAGCCTGAAAAACCGTACCCCTTGGACGTACGGCGTATAAAATTCAAAATCAAAAGGAGAATCATTATGGCAGAAACAACCGGCAGACCCGCCTTGAGTCAAATGCAGGTACGTCCTCTTTCCTCTCTTGAAAAATGCTTTATGGACGAGGACCTCGGCAACCATCCCGTTTGTGACCGTTTTACAATGTTTCGCAACGAGCGGCTTTCCTTCCAAATCGGTATTTACAACCCCACCACCGAGGGACAGCACCGCACCTTGAGTCTGCTTCCCTCCCTGAAGGGGGAGCTTGCCCGATACACCACCCTGCGCCAGGTCATTTCTGTGGCAAACCAATACCCGGACAGTTATCCCGGCTACGATGACAACCTGCTGCGCAACACCGTGGGAATGTATCCCGACCCGATTCGCCCGCTGCACTACAACGGGCTGTTCCAAATTCCCCCTCATCAAACGGTTTCGCTTTGGCTGGATGTGGAATTGCCTGCGGATTATCCCGCGGGTACATACAGTCTGACCGCCGAATTTGCATATTGCTCCCGCGGCAAGGCTCATCCCGAGCCCATTGACGAAGAGCGCATTTCCGTTCCCGTCACCGTCACCGTTCTGGATGCAATACTTCCCCCGCAAAAGCTGATTCACACCGAGTGGTTTTACACCGACTGCATCGCCAACGTCAACCATCAAAAGGCGTTTTCCGAGGCGCATTGGAAATCCATTGAAAGCTATTTGCGTGTTGCCACCGCCAACGGCATCAACATGATTTTGACGCCCGTGTTCACACCGGAGCTGGACACCTACGTCGGCGGCGAGCGTCTGACAACGCAGCTGACGGACATCACGGTGGTCGGCAAAGACCGCTACACATTCGACTTTTCCAAGCTGGACCGCTGGCTTGCGCTGTGCAAGGACTGCGGCGTCGAATATTACGAAATTCCCCACTTCTTCACGCAATGGGGTGCAAAGGCCGCTCCCAAATTCGTGGCAAAGGTCAACGGCAGAACCCGTCGCATCTTCGGCTGGGAAACCGACTCCAAGGGGCCGGAATACCGCGCGTTCCTCGGGCAGTTCATTCCCGCACTGCTGGAAGCGCTGAAGAGAAACGGTGTGGACCGACAGTGCTTCTTCCACGTTTCCGACGAGCCGAGCGTCAAGGTGTTGGAGCAATACAATGCCTGCCGCGAAATTCTCTCCGAATATCTGGAGGACTATCCCATCATCGACGCGCTCTCCGATTACGATTTTTACGCCACCGGCGCTCTGAAAAAGCCCGTGCCCGCCATCGGACACATTGCCCCCTTCTTGGAAAACAAGGTCCCCGGCCTGTGGGCATACTACTGCGGCAACAAGACCGGTGAAACCGGCAGAATGCTTGCCATGCCCGCCGCACGGACCCGCATTCTCGGCGTTCAGCTGTGGCTGAACCATATCGAAGGTTTCCTCCATTGGGGCTACAACTTCTACAACAACTGCCATTCCTTCAACCCCATTCATCCGATGGTGGATTCGGGATGCGAATACTTTGCTCCCGCGGGAGACGCGTTCCTCGTTTATCCCGATGTGGACGGCACCGCATTGGAATCCATCCGCCTGAATGCCATGCGCGAGGCGACGGTAGACATGCGCGCATTGGATTTGGTTGAGGAGCGCCGCGGCAGAGACTTGGCGGAGCAATTGGTTACCGAAGCTGCCGGCGGCACCCCCGTCACCTTCCATCAGTTCCCCACCGACGCCGAATTTTTCCTGCGTCTGCGTGCCGCCATTGCGGAAGCACTGCGGTAAAAAGCACCCCTCCGGACACCTCTGCGTCACTCTGAGCCAAGGGCGTAGCCCGCAGTCGAACCCGCAGGGCGATGCGCAGCATTGGGGCCGCTGTCGGTTTTTCGCCCGAGTTCTGTTTTGGCGTTCGACTCATGTGTCTGTTATCTTCGCGAAAAACAATCCCTCCGTCACGCTATCGCGTGCCACCTCCCTTTACACAAGGGAGGCCGCTGTATTTTAAACTTCATCTGAAATAACACAATTTTTGCAAGGAAATCAAGAAAAACGTCCCTTGTTTTGTCAAAAGCGCGAGGTGCCTTCGCCTCTCTTTACACAAGGGAGGCGGCTAAAATCGAAACTTTTACCAAAATAAACTTTTTGCAAAAAATTAAGAAAAAATAATCGTTGTTTTACCAAAAGCATGGAGTAAATTCGCCTCCCTTGTGTAAAGGGAGGTGGGCCGCCGCAAGGCGGCTCGGAGGGA
>CAZWXE010000023.1:0-20235 GCA_964638045.1 uncultured Ruminococcus sp. | reverse complement strand
AGCCTCAAATTATCCGCAATCATGGCGATAAATTCACTGTTGGTCGGCTTGCCGCGATTGTTTTGAATGGTATAACCGAAGTAGGAATTCAGCGTATCCACGTCACCTCTGTCCCATGCAACCTCAATGGCGTGACGGATGGCACGCTCCACACGGCTGGTTGTGGTGCTGTATTTTTTTGCAACGCTTGGGTAGAGAACCTTGGTGACGCTGTTGATGATGTCACTGTCCTGCACGGTTAAAAGAATTGCGGTGCGCAAATATTGGTACCCCTTGATGTGTGCCGGAACGCCGATTTGATGAATGATTTGCGTGACCTGTGCCTCAATGTCGGGTGCTTGCTCCACCGCCGACATTTGCATGGCAATGGCTGGAATTTCCGATTGGCGTTGTGCCGCGATGTTTTGAATATGTTCGCACAGGCTCTGTATGTTGACGGGCTTGAGCATACAAAGCTCGGCTCCTGCCTCGGTTGCACGCATAAACATGCTGTTGTTTGCCACCGAGGAAATCACAATGAAGGAAGGCACTTTTTCCTTTCCCCAATCGGTGCTCTTGGCATTCCGCAAAACGCCGATTCCGTCCAGCTTGGAAAGCCAAACGTCTAAAATAACCACCTCTGGGCAATTGCGCTTCATTTTTATGACGGCTTCTTCGCCGTTTGCGGCCTCTTCGATATTGCTGTATCCGGCACGCAAAAGACCTTCCCGAATATTGGCTCTGCTGGCAGGGCTTTCGTCGACAATGAGTAGTTTGACATTGTATTTCATAAATTCTCAACCTCCAAACGTTTGTTCTGATTACAGGAATATTTTACCATATACTGGAAAATATTTCAAGTCTCTTTTTATCGAAAAAATGACCAAAAATAAACAGAAAAAGATGGTAAGTTTTACCAATTTGGGGCATTTTCGGTGTTGAAGGAGGAATATTGAATTGTATGACGTTTTTTTGTCGGGAGGACGGGATGCCGTTCAGTCTTTTTGATGCTGGCAGGGCTCCGTAAAGAAATCGGTCAAATCCATTTCATAGCGTCCTTGCGCGTTTTTTCGAAATCCGATGGCCTTGATGAGCGTTTCATTGTCGCAGGGTGCATCGAAAAACGCGGTGTGCACGCCGCACAGGTCGATGAAATTCAAAGCGGCTCTGCCCATGACGAACAGGGGCTCAAAATCCTCCTGCTCGGGAGCCGGTGCGAAATCTACAATCCTGCCGCCCTGCTTGTCCATGGTAAATTGGCAAATGCCCTTCAGTTGACCGTCCACAAGGACCTGATAGGCAAGCATCTCGATGCGAAAGGGAATCTGACAACGGGCGCAAAGCAGCTCCTGTTCTTTTTTGTTTTGAATGGGGAGAACTTCCAGCATTTTAAAACTCCTTTTTTATGTTTTTTGCGGTCGGTTGGCAGCCGGAAAGATAGGCAACCTCCTGCGGGGTCAGTGCGCGCCATTTTCCGACGGGGAGCGTGCCGAGCCGAAGCTCTCCGATGGCAATGCGACGCAATTGGGTAACCTTTAGCTGTACCTTTTCGCACATCCTGCGAATTTGGCGGTTTCTTCCTTCGTACAGGGTCATTTCAAGCGTGCTCTCGGACAGCGGCCGAACGCCGACGGGCAAAAGGCGGTAGCCGTCCAGCTCCATCGGCGCTGCCAATTGCCGCAATTGCTCCTTTGTCGGAGCGGGGGAGACCGTAACATGGTATATTTTCGGAATTTCGTGCCTCGGGTGTGTCAAGCGGCAGGTCAATTCTCCGTCATTGGTCAACAAAAGCAGTCCCTCCGAGTCCATATCCAACCTGCCAATCGGATATACCCGTGTTGGAACGCCGTGCAACAAATCCAAAACGGTGGTTCTTCCTTTTTCGTCCTTGGCGGTGGAGACAATGCCGCGGGGCTTGTTGAGCATGAGATACACGGGAGCGGCGTGCGTGGATTTACACAGCCTTTTTCCGCGATATTCCACCACATCGCTCTCCGGGTCTATTTTGTCTCCGATGTGTGCCGGAACGCCGTTGACCGTTACGTTTCCCTGTGCGATTTCTTCTTCTGCGGCACGTCTTGAAAGAACACCGCAATCGGTGAAAAATTTTTGCAGTCGAATCAGCTCTTTCACGAAAGGACCTCCTTTTTTGTATTTGCGAGTGTTTAAAAGATGCGTTTCCAAAAGGAACAAATGCGTTGCCACAGCGTCAGCTTGTTTTGCCGCTGCTCTGCGTTGTGGCAAGCGTACAAGGGTACACGGGCAATTTCTTCTGCGTTGCCGTCGTTGTCCGTGTCACACAAAAACACCAACGCACCGAGCTGCTCCCGCTCCTGTATAGGTGCAAACACAAAGCGTGGAAGCTCCACGGTGCAGGAAACCGTGCCCGCAAGATTCGGAAGTGTCCGCCGACATTCCTCTGCATTGGCGACCATGACATAGGCCTCCGTTCCGCCCACCAAGGGGACCGTGAACAATTGCTCTCCTCTGTCACACAATAGATGCGAGGAATACATGGAGAATCCGTAGTCCAGCATGGCGGTGTGGTCGGCCCAATCGTTTGGCGCATTTAAGGTGACCGCAATCAGGGACACACCGTCACGCTGTGCCGCGGAAACCAAGCAACGTCCGCTTTTTTTGGTAAATCCCGTTTTGACACCGGTGCACCCCTCATACATGCGTAAAAGCTTGTTGTGGTTGAGCAGCACCCGTCCGTTTTCCTGCCCGTCGTATGGGATGGTTGCCTTCCTGGTGGAGACAATGGTTTGAATCAGCTCGTTTTCCAATGCGGAACGCACGATGACGGCAAAGTCGGCTGCGGTGGTGTAATGCTCCTCATGGTCCAAACCGTGCGGATTGGCAAAATGCGTGTCGACAAGCCCCATGTCTGCGGTGCGGCGATTCATTTCCTGTGCGAAGGCATCGACGCTGCCGGAAATGCCGATGGCGACGGCAGTGGCTGCATCATTGGCAGATTCCAACAACACCGCGTACAACAGCTGCTCCAAGGTCAATGTTTCTCCCTCCAGCAAATAAACGGAGGAGCCTTCCACCCCGACTGCCTGCGGGGAGACGGTGATGACGGTTTCCTTGTCGGCCAACTGCAATGCCACGAGGGCAGTCATCACCTTGGTGATGCTTGCCATTGGGAGCCGTTGCCGTTCGTTGTGTGCAAGCAAAAGCTTTCCGCTTTGCACCTCCATCAGCACTGCGCTTTGTGCCGAAAGACTCGGGGGAGACGACTGCCCCTGCGGTGCGGCAGAAGCCTTGCGCAGGGAAACGGGAAGCAGAAGCGCAAGTATGAGCACAAATGAGAAGAACTTTTTCCAATTCGACATGATAAGAACCTCCGGAAAAATTTACAGCTGCTTCATGTATATTTTTCCGGAGGCATGTTTATGTCAAGTGGGGAATGAGCGCTTTACGAGCTGTAAAGGGCTTATTCCTTGTCCTTCTTGTTCTTTTTCTTTTTGCGATGCTTGTCTTTTTGCAGTGCCTCGACAGCCTCTTGACTCTTCAGCTCCAGCTCTGCCGCAAGCTCATCGTCCGCGGAAATCACTTCCGCATTTTCCTCGTCCTCATCCTCGTCGCTCTTGACGCCGGTGATGGCGGTTTTGATGCGTTCGATGATTTGGGGAGCGTGGTCAATCAGGTCCGCAACCTGCTCGATTGCGGTGGCTTTTTCATCCGTCATGTGCATGATTTCAACCTTGCCGGATTTGTCCACCACCATAAAACCGAGGGGGGAAACCGTGACGCCCGTTCCGCCGCCACCGCCAAAGTTTTTCTTTTCATCGCTGCCCTTTTGAGGAAGGTCCAACCCGCCGGAGGCAAAGCCTATGGAAACGCGCGAAATCGGAATGATGACCATGCGGTCTCCGATATAGACGGGCTCGCCGAGAACGGTGTTGGCAGTAATCATGGAGCGGATTTGCTCCAAAGAACTGTCGATGATGCTCTTGATAGAAGCTTCGTTTGCCATAATACTGAAAATCCTTTCGTGTATATAAATATTTTTATTTCTTTTGGATTGCGGAAAAGGTTAAGCCGATTTTTTTTCGGCAAGTCTTTTCCTTGCTTTTTTCAAGGCAATGCGCTCCTGCTTTTCCTTGGCGGAAAGCATGCGCAAAAGAATGATGACTCCGCGGAGCAGGGAAATACCGCATACGATGTCAATGTTCGCATGACATTTCCCCGAAAGATAGTCGGCAGTGACGCTCATCTCTCCGTCCCTGTGACGCAGGCGGTTGAAGGAGGTGTCAATCCAACCGACAAGGCAGGAAACGCTTTGCAGCACCACACCGTAAAGCAACGCGGTTTTTGCGGCGTCGTCGGTGCCAACGGAGATGTGAAGCGCCTTGACGCGAATGCGAATCTTACCGTTGGTTTGCGCGTACAGCTCCTTTAAGAGTGCCGACACCATGTCCAGCTTTTCGGGAAGGTTGGTTTGTATTGCCGCGGCGGTGCTGCCGCGGTCGGCTTTTTTCTTTTTTGCTTTACGCCGCTTCTTTTGCTCTTCCTTTTTTTGCTTGGCAAGAATTTTACGCTCTTTTTTGAGTGCTTTTTCCGGGCTTCGGCATTCGACAAGCTCTTGCTTCCGCGCTTTCTTTTTGCCCGGAAGCAGGGTAAACCGAATTCCGAAAACAGAGGCAACGACCTTGACCTCGCCGTTGAGCATCACATGAATTTTGGCTACTCCGAAGAGGAGCAGGAGAAAAATCAATGCGATGAACGCAACAATCGCGAGCAACGTAATCATCAACGGATTCATTCAATTCCTCCTTCAGATGCTTTATTTTGTTTCGGCGTCGTCCTCGGCCTGTGCGGCGGGCTGTGCGCCGTTTTCGTAAACAACGTTGGTTTCTTCCGAATCCACCGGAGCGGAATATTCTTTTTCGACGGGTGCCTCATCGGACGCATCCGCCGTCTCCTCGGCGTTCGTTGCCTGCTCCGCGGCAACGCTCAGTGCCTCGGTTTCGGGCAGCTCCTCCAGAGAATTGATGCCGAATACGCGTAGGAACTTGTCGGTGGTGACATAAAGCATGGGCCTGCCGGGTGCGTCCAAGCGTCCTGCTGCCTCAATCAGTCCCTTGTCCAACAGAGAGTTCACTGCATACGAGCTGTCCACTCCTCTGACCAAATCGACAAAGGAACGGGTAACGGGCTGATTGTAGGCCACCACCGCCAGCACCTCCATGGAGGAGGCGGAGAGGTTGCCTCCGCGGCGGATGCCGAGCGCTTCACGGATATAGGGAGCGAATTGCTCCTTGGTGCAGAGCTGGCAGGAGGAGGGATACAGCAGCAACTGAATTCCGTGAACGGAATCCTCCTGCTCCAATCGCTTTGCCAGCTCCTTGACCATTGTTTTGACATCCTTAACGGTCAATCCCAGCGTTTCCGCCAGCTTGTCGTATTTCATGGGGTGCCCTGCGGCAAAGAGAATGGCCTCAATTGCCTGTTCGATTTCCTGCTCACTTGTCAGAGGCTCGCAGAGCCCCGACGGTTGTTTGATTCCTTCCGTCATGGAAATGGGTGTCCTTTCTTTGCCTTGCTTTTGCTGTTATTCGGGGAGCGTTTTTGCCTTTCGTTGCATGCTTTCAATGATTTCGTTCATGTCAAGACCCAAATCGTCAATCAAATCCTCATCGGATTCGGATAAACGGTTGTCCAGCATTTCCGCAATTTTGGCTTCGTTTTCGAGGTCGCTGTCATCCTCGGGGAGCACCTCCTCCGATTGCATTCGGGCTTGCTCCTGTTCCGATTGCCGCTGCGCGGCACGGCGCGCACGCTCCTCGGCGCGCAGACGCTTCTTTTCCTCCAGCTTGCGTTCGCGCAAAATGCGACGCTGCTCTCGGTGCATTTCCGCCTTGGAGGACAGCGGAATGGGCGCATCATCCTCGGCAAGAACCTTTTCCTTCGGCACTTGAGCCTCCGCGTCGGCAGGCTCGTCATTGATGACAAACTGTGTATCCGCACCGTGGATGACCGTATAGCGGTCCGGGTTCTCCAAAATCAACAGCTTTCGCACCTTAACCAATTCCAGAATGCCGAGGAAAATGGCAATCATATCGGGGAGGGAAACCGCGTCGTCCAACAATTCCTCCATGGTCGGCTTTTTCTTTTGCTCCACGTGGTGTAAAATGCCGACGATTTTCACCTCAACGGGGACGATGGGCTTGGCAATCATGGGTGCAAACACCTGCTTTTCCGCCCGCGGTCTGCTTTCGTTTGCGGCAATGATGCGACGTACGGCGGCGCAAAGGGAGGTCACCTGTTGGTCGGCAACGTAGGAGGTGTCCACCGAAATTTCATCGGTGTCCTTGACCATACGTCCGCTGAATTCGGAATACAGCGCCGCCATTTTGACTGCGGCCTGCTTTGCCTGACTGTAACGGAGCAGGGCATCCGCCAGAGCCTGACGGGGGTCCTTTTCCTCTCCGTCGGTTGCCTTCGGCAACAGCACACGGCTTTTGATGAGCATCAGCTCACTTGCCATGACGATGAATTCGCCTGCAAGCTCCATGTCGGTTTCCTGTGCGGTTTTGATATATTCCAGGTATTGGTCGCAGAGCAACGCAATGGGAATGTCCTCAATATTCACTTTGTTCTTTTGAATGAGGGACAGCAGCAGGTCCAATGGCCCTTCAAACTGTTCCAATTTGTAGGTAACCGCTTCCATGAAGATTGAGAGGTTCCTTTCTTGCGAAGGTGTAATTTATTTCAACAGAAGGGGACGAAAAACGTGTTCCCAGAAAAAGTCGGATACGGGATCGTAAATCGAGAAGGTCAGCTTTTCGGCAAGCCAACTGAAGGGCGAAAAATCAAACAGTCGGGAAAGCACCAGCAGTGCAATCAGGAGCCCGAGCATGATTTGACGCTCGTATTTCATAATGCCGAAGTAAATTTTCGACGGCAAAAATACCAACGCCATGCGCGAGCCGTCAAAGGGCGGAACCGGAATGAGATTGAATGCCATCAGCATGAAATTGAACAGTGCTCCCATGTAAAAGAAGGTGGAAAGCCAAAAGATGCAGGTTGCGAGGAAGCTGTCGGGAGCGGCATAGTACAGGTAGTTGTAATATGCCCATGTAACGCCGTAGAAAAATGCGCTTCCGACTCCCATGCAAAGGTTGGAAAGGGGACCTGCCGCCGCGGTGATTGCCATGCCGCGTTTGGGGTTGCGGAAATTGCGCGTATTGATGGGAACCGGCTTTGCCCAACCGAAGCCGAACAGCAGCATGAAAAGAAATCCGACGGGGTCCAGATGCCGAAAGGGGTTGAGCGTCAACCGACCCGAATTGTAAGCGGTGCTGTCGCCGCACTTCCAAGCGGCGTAGCCGTGTGCGCTCTCGTGTACGGAAAGCGCCAGAAGCACCACGGGCAGAGAGAGCAAGAGGCTGAACAAAACCTCTTCCAAGCTGCCCGACAAAAGAGAAAATAGCATAAGCCTTGAAACTCACTTTCAAAAAATATTCTTTCATCCGTTCGGCGAATGAAAATCGTTCGTTTTGTCTGCAATTCTTCTCAAAGTGCGATTTTGGTACAGTGCGCAATCAGACGCCACAGCTCCTGCTTGCCCTCTCCTTTTTGAGAGGAGCAGAACAGTACGGGAGTACCCTGCGGAATGGCCTCATGGTCGGCCAGCTTTTCCTCCATGGCACGGCGCTCGGAGACGTTCAATTTGTCGGATTTGGTTGCCACCACGACGAAGGGAAGTCCCGCTTCGGTAAGATAGTGCAGCATCATCACGTCATCTGCGGTGGGGCCGGTGCGGCTGTCCACCAATTGAACCACCAGCCGCAACAGGTCGATGTTCTTGTTTTTGGTGAAATAGCCGTCGGTGAGGTTGGACCATGCAATTTGGTCCTCCTTTTTTCTTTTTGCAAAGCCGTAGCCGGGGAGGTCCACCAAAAACAGTTTTTTGTCCACGTCGTAAAAATTGACGGTGATGGTTTTTCCGGGGGCGGAGCTGACTCTTGCAAGACTTTTTCTGCCGAGCAGCATGTTGAGCAAGGAGCTCTTTCCCACATTGGAGCGGCCGGAAAGTGCGATTTGCGCCATGGGGTCGGTGGGGAATTGCTTCGGATGGCCCGCGCTGATGCGCAAGCTGACATGATTGAGATTGAGACTCACGGTGAACTCCTTTTACTGCGATTTTTGGTCTTGCTCCGAGAGCTGCAAAGGATTTTGAACTGCGGGATGATGCGCGGGAAGGTAAACCGACGCGGCAATCGCGTCCGCTCTGTGTGCTTCCTCGGTTGCTTGCACCGGGCAGAGCGCTTCCGCAAGCACCTCCGAGATGCTCTTGCACGGAACCAGCTTCAAATGCTCCTTGGCAAGGCTGTCGATTTCCGAAAGGTCACGCAGGTTTTCATAGGGGAGCAGCACGGTGGTGGCTCCTGCGGTGTAGGCCGCCATGGTTTTTTCCTTCAGCCCGCCGATGGCAAGCACCTTGCCGCGCAGGCTGATTTCACCCGTCATCGCAATTTCGTGACGGACGGGAATGCCGGCCAGTGCGCTGACCAATGCGGTGACCATGGTGACGCCCGCAGAGGGACCGTCCTTGGGAACGGCACCCTCCGGGAAATGGATGTGAATATCCTTGGTTTTGTAAAAATCGGTCGGAATGCCGTAATTGGCGGCGATGGAGCGCACATAGCTGACTGCAATGTGTGCCGATTCCTTCATCACATCGCCCAGAGAGCCCGTGGTTTCGATTTTACCGGTGCCGTCCAAAACGGCAACCTCTACCTTCAGCAGGGTTCCTCCGAGCTCGGTGTAGGCAAGACCGTTGACGCATCCGATTTCATCCTCGGTGTCCACCGTTTCCGGCAGCAGCTTGCGTGCCCCGAGATAGGACTCTATGTCCGAATCGCGGATGACAATGCTCTTTTTTTGCTCGGTGAGAATCTTTTTCCCCGCCTTGCGGCAAATTGCGGCAAGAGTACGCTCCAAATTGCGCACGCCCGCCTCTCGGGTGTAGTAATCGATGATTTCCGTCAGCGCACCGTCCGTCAGCTTCAGGTTGCGCTTGGTCAGACCGTGCCGTGCCAATTGCTTGGGCAAAAGATGCTCCTTTGCAATGGCAAGCTTTTCGCGCTTGGTGTAAATGCCGAGCTCGATGATTTCCATACGGTCCAGCAACGGACGGGGAATGGATTCCAAGGAGTTGGCGGTTGCGATGAACATACAGTCGGAAAGGTCGTAGGGCAACTCCACAAAATGGTCGCGAAAGCTTTTGTTTTGCTCACTGTCCAACACCTCCAGCAACGCCGAGGTGGGGTCTCCGCGCGAGTCCCGTGTCAGCTTGTCGATTTCGTCCAGCAAAATCAAAGGATTGCGGACACCGGCTTGCGTGAGCGCGGCAATGATGCGCCCGGGCATGGCGCCGATATAGGTTTTTCGATGTCCCCGAATATCCGCCTCATCATGAACGCCTCCCAGAGAGATGCGCACGTATTTGCGGTTGAGGGCTTTTGCAACGGATGCGGCGATGGAGGTTTTCCCGACGCCGGGAGGGCCTACCAGGCAAAGAATTTGATTGTTCAGTTGCGGGTTGAGCTGCTTGACGGCAACATACTCCGCAATGCGCTCCTTCACCTTTTCCAAGCCGTTGTGGTCGGCATCCAGCACCTTTTGCACTGTGTCAACCTTGACGCGGTCGTGTGTGCACTTGCTCCAGGGAATGTCCAGGCAGGTGTCCAAATAGTTTGCGAGAACGGTGGCCTCGGCCGAGCCGTAGGGCACCTTGGCCAGACGGTCGTTTTCCTTTTTCAGCTTTGCCTCCACCTCCGGGGGAAGCGAGGCTTCGCGAATGCGGGCGGCAAACTCCTCCACCTCATTGCCTTCGCCGAGCTCCTCCTGAATGACCTTGATTTGCTCACGCATATAATATTCCTGCTGATTGCGGTTCATGCGGGCGTTGACGCGGCGACGGAGCATTGCTTCGGTTTCCATGATGCCGGATTCTTCGGCCAGAATTTCCAGCAGCAGCTCACTGCGGGCGATGGGGTCAAAGCATTCCAAAACGGCCTGACGGTCGGCATTCCGCACCAAAACGTTGGCGGCAATAAAATCGCACAGCAAGCCGGGGTTGCGGAACAGCCTTGCGGTGTTCATCAGTTCCTCGGTACCGGAGGGTAGAAATTTGAGATTGGTCTCCAGAGCCCGAAGTAGCTGATGCACACAAGCCTCACCGCGAAGGCCTCCGTTATCGGGAAGCTCGACGGACTTGCAAATCAGGGAAGCGTGAATCGATTCACCCTCTGCCCGATGATAATGAACCGCAACCGCACGGGTAATTCCCTCGGCAATGATGCGGGTACCGCCCTCGGGGGAACGGAGCATTTGCTTGATTTTCGCAACGGTGCCGATGCTGTAAAAGGGAAATTCTTCGTCCGCGGGACTTGCGTCGTCGTCCTTGTAGGAAACGAGGAACAGGAGGGCTCCGCCTGTTGCGGCTTCCTTGGCGGCCTCCTCGGCGGCATCGTCACTTGCTTCGAAATTGATGATGACGGTGGGGAAGGAGACCGTTCCGCGCAGGGGAATGACGGGTAGGGTTGTTTCTTTTGCGGTTTCGATATATGAGGGCATTCCAATATCCTTTCGGGTGGGCGTGTTCAAACGAAATTGTAATTACCGCCTTATTATAGCATACTTTTTTGCGAATTTCCATACATTTTGAAAAAAAGTCCTTTCTTTTTTGCTTTTTTTCAATGCGTTGGCGGAGCCTTGTCGGAAAAGCAAAATAATACAAAAGAATCGCAAAAATGGACTTGACGAATTTGTTTTTTTGTTATACAATAGTGACAGGCGAGACGGTTAAAACGGTCACTTGCAGTACTCGGAGGAAAAAAGATGAGAGCAACCCCTTTTGTACTCAAAAGTGAATATACTCCGACGGGGGACCAGCCGTCTGCCATACGGCAACTGACCGACGGACTGCTGCGCGGAGAGCGGATGCAAACGCTGCTCGGTGTAACGGGCTCCGGCAAAACCTTTACCATGGCGAACGTCATTGCCAACGTCAACTGTCCCACGTTGATTTTGGAGCCCAATAAAACGCTTGCGGCACAGGTTTGCTCCGAAATGCGGGAGTTTTTTCCGGATGCCGCCGTAGAGTATTTTGTGTCTTATTACGATTACTATCAGCCGGAAGCATACATTCCGGGTAAGGATGTTTATATCGAAAAGGATGCCCTCATCAACGACGAAATCGACCGTCTGCGTCACAGCGCAACCAGCGCGCTTTTCGAGCGGCGCGACGTGATTATCGTGGCATCGGTGTCCTGTATTTATTCCTTGGGAGACCCGTCCGAATATCGTGGCTTGGTGCTTGCGGTGCGGCCGGGCGCTCAAATGAGTCGGGATATTTTTGTGCGAAAGCTGGTCGCCGACAGCTACACCCGAAACGACCTCTCTCTCGTGCGCGACGCCTTCCGTGTCAATGGGGATACGGTGGAGGTGGTTCCCGCAAACATGAACGACAGTGCACTGCGTGTGGAGTTTTTCGGGGACGAAATCGACCGCCTTTCCGAAATCAATATTGTGACGGGCGAGGTCAAGCGACGTTTGAACTATGCGGCAATTTATCCTGCCACCCACTATGCCATTTCGGACGAAAAAAGAGAGGCCGCTTTAGCGGAAATCGAACGGGAAATGCAGGAGCGTGCGGCGTTTTTCGAAGCGGAGGGCAAGCTGCTGGAGGCACAGCGCATTCGGGAGCGTGTGAAGTACGATGTGGAAATGCTCCGCGAGGTCGGCTTTTGCTCCGGGGTGGAGAATTACTCCCGTGTGCTGTCCGGACGTCCCGCGGGCGCCACACCGTTTACGCTGTTGGATTATTTTCCGGAGGACTATGTGCTGTTTATCGATGAATCTCATGTCACCGTTCCGCAGGTGCGGGGAATGAGCGGCGGAGATACCGCGAGAAAAAAGAATTTGGTGGACTACGGCTTCCGTTTGCCCTCCGCATACGACAATCGGCCGCTGTATTTTGACGAATTTGAAGAAAGCATCCGCCGCGCGGTGTTTGTCAGTGCCACACCCGGGGAGTATGAGGATGCGCATTCCCAACAGGTGGTGGAGCAGTTAATTCGCCCCACGGGCTTGTTGGACCCCGAAATCGAGGTGCGCCCGATTGAGGGACAGGTGGATGATTTAATGGGCGAAATTCGCCTGCGGACGCAAAAGAATCAACGGGTTTTGGTGACGACGCTGACCAAAAAAATGGCGGAGGACCTGACCGAATATTTTGAATCAAACGACATTCGCGTGCGGTATATTCACTTCAACGTGGATACCATGGAGCGCATGGAAATCATTCGCGACCTTCGACTCGGCAAGTTCGACGTGCTGGTTGGCATCAACCTGTTGCGCGAGGGCTTGGACATTCCGGAGGTTTCGTTGGTTGCCATTTTGGACGCGGACAAGGAGGGCTTTCTGCGTGCCGAGCGTTCGCTGATTCAAACCATCGGCCGTGCGGCGCGAAACGCCGAAGGAAAGGTGCTGATGTACGCCGACACGGTGACAAAATCCATGCGCGCCGCCATTCTGGAAACCAATCGCCGACGGGAAATTCAGGACCGCTACAACAAAGAGCACGGCATCATTCCCAAAACCGTGGTGAAGGGTGTTCGCGACGTAATTGAAATCGGTGCATCCGAGGAAGGCGAAAGCAAACGGCGCGGCGCTCCCGATGTCAAGAAGTTGACGGTGGCACAGCGTGAGCAGATGATTGAAGAGCTGACCAAGCAGATGCGGTCGGCGGCGGCAAAGCTGGAATTCGAACAGGCAGCCTATCTGCGAGATTACATTCAGTCTTTGCGCGAGGGCAAGACGCCCAAAGAAAAAACGGTGAAAAGACATTGAATCAATCGGCACCGTGTGCCGCGGTTCATTGCTTTTTATACAAAGTCAAAGAAAAATTAAAGAAAAAACACAAAAAAGAGGAGTTTTTGCTATGAACAAGACAGTAATTGCCGTCATCGGCTGCGGACGTATCGCAAACAATGCGCATTTTCCTGCTTTTGCGAAAATGGACAACGTTCGCATCAAGTACGCATGCGATTTGATTGCGGAAAAGGCAGAAGCCGTAAAGGAGAAGTTCGGTATGGTTGAGCAGGTGATTACCGATTACAATATCGCCCTGCAAGACCCCGAGGTGGAGGCGGTATTCGTGCTGACTCCCAACGATGCACACTACACCGTTACCATGGATGCACTTCGCGCAGGTAAGCACGTCATGTGCGAAAAGCCCATTGCCATCAACTACGCACTTGCAAGCGAGATGGAGGCCGAGGCCGAGAAGCAGGGCAAAATTCTCAACATCGGTGTTTGCAACCGCTATCACCGTTCCGTCGAGCTGTTGGAGGAAATGTATCGCAACGGCGAATTCGGAAACCTGTACCATGTGTACTGCTCCTTCCGTTCCTTCCGCAGCATTCCGGGACTGGGCGGTGCATTTACCGACAAGAAGCATTCCGGCGGCGGCGTGCTCATCGACTGGGGTGTACACTTCTTCGATTTGATTTTGTACATCATGGGCGGTGCAAAGCTCAAGAGCCTGACCTGCGATGCTTACAGCGAAATGGCAAAGGATATGAAGGAGTACAAATACCACAGCATGTGGGCGGAGGACACCAAGGATATCGAAAACGGTGTCAACGACGTGGACGACTTTATCACCGGCTACATCCGCACCGACAAGGCAAGCATTTCCTTCAACGGAGCATGGGCACAGAATTTGGACAAGAACGAGATGTTTATCGACTTCCTGGGCGATAAGAAGGGTGCAAGATTGACCTACGGCGGCCAGTTCACCGTGACCTCCGGCGATACGCTGGAGACGGTTGCCACCGAGCACGAGATTCCCAACATGTACCGTGCCGAGGACAACGACTTCATTCGTTCCGTTTGCACGGGTGAAAAGAACCGAAACCATATCTCCCGTATTATGGAAAGCGCAAAGCTTTTGGACGCACTGTATCAGTCCGCAGAGCAACGTAAGGAACTGAACTTTTAATGCTTTTGAATTTGCAAGGGAGTGTTCGATATGATTAAAATCGGATTTGTGGATTACTATTTGAGTGAGTGGCATGCCAACAATTACCCGCAGTGGTTACAGCAGGCCTGTGAAAAGTCCGGCGAGGAGGCAGTGGTTGCTTATGCGTGGGCAGAGGAGCATGTCTCTCCCGTCGACGGTGTAACAAGCCGAGAATGGTGCGAAAAGTACGGAGCGGAGCTTTGCGGCAGCTGTGAGGAGCTGTGCGAAAAGAGCGATGTGATTTTGATTCTCGCTCCTTCCAACCCCGAAAAGCATTTGCCCTACGCAAAAATCGTGCTTCCTTACGGCAAGCGTACCTATATTGACAAAACATTTGCTCCGGACGCACAAAGCGCCAAGGAAATTTTTGCGCTGGCCGAGCAGTATCACACGCCGTTTTTCAGCACGTCCGCATTGCGCTATGGCGAGGAGCTGGGGCGCGTGAAGGATTGCCGCCATGTGATGACCGTGGGCGGAGGCTCCTCCGTTGATGAATATATCGTTCATCAATTGGAAATGGTAGTAAAGAAGCTTGGCACGGGAGCAAGGTCCGTTTGTGCACAGCCGGTAGGCCCGCAAATCTATTTTCGGATTGCCTACGACGATGACCGCACCGCCGTGATGATTTACGGCAAGGAGGCACATCCCTTTATTGCTTACATGAACAGCGGCGCGGGGGACGCCACCTTCAAGGAAATCAAGTCCCCGTACTTCAATCTGCTGTTGGAGGACATCCTGCACTTCTTCGCAACCGGTGAAACCTCCTTCGACCGCGCACAAACGCTGGAGGTCATCAAAATTCGCGACGCGGTTTTGAAGGCTGTGCAAAGCCCCGAACAGTGGTTTGCGGTGGATTGATGCCGTCCTTTCTGAATGAGGAGAACCAAAGCGTAATGTCTGACCAAAAAATTCAAATGCGCGGAGTGCGTGTGCACAATTTGAAAAACATTGATGTTACCATTCCGCGCAACCAACTTGTAGTTCTGACAGGACTTTCCGGCTCCGGAAAGTCCTCTCTGGCGTTTGACACCGTTTATGCCGAAGGACATCGCCGATTTGTGGAGTCCCTTTCTTCCTATGCCCGCATGTTTTTGGGGCAGCTGGACAAGCCGGATTTGGATTCCATCGAAGGCCTTTCCCCGGCAATTGCCATCGACCAGAAAACCACCTCCAAGAACCCGCGCTCCACGGTGGGAACGGTGACCGAAATCTATGACTATTTGCGATTGCTGTATGCGAGAATCGGCATTCCGCACTGTCCCGTTTGCGGCAAGGAAATTCGCCAGCAAAGCATTGATCAAATTATCGATCGAATTATGACACTTCCGGAAGGGGAGCGCTTTGTGGTACTGGCGCCCGTGGTGCGTTCGCAAAAGGGAATGCACGAGAAGGTGCTTGCCGATGCACGCAAAAAGGGCTATGTCCGCGTGCGTGTGGACGGAAGCATGTACGACCTTTCCGAGGACATCAAGCTGGACAAGAACAAAAAGCACACCATTGAAATTGTGGTGGACCGTCTGGTGATGCGCGAGGGCATTGCTTCCCGTTTGTCCGATTCGGTGGAAAATGCGTTGAACGTGGCGGACGGACATCTTCTGATTCAAACGGCGCCCCGTGAGGAGGGCGACACGGTGCGGGAGATGGAATTTTCACAAAGCTATGCCTGCGAGGAGCACGGCATTTCCTTCGGCGAATTGGAGCCCAGAATGTTTTCCTTCAACAATCCCATCGGTGCCTGCACGCACTGCTCCGGCATCGGTACTATGAGCAGCATTGCGGTGGAGCGACTGATTCCGAACAAAAAGCTGAGTCTTGCCGAGGGGGCCATTCAGGTAAACGGCTTCAAAACCCTGGAGGAGGAAAGCTGGAACGGTCCGCTGTTCCGCGCAGTGGGAGAGCGCTTCGGCTTTACGCTGGATACGCCCATCGAGCAGATGACCGAGGAGCAATATCAAATGCTGCTGTACGGAACCGGGGAAGAGCGTTACGACGTTCGCCGTTGGTTCGGAAAGCAGGAGCACCGTCAGCTGACCAAATTTGACGGGCTTGTTGCCATGCTCCAAGCACGCATGCAGATGGGCGGCAACGAATACTATGAACAGTTTGTCAAGGAGGTTCCCTGCCCGGAGTGCGGCGGTCGGCGATTGCAGCCGACGGTGCTGGCCGTGACGGTGGGAGGCTTGAACATTCATGAATTTTGCTCTTTGTCCGTGGAAAAGGCGCTGGAGTTTGTCAATGCCCTGGAGCTGACCGAAACCGAACGCACGATTGCCGCGGAAATTCTCAAAGAGGTTAAGGCGCGGTTGGGCTTTTTGGTCAGCGTCGGCCTCGGATATTTGACGCTTGCGCGCAAGGCGGGCTCTCTTTCCGGCGGTGAGGCACAGCGCATTCGTTTGGCCACTCAAATCGGCTCCGCTTTGGTGGGCGTGCTTTATATTTTGGACGAGCCCAGCATCGGTCTCCATCAAAGAGACAACACCAAGCTGATTGAAACGCTGAAGCGCCTGCGGGACCTCGGCAATACGGTGATTGTGGTGGAGCACGACGAGGAAACCATGGAGAATGCCGATTATATCTTGGACATCGGTCCCGGTGCGGGTGTGCACGGGGGGCGTGTGGTGGCGCAGGGAACGCCGGCTGAAATCAAGGCGAACGAGCATTCGATTACGGGGGCATACCTGTCGGGCAGAATGAAAATTGCCGTTCCCGCTTCTCGCCGAAAAGGAAACGGGAGCCTGTTGCAGGTGTTCGGTGCACAGCAAAACAATCTGAAAAATTTGGATGTCAACATTCCGCTGGGATGCTTTGTTTGCGTGACGGGCGTGTCCGGCTCCGGAAAATCCTCACTGGTCAACGGTATTTTGTATCCTGTTTTGGCCGAAAAACTGAACCGTGCCGTTACCTATGCGGGCAAGCACACGTCGGTGGAGGGGATTGAGCACCTGGATAAGGTCATCTGTATTGACCAAAGCCCCATCGGGCGCACCCCGCGTTCCAATCCGGCCACCTATACCGGTTTGTTCGGAGATATTCGCGATTTGTTTGCCAAAACCAAGGACGCCAAGGCAAAGGGCTTCGGCCCCGGCCGCTTTTCCTTCAACGTGAAGGGCGGCAGATGTGAAGCGTGCGAGGGGGATGGCGTCAAATGCATTGAAATGCACTTTTTGCCGGACGTCTATGTCACCTGCGATGTGTGCAAGGGCAAACGGTACAACCGCGATACGTTGGATGTTCACTACAAAGGAAAGAATATTTCGGATGTTTTGGAAATGACCGCAGAGGAGGGGCTTGCTTTCTTTGACGGCATACCTTCCATCCAACGCAAGCTGCAAACCCTGTGCGATGTGGGGCTGGGCTATATCAAAATCGGCCAGTCCTCCACCACGCTTTCCGGCGGTGAAGCACAAAGAGTCAAGCTTGCCACCGAGCTTGCAAGACGTTCCACCGGCAGAACCATCTATATTTTGGATGAGCCGACCACGGGCTTGCATACGGCGGACGTGGCAAAGCTTTTGGAAATTTTGCAAAGGCTGTGCGACGGCGGCAATACGGTGCTGGTGATTGAGCACAATCTGGATGTCATTAAATCTGCCGATTATCTCATTGACCTTGGTCCGGAGGGCGGAGACGGCGGAGGCACCTTGGTGGCTTGCGGTACGCCCGAGCAGGTGGCAGCCAATGAAAATTCCCATACGGGGAGGTATTTGAAAAAGCTCCTTGAGGAAAATCGGGGAAATGTGAACAATTCTTCGAATTTTTAAGCCGTTTATTTGTTTGACTATACAAAAAATCAAAAAACTCTTGACAAGGTTGCTTTAGCGTGCTAAAATGTTAGCAGGCTAAAGCAACCTTGCTTGCTTTTGCAAATCATCGAAACGAGGAGAACAAAAAATGAAAAAAATCGGAACATTGTTTTTGGCATTGCTAATGTTGGCGACGTGTACCGTCGGAATGGCGTCCTGCAAGGACAACAGCTATTCTTCCCTGCAAATGGTTGACATCGGCCAGGAAAAAGAGTATTTCGGCATTGCATTTCGCACGGGCTCGGATTTGACGCGTAAGGTGGAGGACATTACCTTGGAGCTCATCAAGGCGGGCAAATTGAAGGAGCTTTCCGCCACCTATTCGGTTGGGGCAATGGATGCGGATGAATACGTTCCCAAGGCAGAGGCTTTTGCTTCCTCCGACGATTATGCAAAAATCAAGGCAAAAGAGAAGCTTGTCATCGGTATTACCGATTACAAGCCGATGGATTATCAAGATGAGGACGGCAATTGGATTGGATTTGATGCGGATTACGCAAAGTTGGTTTGCGAAAAGCTCGGTGTGACGCCCGAATTTAAGGAAATCGAGTGGGACAACAAGGAGATGGAGCTGGCCGGCGGCACCATCGATTGCATTTGGAACGGCATGACCATTACCGATGCCATTGAAAATGCGGCGGACTGCACCGTGCCCTATATGTACAACACGCAGGTTGCCGTCATCAAAAAATCAAACGCCGACAAATACAAGGATTTGAGCAGCATGGCGGGGGCATCCATCGCAGCGGAGGGTGGCTCCGCGGGAGAATCGCTCATCAAGGACAATGCGGCACTGGCCGGTGGATTGAAGGCGGTTTCGTCGCAAAACGATGCGATTTTGGAGGTTCTTTCGGGAACGTCCGATGTGGCAATTGTGGACATGACCTTGGCAAAGGCCTTGCTTCAATAAACGAAAATGGAGCATTTTTGAGGGAGATTATGGAGCTTTTTATAACGGTTACGGCCAGCCTGATGGAGGGCTTTGGGGAAACGCTGAAAATATTTTTTGTCACCCTGCTGTGCGCTCTTCCGCTGGGGTTGCTCATTTGCTTCGGCTCCATGTCCTCCTTCCGCCCGCTGAAATGGCTGTCGAGGGGCTTGGTTTGGGTGATTCGCGGCACACCGCTGATGCTTCAGCTGATTGTGGTATATTACGGACCGGGGTTGATTTTCGGTCAAGTACTTTTCGGCTCACACGCGGCGGTTTACATCACGTTTTCGTTGAATTATGCCTGCTATTTTTCGGAAATTTATCGCGGCGGCATCGAGTCCGTCAGTCGGGGGCAGTATGAGGCCTGTCAGGTTCTCGGAATGACGCGCTCCGAAACCTTCTTCCGCGTGATTTTGCTTCAGGTTATCAAGCGCGTGCTGGCACCCATGTCCAACGAGGTGATTACTCTGGTGAAGGATACCTCTCTGGCGCGCATCATCACCTACTATGAGTTGATTTATTTTGCTCAGCGCTACATCAAGGACGGCGGTGTTCTGTGGCCGCTGTTCTACACGGGAGTATTTTATTTGGCGTTTACCGCTTTGCTGACCTTCCTATTCGGCAGGTTGGAGAAAAAGCTGGATTATTTCGAATCGTGAGGGGGGAAAAACAGATGTCCGCGTTCTTGGAGGTTCAAAATCTTTGCAAGCGATTCGGAAGCAACGAGGTGCTGAAGGGAGTGAATTTTTCGCTGGAAAAGGGACAGGTGCTGTCGCTCATCGGCGCTTCCGGAGGCGGGAAAACCACCCTGTTGCGTTGCCTGAATTTTTTGGAAAAGGCGGATAGCGGGGAGGTGCTTGTGGACGGAGAGCTTGTGTTTTCGGCGCAGGAGGGCAAGGTGCCTTTTATCGCCGCCGATGCACAGTATGCCTTCGGCTTGGTGTTTCAACAGTTTCATCTGTTCCCACAATACACGGTGTTGGAAAACCTCACGCTGGCGCCCAAGCTGCACAACAGGCGAAAGAGCACCGTCGGCAGGCGGGAGACCGCGGAGGAAATTCGCGGCCGTGCGGAGGAGCTGTTGGCGGTGGTGGGGCTGACCGATAAAGCGAATGCGTACCCCTGTCGGCTTTCAGGAGGACAGCAGCAGCGGGTTGCCATTGCACGCGCGATGATGATGGAGCCCAAGGTGCTGTTTTTTGACGAGCCCACGTCGGCACTGGACCCGGAGCTGACCGTGGAGGTGTTGAAGGTCATTCGCGGCCTGAAGGATTTGGGACGCACCATGGTTATTGTCACTCACGAAATGGAATTTGCGAAAAATGTTTCGGATAAGCTGATTTACATGAGGGAAGGGCGAGTCGAAGCGGAGGGAACACCGAAAGAGGTGTTTGAGCGCACGGATAACGAGTACCTGCGGCAGTTCCTCAATACGGATTTTCGATAACGAAAAAGCGGACGAAGGCTCCGCGTCCTCG
>CAZWXE010000022.1:0-20483 GCA_964638045.1 uncultured Ruminococcus sp. | reverse complement strand
CAGAGCAAATCAAGAATGCCACCGCAGGCGTTGTCGTCAACTATCAGGGTATCACCGTTGATAAGGATACCGCCATGCGTAAGGCTCTCCGTGAGGCCGGTGTAAAGTACGTTGTTATGAAAAACACCATGACCGGAAGAGCATGCGATATGGTCGGATACGGTGAAATGAACCAGTACCTGACCGGCATGACCGCAATCGCAATCAGCGAAAACGATCCTGTCGTCGCAGCAAAAATTTTGAAGCAATATGCAGAAAAGATTGAGTCCTTCAATATCCTCGCAGGATATGTTGACGGCGCTGTCATCGATGCGCAAACCGTAAATGCGCTTGCGGACATCCCCAACAAGGAAACCCTCATTGCAAAGTTGCTCGGCTCCATCCAGTCTCCGCTGTACAAGTTCGCTTACGCCATCAAGGCTGTTTGCGACAAGGAGAACGGCGAAGAGACTCCCGCAGAGGCTTAAAGCAGTCCCCTTTCGGCATTCGATTGTCGAAACGATTGAAGAAAACAAGTTAAAAAACGCATTTTATTTGGAGGTAACGAAAAATGGCATCCGAAAAGATTACAAACATTCTGGAAGAAATCAAATCCCTGACCATCCTTGAGCTCAACGACCTGGTAAAGGCAGTTGAGGAGGAGTTCGGCGTATCCGCAGCAGCTCCCGTAGGCGTTGTTGCAGCAGCAGGCGCAGCAGCTCCCGCAGCAGAGGAAAAGACCGAGTTCGACGTTGTCCTGGCATCCTTCGGCGCTAAGAAGCTGGATGTTATCAAGGCAGTTCGCGAAATCACCGGTTTGGGTCTGAAGGACGCAAAGGACATGGTTGAGGGCGCTCCCAAGACCGTTAAGGAAGGCGTTTCCAAGGACGAGGCAGAGAAGATTAAGGCAGCTCTCACCGAGGCCGGCGCAACTGTTGAAATTAAGTAATTTAAACAGAAAATTAAATTGCTTGAAACTGTCAACGATAACTCAAAAAAGCAGGCTGAAGCTTTCGGCCTGCTTTTTTTGACGCCTCCGACAAGTTTCACACATCAAAATTCCGTTTTTGCACACACTAATTCTCAAAAGATTCACAAATTTATTTCAAAAATCTCTTGACATATTTCAACTTATGTGTTAATATAGTTTTGAAAACCAGTTTATGCTGTTTTGTAAGCACATTTTGCGAATAGGAGAGTGAAAAACGATGAAAAAAGAAATCAAAAGCGCACTTGTTTGGGGAGACTCGGTTGCACGGGGAGTCATTTTGGACGAGAATCGACAGCGCTATACCCTCTCTCCTCACCCTGCCGCCGATTTGGTTGCCGAGGAGTTGGGCATTCAGGTCATCAACCGTTCCCGCATGGGAATTACCTCCGCAGACGGAGTCATTATGCAACAAAAGGACCTTGAAAAGGGCCTGCACGCCGACGTTGCGGTTCTGGAATTCGGCGGCAACGATTGCGATTTTAACTGGAAAGAAATCAGCGCGGCTCCCGAGCAAACGCACCTCCCGAAAACCAGCGCAGAGGTGTACGAAAAGAACATGAAGCAGATGATTCAATCGGCAAGAGATGCCGGCATGGAGCCCATTCTGTGCAATCTTCCCCCAATCTATGCGGAAAAATATTTTTCGTTTATTTCCGAAAACGGGCTGTCCCCCGACAATATTTTGCGCTGGCTGGGTGACAAATTTCAAATTTACCGTTTCCAAGAGCGTTATTCCATGATTGTCACCAAGGTTGCAATGGAATGCGGATGCCGGCTTTGCGACATTCGTTCGGCTTTTTTAAACGTTTGGGATTACAAAAATAACCTTTATTGCAGGGACGGCATTCACCCCACCAACGAGGGGCAACGCCTCATCGGAAAAACCATCCTTTCCTCCCTTTGAGCAAAATCGGGCCCTTTGCACCCCGCAACAGCATTGCCGGAACCAAAGAGCCGTATCAATTTTAAAAAATCACGGCAAAGATCAATTAAAAATTGTGTAAAACTGCCTTTGCTTTTTTGAGAAAACAATGTTACAATAAAAGAAGTGTGTAGCCGACAGGTGTAAGTCCAACTGAGACTTACACCTGTTTTGCGCTTTTTAGGAGGAAATATGGAAAATTTGAAAGAAAACAAAATGGCCACTCGGCCTGTCAAGCCGCTGTTTTGGGAATTGGGTCTGCCGATGATTGTATCCATGGTGTTGCAGGCACTGTACAATGTGGTAGACAGCATTTTTGTTGCCAACATGGACGGCGTCGGTGCATTGGCAAACGAGGCACTGACGCTCGCATTCCCCGTGCAGATTATGATTATTGCCATCGGTGTGGGGACGGGCGTTGGTCTGAATGCCATGCTGTCGAGAAATCTGGGCGAACGGAACCGAGAAAAGGTCAATACGGTATCAGGCAACGGCATCTTTTTGGCGCTGGTAATTTATGCGGTGTTCCTGCTCTTCGGCTGCTTCGGAGCCAAGTGGTTCATCGGTCTGTTTACAGATAACCCGACTGTTGCAACCATGGGGACGGAATATTTGCAAATCTGCACCTGTTTTTCTTTGGGCTCCATCGGATTCACCGTTTATGAGCGTTTTTTGCAGGCCACAGGCAAGACAGTTTGCTCTACCGTCGCCCAAATTTCCGGTGCGATTGTGAACATCGTGCTGGATTATCTGTTTATTTTCCCATTGGACATGGGCGTGGCAGGAGCGGCGTGGGCGACCGTCATCGGACAGTTTGTTTCCATGTTCGTTGCAATGGCATTTCACTATCGGACAAACAAAGAAATCAGCGGCAGTGTACGCTATATCAAGCCAAGCCTTGCCGTCATCAAAGGCGTTTACGGCATCGGAGCATCTGCCGCCCTCATGCAGGCATTGCTCTCGGTCATGATGGCAGGTGTGAATGCGATTTTGGGCAATGCCAATGTAGATTCCGCGATACTGGTGGGAGCGTTCGGTATCTATTATAAAATTCAGCAAGTAGCCCTTTTTTCCGCTTTCGGCCTATCCAACACGATGATTACCGTTTTATCCTTCAACTACGGTATGGGGAATAAAGAGAGGTCCAAAGCGTGCATCAAATACGGCATCATCGACAGCCTGATTACCGCTTTTGTACTGACGGCTCTTTTTGAATTGATTGCACACCCCCTGGCGTCGCTGTTTTCCCTGTCCGAAGGTGCTTCGGCCGTTCTTTCGGATGTATGTGCCAATGCCACCCGAATTGCAAGCTTGGGCTATCTGTTTATGGGATTCACCGTAGCCGTACAGGGAGTGCTTCAGGCATTGGGACAGGCGGGGAAGCCTTTGTTGCTGTCCTTTTTCCGGCTGGTGCTGTTTGTGTTCCCCACCGCCTATTTGTTCACGCTGTCCGAAAATGTTCTAAGCCTGGTTTGGTGGACCTTCCCCATTGCGGAAGTACTCAGCAGCGTGTTTGCATTGGTCTTTCTGAAGCAGGTCGTAAAAAATAAGATTGAAAAGCTACCGGAATAACAACATCCGCTGACGCGCATTTCGCCGGCGATGAGGGCTCCACCCCCGTGCCCTATGCTCCCGCAAAAGGTGGGCAAAGAGCCGAAGCAACTGTCATCGGGCAATTGCTTCGGCTCTTTTTTGTTACAATGGATTTGAAATTGTCTTTACGGCTGTGTCTGCTCCGTGCAGGCTTCGACGGAAAGCCACGGGTAGTCCTCATCGAAGGCTCCCGCGTCTATCGAAACAACGCCGACACACCACACACGGCAAGCTGTTCCGCTCAACGTTCCGAAATTGCCGCATTCGACAAAGGTTGCCGTCGAATTGTCGTAAATTTCTCGGTCCTTCGGATAAAGCTCCAAATACCGCTCTCCGACAAACACCGCCGATGCGGTGTCGTGAAAATCAAAATCGGCACGGTTGATGCAATTTTTTACAACGACCTCCGCATTCCACGAATGCAGTGCATACCGCGTCAATGCGCCGAAGCCGTCCCGCAAAACCTTTACGCAGGTGCCCTCCTCTTGAGCGGCAATTGTAATGTTTTCAAATTGCAGCCGACCGTTGGTTCGGTGTTCGTCCCCGCCCACCAGGGAATACGGCTGTTGCGAAAGGCGAAATTCGAAATTCTTGAATACGCTGCCGCCCAATGCCTCCTTAAAAATGACGCACGCCTGTTCTTTAGCGGTGCTCTTCGCAGGTGCGGACAGCGAATACCCCGCTCCGTCCAATTCTCCGTAAAAGGCGGAAATCGGTGTGTACCCGATTGGCAAAACGATGGATTCCGTCAAACGGAAATAATAATATTGCTCGCCTTGGCTCAAGGTTTCCGTTGTTTTCGCTTCCTTCAGCTCGTAGTAAATGATGCTGTCCACCTTGCCGTTGCAGTCTTCTTCAATGGTATATTTCAAACCGTATTTTCCAAGCGCTTCCAGGTCTAACCCATTCTCCTCACATTTTTCTTGCACGTATTGCCGCTCTGCATCCGGGAGCTCGTCGAAATCATGCTCTCCCGGCTCCTTGCACGGTGCACTTAGCACCGACTTGATGCGGCAAAATCCATCCTTCAACTTGTAGTCCGCCGCATAGATGCGCTTCTCTTCCAAATACGGCACCGAGATGGTTTCCTCGCGCTCACTGTAATTATGCGCCATCAAAGCGGCAATTTTCGAAAACTGCTGCGGTGTGGAAATCAAATAGGGATGCTCCTTGCTTCCGTCCCCTCCCGCAAACAGCACAGACACGGTCGGTTTGCTCGGCTCTTCCGGTTCGGTCGGTTCGTTCGGTGCATCCGGTTCATCCGCCTCGGTGGGAAGAATGCGGACGGTACCTCCCTGATTTTCGATGGCTTCCGCATCCTCGGCGGAAACGCTCACCGCAGCGCCCTTTCGGCAAAGCACCGTACCACCGAAAATGCGCAATTCATTGATTGTAGCACCTACCTCCAGCACCAGATGCCCACTGTACAGCGTGAAGCGTTCGATTTGTCCGAAAACGTGGTAGGACGCGTCTCCGATGGCCTCAACCGTTACTTGGCTTGCATCTCCGTAGTGCTTCACCGTTCCGTTTGGAAGGTTGACTGTTGCACTGCCTCCGACGGTGTTAACAACCAGCTCCTCGTCGGTATCTCCGGAAAGCGAGAAGGAGACCGCATTGCCGCCGTCGTCAAAGCCGACGTTGTTCAGGCAAAGCTCTGCTTGCGCGATAAAATCCTCCGCCAGATGAACACTGTACGTCCCATTGATTTCCTCGGGACGGTGCACCGTCAGAAAGCAATCGGAAAGTGCAACCGACTCCTCCGTACTCGGATAGAGCACGGTTCCCTGCCGCACCAGCAAAAAGCGGTCGGCGGTGCGATTCCAAACAATGTCGCAGTTTTTGGCACTTGCTTTCAGGTCGGCAGGCTCTATTCCGTTCTCGGACAGGTTGGAAAGCGCCTCGGATACGGTACGGTTGTGGCCCTCATATACGGCACAAATATCCAAAACGGTATTGCACTGCTCCAGCAGCACCGAATCCTTGGAAAGCTTGGCACGCTCCGTAAAGGAAGCATACCCCGCCACCGAAACCGTCAGCAAAACGGCAAGAATGGCAATTACCACCAACAGCTCCGCCAAGGTAAAACCCCTTGTTTTCCTGTGGCTCCGCAAGCCTCACACACTCCTTTCTCGACTTCATTCGACAGTATCATTATACCATGTCTCCACGCATTTGTAAAGAGAAAAAGCCCGTCGCAATCATATTTTGCGACAGGCTTTTTCAATTTCAAACGGTCAATCCTCGATGGCCGCCTTTTTGGAAATAATTTTCGCAATGCTTGCAGGGTCGAATTTCATCACACGGTCATAGGTCATCAAGCCGTTTTGCTCCTGCTCCACGTCGGTCAGCTGCGTATAGCAGAATGCGCAAATGTCCTCATTGTCCAAAAGAACATCGGTCAAGCCCTTCAGGCGCGCCATGAATTCCTCTTCGTTTTGCACGCTCTTTCCGTAGCCCCAGCCCTCGGTTGCGGGCGCGCCGTAAATCCACTTGATTCCGCCGTACTCGCTGACAAACACCGGCTTGGTGGTGTCATACCACTGCCGCTTGCTGTCCTTGCGGTAAAGCTGATCGCAAATCACGCCCTCTTGAATTTTGGCGTAATACTCTTTGAACTTTGCGGGCTCCTGCTCATAGTCATGCACATCGTGCATGTCGCTCTTGCAGGGATAAGAGCCGCTGTTGGTGACAATTGGACGGGAGGAGTCCACTGCCAGCGTCACATCGTAAATCGTATCGATGAACTGATTGCTTTGACGTCTGCCCTCTCTGTCCCAGGTCTCGTTAAACGGACACCAGCCGATGACGCACGGATGCGCCATGTCTCTCTTGACCTCCTCCAGCCACTCGCCGATGAAGTTGTAAATGTTCATGGAATCCGTGTGGTCCAAGCCCCAGTTGGGCGTTTCGTCAAACACCATATAGCCCATTTTGTCGGCATGATAGAGGAAGCGCGGTTCAAACACCTTTTGGTGCAATCTTGCGCCGTTGAAGCCGAGACTCATGGAATATTGAATGTCCGCCTTCAATGCCGCGTCCGAGGGAGCGGTGTAAATACCGTCCGGATAGAAGCCTTGGTCGAGCACAAAGCGTCCGTATACGCAACGGCCGTTCAAATAAAAGCCCTTCTTCGTCAGGCGAATATCACGCATGCCGAAATAGCCGCGGAGAGTATCCGCGGTGTCGGCCTGTGTCAAGGTGAACACCACGTCGTACAAATTTCCCTGTCCGAGGTCCCACAGGTGCAGCTCGGACAGTGCGACGGAAAGGACGCTCTTGCGGGAGGAAACCACTGTCGCAGCCTCGCCCACCAAAGCTCCTTCAAAATAGACCTTTGCCTCCAAACGTCCGCCAAGCGCCCACTCGGTTGTTTCCACACCGATGGCAACGCAGGAATTGTCGATGTCACAATTCACCTCGTACCGCTCCACTCTTGCTTTGGGTGCGGCTTCCATCCACACGCTCTGCCAAATACCGGTGGTGCGGGTGTAGAAGCATCCGTAAGAGCCCAAGCGTTCGGACTGCTTACCGGACATCTGAGTACCGCTGCGGGTATCGTCCTGTGCGAAAACGGTAACGTAGTTGCCGCTTTCCTTCAGGGCGGCGGTAATGTCAAACGCAAAGGGAGTATATCCGCCCTTGTGGGTGCCCACGGGAACACCGTTGACGTACACCTTCGTCAGATAATCGCAGGCTTCAAAATGCAAAAGGACCTGCTTTCCCGCAAAGCTTGCGGGAACTTCAAAGCTTCGGCGATACCATACACCGTTCATAAAATCGACATACCCCAAGCCGGACAGTTTGCTTTCCGGGCAGAACGGCACGTTGATTTTTTCGTTGAGCGAATCGCGCTCGAAATATTTTTTTGCTTCGCCGACAAGGGCATTGTCCACCTCAAAATCCCAAACACCGTTGAGCGATACATACTCCTCACGGCACAAATCGGGACGCGGATGCTCCATTCTAAAATCCATTTTTCAATCCTCCGTTGATTCCGACAGCACCCCGACGCGGGAACAACTGCCGTCTGCCTTTATTCTACCATAGAAGAGTCAAATATGCAAGCATTTCTTTGCGTTTTTTTGTCGGAAGCACTTACAAAAATCTTTCTCCCGCCAGCAACCGCTCGGCAAGCTCGGCAGCCTCCATGATGATGGCAACGCAGGGACGGCTTTTATAATATTCCGCAGTGCGTGCATCCGGAATATGCGTCTCCTGCTTCCCGACCACCGAAAGCAGCTCGCGGCAAACAATGGTTTCCCTTTTCTTTCGAAATTCGGCGGCAAGGGCTTGAATCAAGCGGTAGTGCTCGGCCTTTGCCTCCGCATCGGTGGGCGACGAATAGCCGCAATGAATGCCGGCGAGCATAAACACCGCGCTCATCGCCCCGCAAACCTCGCGCAGCCGTCCCATCCCGCCGCCAAAGGAGGATGCCAGCCGAACGGCTGTTTCAAACTCCATTCCGATGTCCTCGCAAAACGCGCCCAGCACCGCCTGACTGCAATTGTAGCCCTCCATAAACAGCTCCGCCGCACGTTGTGATTTTTGTCCCATTTTCAAGTAGTTCCTTTCTGTTATCCTTTTTTCATTTGCTTCAAAAACAGCAATGCGGCAAGCAAAATCGCCGCAACGGCATAGCCCGAGACCCACAACAAATGGGGAAGCACCTCGGACATTCTTCCCGCAAAAACCAGCTGCTCGATTTGAACGCCGTGGTAAAACGGCAACAGCTCCGCTACACGCCGAAAAGCACCGCCTACCAGCTCCAAATCAAACCAAATGCCGGACAACCACGCGGTAAGGTTGGTTAACAATGCCCCGCAAATGCCGCCAACCTGCTTTGGATTGAGCACACTTCCGAACAACAGCCCCAAGCCGACAAAAAGCAGTGCGGCCGGTAAAGCAAGCAGTGTTCCGAAAACCAACTTGACAGTCAGCTCCATGCCCAGCAGCACTCCGATGAAAAAGCAAACCAGGGCCTGAAGCAATGCGACGGGAAGCAATGGCAGCGTGTAGCCGAGAATAAATTGCATCGCGCTCATCGGTGTGGCATACAATCGCGTCAGCAATGCGCTTTCGCGGTCCCTCGCAATAAGCGTTGCGGAAAACAGCGTCATAAAGGAAAAGCCGAACACCGTCATCGCAGGGGCCAAACGATTGATTTCAAACAGCGGAACCGGGATGTTTGCCTGAATGGCGGAAAGAAGCAGCAGCAATACTGCCGGAAAACCGAGGCCGAATAAAAGATTCAAGGGGTCACGCACAATTTCTTTCAAGTTTCTCTTTGCAAAGCTCCATGTTTTCATGCACGCGTCTCCTTTACCAATGCCACAAAAGCATCCTCAAGCTTGTCCTTCCCGGCCAGTGCTTTCAACTCCTCTGCCGTACCGAGTGCAAGCAACCGTCCGCCCTTCATAATGCCGATACGGTCGGAAAGCGCCTCGGCCTCCTCCATATAATGGGTAGTCAACACAACCGTCATCTTACCTTTCAGAGAACGTACCGTATCCCAAAGCTCGCTTCGCGCAATCACATCCAATCCCAATGTGGGTTCATCCAAAAAAAGGATTTTCGGCTCACCGATTAACGCCATGGCAATACTCAACCGCCGTTGCCAACCTCCCGAAAGCTTGCACGCACGTTTGTTTTGAATGGCGGAAAGCGAAAATTCCTCGGTCAGCGCCGTTACCCGCTCTCGCGTTTTGTGTCGGTCAAAGCCGTGAACACCGCACATCAGCTCCAAATTTTCACGAGCCGTCAAATTGGGCGCCACCGCCGTTTCCTGCGGGGAAATGCCGATGACGGATTTAACTGTCCTTGCCTGCGTGACAATGCTGTTTCCCATCAACAGTGCGTCCCCCGCAGAGGGGCGGCACAGGCAGGAAAGCATTTTGACCGTGGTGGTTTTTCCGGCACCGTTGATACCGAGCAACGCAAACAGCTCTCCCTCGCGAACCGTCAGGCTGAAATTGTCCACGGCGGTAACGTCCTTGTATTTTTTGGTCAAGCCCTTGAGCTCAATGGCATTCATTGTCCCCTTCCTCCGACTTCATCAGAATCGCCCGACACGGAGCGCCCTCCAACGCCGCCAAATTCAAGGGAGCGGCATTGAGCAGATAAACGCCCTCCTCCACCGCGCCGAGGCGAAGCCCCTCCAGCAGCACCACGCCTTTCCCGAGCAGAAGCAAATGAACCTCCCGCGGAGCGCTTTCTGGACCTACGGTTTGCGATTCGTTTCCGAACAGCAAAATACCCGCCTGCGCGAAAACCCGTGCCGCCTCCGCGGAAAGCTCGGCACGCCCTTTCACCAAAATGCGCTTGGCACTGTCCGGACATGCGGTACGTGCCCGCGTCAACATCCGTTCGGCATCCTGTGCGGTCACCACACCGTCCTTTGCGGCAACATAAGCGGGACCGACAAAATGCGTCAGCGAAAGCTCACCCACGGTTGCCCCGTTTCGAATAAAATGAGCGGGAGCATCCACATGGGTGCCGTTGTGTGCGCACATGGAGAAGGCGGAAAGATTGCAATGCGCGCCGTCCTCCATGCGCATCAGCTGCTGTGCGCGGGGAGCAGGGTCGCCTCCAAACACCGCACAGGACAGGACCTCTTGAGAAATATCGTAAATTTTCATCGCACTTTCTCCTTTATGTAGATTCTTCTTCCGTTTCGAACACGGCGGCTGCAAAATTCGCAACCATGGACTTCGGCGGAATGGCAATTCCGCGTTTCACATCCCCCAAGATGACCAGCGTGTCACCCGGATGAATGTCAAACACCTCTCTTGCCTGCTTCGGAATGACAATTTGCCCCTTTTCGCCGACAGTAACTGCCCACGCATACTTCCCTTTCGGTTTTTTCATATCTTCCTCCAAGTATTAAAAGTATGATTTGTATAACTAATTATACTATTCCGAAAACGGGATGTCAATAGGGCACAATGAAAAAATTGATTTTTCGCACATCGGAGCCGTAAGGCATCAAAAAACGAAGCAAACCGTCAAGTGCTTGCTTCATTCCGGCGAAAGCTCCGAGCGGAAGGACGGGAGACGGCCCAAGCGGCTTCTTCACCCTTTCCTTTTTTCGCGCATAGAATGCCTATGACTCATTTACAGAAACGGAGGAAAAGCAATGTATACAGAAGGTCGAGCCGAAGCCGAAGTCCAAAATACGGGAGAAGGGTATCTTGCCATTCACGTGGTCACCGCAAGAGGAGCCATCCCTCTGGAGGGTGCACGCGTCAGCGTACGCAACTATGACAAAGCGTTGGGCGTCCCACACGGAGACGTCATTGCCAGCGTCATCAGCGGACGGGACGGAAACACCCCCATTTTGCCCTTAGGCGCTCCGCCGCGCGCGGCTTCTCAGGAGCCCTCCGACGGAGGCCCACCGCCCTACGCCTCCTACTTTGTGGAAGTGCGCATAGAGGGATATTTTCACCAAAGCTATGCCGGGCTTGCCATTTTCGACGGCATTACCTCCATTCAAACGGTTGATATGATTCCCTTACCCGAAAACGGAAAAACAGATTCCTTTACCCCGGACGGCGAACGCTTTTCGGAATCCGAAAATCCGGACCTCTAAACCACATTCCCGAAAGGAGAAAGCCTTCATGCCCACTCTTCCCACCATACCCGAAACCATCACCGTTCATTTGGGAAGCCCCGACAGCGACGCCGAAAATGTCACCGTTCCTTTTTTGGAGTATGTTGCAAACGTGGCGTCCAGCGAGATTTACCCCACCTGGCCGGAAAATGCCATTCGTGCCAACATGTACGCACAAATTTCCTTCGCCTTGAATCGCGTCTACACCGAATATTATCGCACCCGCGGATATCGGTTTGACATTACCTCTTCCACCGCCTTTGACCAATATTTCGTCAACGGCAGAGACATTTTCGACAACATTCGGCAGCTTGCCGGGGAGCTGTTCAACAATTATATTCGCAGAAGCGGCAACGTCGAGCCTTTGTTTGCACAATACTGCAACGGCACCACCGTCACCTGCAACGGACTTTCCCAATGGGGTAGCGTAGAGCTTGCCAACCGCGGACTCACCCCGTTTGAAATTTTGCGTTTTTATTACGGAGACGACATTGAGCTGGTCACCGATGCCGCCATTTCGGGCAACGCCGAAAGTGTCCCGACCTTTCCCTTACAGCTTGGCAGCGTCAACGACGATGTCCGAACCGTACAAATTCGCCTCAATCGCATCTCCAACAATTTTCCGTCCATCCCGAAAATCGTGCTGACCGACGGCATCTTCGGCACCGACACAGAGGCGGCCGTGCGAAGATTCCAGGAGGTGTTCAATCTCACCGTCGACGGCATTGTCGGAAAAAGCACGTGGTACACCGTTCAAAACATCTATATCGGCGTCAAGCGACTCAACGACGTCAACTCCGAGGGCATCGCCTTGGAGGAGGTAACAAAGCAATACCCCGACGTCCTGCGGCCGGGAGACAGCGGAAACGGTGTACTGGCGTTGCAATATTTTCTGAATTATCTTTCACAGTACTACAACACCATCCCGCCCCTCACCGTGGACGGTTCCTTCGGAGAAAACACGGAAAATGCCGTCCTGGCGGCACAAAGAACCTTTGACCTGCCCGTGGACGGCATTGTCGGTGAAATCACCTGGAATGAAATTTACCGTGCTTATATCGGAATTGTTTCCACCATTCCCACGCAATACGTGGAAGGTGTTGCCGTTCCCTACGGCGGAGTTCCTCTGCGCATCGGCTCGGATTCGGATGAGGTTCGCCTGTTGCAGGAATACCTCAATTACATTGCACGGTCCTACCCCTCCATTCCGACCGTGACGCCGACAGGCTACTTCGGCCCGCGCACAAGAGAATCGGTGCTGGCCTTTCAGCGCACCTTCGGTCTGCCGGAAACAGGTGTTGTGGGCGCAACCGGTTGGGCCGCCGTCGTCGACATTTACAGCTCGCTGTATCAGGGCGCCGCCCTGCGAGACGGGCAATACCCCGGCTACGAGCTCGGCAATGCATGAAAGGAGGTCCCCATGCCACAAAGCAACGAGAATCATAAAACAGCCGTTTTGAACCTGCAACGCTACCTGCGACAAATATCCTATGACAAGGACATCACCCGTCCTCCCGTGGACGGCATTTACGAAAGCGACACGGCGCAATCGGTCAAGGATTTTCAACGTCTGTACGGACTGCCGGAAACCGGAATCGTTGACCAAACCACCTGGGAGCTTATTTTCGACGCCTACCGCGCGTCCCTCGGCAAAAACTCTCCCAACATTCCCATCTACGTTTTTCCGCGTGTACCGGACGGTTATGAGCTGAAGCAGGGCGACACCGGATTTGTCGTAACCGCGGTTCAATATATGCTGTCCGAATTGCAGTTCAATTACGAAAACCTCGGCAGTGTTGAAATTACGGGCATTTACGACGAAAATACCGTCCATGCCGTACGTGCCTTTCAATTGCAGAACGTCCTGCCCAGAAACGACCGTGTCGGGAAGGAAACGTGGGACGAAATCGCCGACCAATATAACGTGCTGTTCGGCCATTATCAATGGCAGTGAAGCGGTTCAGGCAATTTCCTCGGTCTCTTCTACCTCAGCGCTCTCCTCACAAAGGGAAATTCGCACCGCCACAGCCGAGCAATCGTCGTGGTGCACATCCTCGGCGGCGTGGACGCAAATGCGATAAACAATTTCCTCCGGAGAAAGAACGGAGGAACGGGAAAGAAAGGACTCCAGCCATTTTTCATCCTCTTCCTCTTGCAAAATACCGTCGCTGACCATCACCACCGTGTCCCCCTCCAGCAAGGAGAATTCGGTTTTCGGCGCTTCGATTTGACCGAGAATCCCAATGGGAATACTCCCCGTCTGCAAACGGTGAACCGTATCCTTACGGACAATGAAGCTGGGGGCGGCACCGCTTTTGATGAAGCTCGCCTTTGCCGTCATCAGGTCCAATTCCATTAAATCCACCGTAGAGGCACATTCTCGGGTGCTGTCCGTTCCCCGCGAACGGAGCATATTGTTCAGCATTTTCAGGGAAGTAGACACGCGGTTTCCGCCGCGCAGCATTTCCTCCAGGAATACCGAGCAAAGGCCGGAGGTCAGCGCCGCCTCCCTGCCGCAGCCCATACCGTCACTGATTAAGGAATAAAAATAGCCCTTGCGGTTGGAAAACAGGTTTACCGTATCCCCGCAAACACCGCCCTCGGCCGAAATATTGTTTTTCGCAACCGTAATGGAAATTTTCTGCTTGGCGCGCAACAGCATGGTGCTGCTCCCGTCCTCCACCTCAAACAGCGGCCGTTCAAAGGAAACGCCGCACATTTCCCCGAGGTCGGTGCGCAGGGTTTCGGCCGTGACGCGGGAGGCGGAAAGCTCCGCACGCTGTACATGAATTTGTTTTTGCCTCTTGCCATACACCGCAACACCGTCAAAGGAGATTCCCGCATCCTTCAAATAAACCGCAACGCGTTGCTCCAGCTCGACATCCAAGCAATATTCCCCGTCATCCTCCTCCAAAGCATTGTTGATGATGTCGGCAGCCGACTCGTAATCCATGGCAAAAATTTCGGTACGGTTGTTGCGCAAAAGTTCCCCCGTCAAGCGGGCACATTCCCGATTGATTTCCTCCAAAATTTGCGTCATGGAATCACACCTCGCAAACAGCGCACTGCGATTTTCTTCTCGCTGTATGCGCACCCGTCCCTTCAAATGCAATTGGGTAATCAGCTCATTGATTTGTGCAAGCGTCTCCCCATACTCCAAGCCCCAGCAAACCGATTTGTTCGGGCAATCCTTGCAAAAGCGCTCAAAGGAGCTGTCGCAAATCTGACGCAAATCCAGCGTTCCCGGACGGCGAAAGCGGTCACTGAGGTTGTAAAGCATTTCGGACAAGGAGGAAAACGCCTCGGAGATGCTGCGCAGACGGTTGCTGGAATCTCTGTATTTTTCCATTTCCACATGCATTCTGCCCTGTTTTTCCCGCAAGGTCTGCGCTTCCGGCACCGCATCAACAGGCTTTTGCACGTGCCATTGAGAGATTCTCAACACCAATTGCACGGCGGAGCCCGACAGCAGGCAGGCCGGCAGCATCGTTCCCAAAATATCCGCTCCGTCGACATAAACCGACCATGCAAGCACCGAAAGCAATCCCAGCAGCATTCCCACATTCTCTCGCTTGCGGCGTTGAAAGAAGCCGTACAGCAGCGTTGCCGAAAGAAAAGCCGGCACATACATCGGATGGTATGCAATGCCGCAAAGCACCGCGCCGACGGCTCCCTCATGCACCTCCCTTTTTACGGCAAGCTCCAGAGAGAAGAACAGGCAAAGCAGCAGGGAAAAGGAAATGGAGAATACGGAAGCGCCGTTGGATGCCCAAACAACGGAAAACAGCAACCCGCCCTGCGCGATTTTTTGCAAAACGGGAGTACCGGACTGCTCCTCCGTTGCCACCCCGTACAGCAAAACGGCGGCAGGGCACAGGAGCACAAAGAACAGCGCGGCAAATAAATCGTAATAAACAAAGCCTCCGACGATGGCGCGGTAAAGCGAGAGCATCAGTCCGCCCAAGGCACCGATGCACATCCGCAGCACTACGCTTTGCGTAAACAGCCCCCTCCAAATTTCCCGCTTTTGCTCCTTTTTGCGGCCTTCGGCGCTCGCTTCCCCTTCAACAAGGTGAGACACGTGCGACTTCCATTGTACCCGCATGTCGGGATACTCCAACAATGCGTCGCAAAGCACGCGAACCAAGCCCACAACCAAATAAGTACAAAGGTAAATCAAACGCTCATATGGGCGCAGCAATGCCGACAGCACGCATCCGGCAAGCACCGCCCCCACATTCCCCGCCGTTCCGCACAACAGCGCCAAGCCCAAGGGACGGGTATCGAACAGCATGGTGCCGTTGCCCAAAATATATCCCCACAGCATCCAAATCGGGAAGCTTGTCCAACGGTGTAACCGCCCCTTCACAAAGGCCTCCCTTGCGGCAAACTTCTTTTTGAGCCGCCCTTTTTCGTTCATTTTTTCCCCGAACATCCGTTTTTCTCCTTTCCTGTCCCATGCTTTCACAGCAAAGGTGCATTTCTGCTGTTATTTTACACCGACAGCATCGAAAAAGCAGTCGAATTTGCTGTCTGCCGTTTTTGCGAAAAAAACGGTAAAAAGCACGGCGCAACGGGACTTTTCTCTTTTTGAAACGACAGCGGTCGAACGGCGCGCGAAAAAAAAGGAAAAAGAAATCGAATCTTCCGAGATTTTGTTGTACGATTTTTGTTGGCATTTGGATTTTGATGGCTAAAAAGGGGCTGCCGCAAAAGCGACAGCCCCCGGTGCTTATTCCACCGTCACGGATTTTGCCAAGTTCCGCGGACAGTCAATATCACATCCGAGCAAGGAAGCCGTTTGATACGCCAAAATTTGCATGGCGGCAAGTGCCTCAAACAGTGCTACCGACACATCTCCGTCAGCAAGCGGAACCGTGTGCACCTGAGGCGGCATGCATCGGCAAAGCTTTTGCTTGCCGATGAAAAACACCTCGGCGCCACGGCTGAGCACCTCTTGAATGTTGCTTGCGGTTTTATCAAACAACGCCTCATCCACACACAGCGCGATGACAGGCGTTCCCTTTTGCAGCAACGAGATGGTCCCGTGCTTCAATTCTCCCGCCGCATAGGCTTGACAGTTGAGATAAGAAATTTCCTTCAGCTTCAGTGCGCCCTCCTGTGCCAAAGCATAGTCCAAGCCTCTGCCGATATAAAAAAGATGCGCATGAGCAGACAATTGCTCTGCCATCGGAAGCAGCCGCTCGGACTCTTGCAGCAGCTTCTCCATGGCAGACGGCGCTTCCTCGGTCAGCAGCTGTACGCATGTGCGAATGCACTCCTCCTCAAGCTGTCGGCGTGCTCTCGCCGCGTCCAATGCAAGCAAAAGCAGCACGGCAACCTGCGTGCAATAGCCCTTGGTGGTTGCCACCGCAATTTCCGGTCCCGCATAGGTGTAAACACAATACGCGGCCTCTCTTGCAATCGCGGAATCGACCGTGTTCACAATGGCAAGCGTACACTGTCCACGCTCCTTTGCCGCGGCAAGAGCCGCCAGCGTATCAGCGGTTTCGCCCGATTGAGAAACCAAAATCACCAAGCTTTCCTTGCCCTTCAAGCGTCTGCCGTAACGCGCCTCCGAGGCAAGCTTTACTTCACAAGGCAAGGCGGCATACTGCTCCAAAAAATGCGCGCCCACAAGGCATGCGTGCACGGCAGAGCCGCACGCCACCAACTCCACCTCGGAAAACGACTGCCAAAAATCCTTTGGCAAGCCGTCCTTTTCAAAGCTCGGAAGCCCCCGACAAACGCGCATGGAAAGCGACCGCTCCATTGCACCAGGCTGCTCCATCATCTCTTTCAGCATAAAATGCGCATATCCGTCCTTCTGCGCCGCCGAAGGAGAAAGCGTGCTTTTGACAAAAGAGGGCTCCAGCTCGTTTCCGTCGCGGTCAAACAGCGTAACGGACGCAGGCGTCAAGCGGGCGATGGTGTCCTCCTCCAAACGGTGATAGGAGGTTGTAAAGGGCAACAGCGCGGTTAAATCCGAGGCAAGATAGCTTCCGTTTTCATCCTCGGCAAGCAGCAAGGGCGCGCCGTGCCGCACCCCGTAAATCGCTTGCGGAGCCTGCTCCACCAAAATCGCAAACGCATACGAACCGAGCATTTTGGAGGTTGCACGCCGAATGGCGGCAATCGGCTCCCTTGTTTCACGATAGCAAAGCTCTATGAGCGCGGCCGCCACCTCGGTGTCGGTATCCGATTCAAAAACATACCCCCGCTCCTCCAGTTCAACCTTCAGCGAAGCATAATTTTCAATGATACCGTTGTGCACCAACACCACGTCTCCCACGCGGTGCGGATGCGCATTTTTACGGTTGGGACCTCCGTGTGTTGCCCAACGCGTATGCCCGATGGCGCATTGCCCTTGCAAATGCTCCCGCTCGATTTGCGCTTGCAGGGCAGCCACTCTGCCCTGACATTTGCTGACGGCAATTCCGTCGGCGGTGTGCACGGCGACCCCTGCAGAATCGTAGCCCCGATATTCCAGCACCGAAAGTCCCTGTTCCATTTTGGGCACTGCATTCTCGTTTCCCGTATATCCGATAATTCCACACATATCATTTTTGCTTGCGGAACGGTAGCCATCCGCAAAAGTTATTTACGAATGCCTGTTCCGCATTCTCCTTTTGTTATTGAAAGTATACCGAAAAGACCTATTCAAAAAAGCTTTTTTGAATAGGCTTTCATTTAATGGGACCGGTATTGTTTTGCAATTGCTTGCATATTTGTCCTGTCCCTGACGATGTCAAAACCGACACCGAAGAGGCATCCGCCGAAAACTCGATAACCTCTTTCCTCGTTGACCGCACGGTACGCACCCGACGGTCGCGGCGCTATCATTTCCCTGATTTTCGGGAGGTGTTTTTTCTTTTAGGCGTAAAAATAAAAAATTCAGTACAATGATTCTTGCTTCGGAACGAGCCTGTCGCCCGACTTATAAATGTGTGCGCTCGGAACATAGCCACGTACCGAGGACAGCGGATATACCTGACTGCCTACACCGATGACCGTTCCCGGATTGAGCACGCTGTTGCAACCGATTTCCGCATGGTCTCCCAGCATGGCACCGCACTTTTTGAGGTTGGTTTCCACACGCATCTGCCCGATGGCAACGGTAACAAGGCTTTTGTCGCCTTTGACATTGGAGGTAACACTGCCGGCTCCCATATGCGCGCAATAGCCCAAAACGGAATCGCCCACATAGTTGTAGTGCGGAACCTGCACGTCGTCAAACAGAATGCAGTTTTTCAGCTCGGTGGAATTTCCGACTACCGCTCCGTTGCCGACAATAATGCTACCACGCAAAAACGCGCAATGGCGAATTTGGGCATGCTCGCCGATGATCAGCGGACCGTTCAAGCAGGCGGTTGGAGCCACCGAAGCACTCCTTGCCACCCAAATCTCCTCACCCCATCGCTCGTAAAGCTCCTCCGGAAGCGTACTGCCGATTTCCTTTACCCATTTCGCAATCAAGGGCAGTGCCTCCCACGGATAGGTGCACTCCTCCAGCCTGGAAAAGGCAATGGAATGCTCGGGATGTCGAAAAAGCGCTTGAACCGTCAATTCCGTGATTTTGTTATTTTCCACAGTACAATCTCCTTTCTCATGCAAGACCCTGCGCGTAAATCACGGCCGTCACACTGTCGGCAAATTGATGACATTGCTCCTCGGTGGGCGCTTCTACCATTACGCGCACCACAGGCTCGGTTCCGCTCTCGCGCAGTAAAATCCGTCCGTCCTCGCCAAGCTGCGCCTTGACTGCGGCAAGCGCGGCCTGCACGGCAGCATTGTTTCGCACAGCGGCCTTATCGGCAACGCGAACATTCTCGGTGACCTGAGGCAGCATCTTCACCGGCTCCGCAAGCTTTGAAAGCGGGAGCTTTGTGTCCAGCATCGCCTCGGTCAGCTTGATGGCGGTTAAAATACCGTCGCCGGTGGTGGCATACTTGCTCATGATGATGTGCCCCGATTGCTCGCCTCCGATACAGTTCCCCGTTTGCAGCATATTTTCATATACATAGCGGTCCCCGACGGTGGTCGTGTCATAATCGATGCTTGCTTCCTTCAAAGCACGGTAAAGTCCCATGTTGGACATAATCGTGGTGACAACCTTGTTGTTGGCAAGCTCGCCGTTTTTCTTCAGCTGTGCGGCAAGAATGTACAGGATGTGGTCGCCGTTGACCTCATTTCCATTCTCATCCACCGCAATGCAGCGGTCCGCGTCGCCGTCAAAGGCAAAGCCCATGTCCATCCCGTTCTCTCGAACGTATCGGCAAAGCACCTGAATGTGCGTAGAGCCCGCCTCGCGGTTGATGTTGATGCCGTCGGGCGAGGCGTTGATGGTGTAGGTTTTTGCCCCCAGCGCATCAAACACGCTTTTCGCAATCATCCAAGAGCTCCCGTTTGCGCAGTCCAATGCAATGCGAAAGGGCTTTAAGGAATAACGGGAAAGAGAAATGAGATAACCGATATAGCGGTTTCTGCCTGCGGCATAATCCACAATCTGCCCCAAGTGCTCTCCCGTGGCAAACGGAATATCCGAAGTCGTCAGGCCAAGCTCCTCTGTTTTTCCATCCAGATAGAGCTCGATTTTTTCGATGGTATCGTCATCCATCTTCTCCCCTTTCGCGTTGACCAGCTTGATGCCGTTGTCGTAAAAGGGATTGTGACTTGCGGAAATCATAATTCCGCAATCAAAATCGTCCCCGGCGGTTGCGTAAGACACACTGGGGGTAGTGGTTACGTGCAGCATATACGCATCGGCGCCCGAAGCGGTTAAACCCGCCGCAATGGCGTATTCAAACATATAGCTGGAGCGTCTGGTGTCCTTTCCAAGCACCGCGCGTACCTTGCGGGAATTACCTTTTGCATAATACCAGCCCAAAAAGCGGCCGATTTTGTATGCGTGCTCGGATGTAAGAGTCACGCCCGCTTCCCCACGGAAGCCGTCTGTGCCAAAATATTTTCCCATGTTCGTTATTTTTTCCTCCGTTTGTTTCATTCGCCTACAAAAGAATCAAAAACAACCTGTTGTTTATTATAGCAAAAAAACATGGTATTGTCAATAAAATTGAGAAAACTATTTGGTCTCCTCGTCGGCTAGTTGTCGGCTTTCCGCACGCTACCGAAATGCTCCGTGCGGGACGTCAGCAGGTGCTGCCATTCTTTTTTAGTCTGTCCGCGTCGATGCGAATTATGCACCGAACGGATGTTTTTCCCGCCGTGTCATTCTGAGCGTAGTCGAAATTCGAGCGTCAGCGAGAATCGAACGGTGCAGCGCACCGTTCGGAATCTCGGGCGGGAAAGCACGCGGTGCCCAGCGGGGTGATGGACTGATGTTTTTACAATCCCTCCGTCATTTTCTTGCGAAAATGCCACCTCCCTTTACA
>CAZWXE010000021.1:0-20568 GCA_964638045.1 uncultured Ruminococcus sp. | reverse complement strand
GAGATTTTCGATGCGGAATACAGCCAGAAATTTGCAGATGCCCGCATCTCCTATTTCTACACGCGCAACTGCGTCGTCAATCAGCGTGTAGAAATAGGAGATGCCCGCATCTGCAAATTTCTGGCTGTATTCCGCATCGAAAATCTCCTGAAAAATCAGCTTAAAGGTTTGGTCATACTGCTTGGAAATGGTATCCTTAGCGGAAAACCACAGGTCCTGGCGGGTGTCCAGCGCATATTGAAAGCAGGAATGCGCAAAGGAACGAATGGAGGAATCCTTGTTGTAGGAGCCCTGTAAAACGCCCGCGCACTCAAAGTCGTACACCGTTTCGCGGAAAGTTTCCTTGCCGTTCGTGTCGGTAAACACCAATTCGGCCTTCCCCTGTGCGGGAACACGGTACTCGGTTGCCTTGTAAATATCTCCGTAGGCATGACGGGCGATGGTAATGGGCTTCTTCCAATTGCGCACCGCCGGACGAATGCTGTCCAACAGAATGGGCGCGCGAAATACCGTGCCGTCCAAAATGGCACGGATGGTTCCGTTCGGGCTTTTCCACATCTCCGAAAGGTTGTACTCCTCTACGCGTTGCCGATTGGGCGTAATGGTTGCGCATTTGACGGCAACGCCGTATTTTTTGGTGGCATAAGCGGAATCAACCGTCACTTGGTCGTGGGTTCTTTCCCGTTCCGGAAGTCCCAAGTCGTAATATTCCGTTTTTAAATCAACAAAGGGCAGCAACAGCTCTTCCTTGAGCATTTTCCACAATACGCGGGTCATTTCGTCGCCGTCCATTTCAACCAACGGCGTCTTCATTTGAATCTTATTCATCGCGTCCTTACCTCCGTCATTTTTGAAGCTGTTTTCCGGTAAACGCAAGCAAGCCGCCTGCCTTTAAAATGCCCTTTTGACGCTGTGTAAAGCTGCACAGCAACGGAATTTCAATTCCTGCGGTTTCATCCTTCAAAAGCATGCTTCCGCTGTCCATGCCTTCCCACACACGGTCGATGGAAAGTACATCGCCCTGCATGATTCGCTCGTAGTCCTCCGCATTCTGAAATGTAACGGGCATGATTCCCGCATTGATCAGGTTTGCAATGTGAATGCGCGCAAAGCTCTTTGCAATGACAATGCGCACACCGAGATAGAGCGGAACCAATGCGGCATGCTCCCGTGAGGAGCCCTGCCCGTAGTTGCTTCCGCCGACAATGATGCTTTGACCTGCGGCCTTTGCACGCTCGGGAAAGCTCTTATCGCAAACGCCGAAGCAGAACTGCGACAGATACGGAATGTTGGAACGGTACGGCAAAATTTTGGAGCCTGCGGGCATAATGTGGTCGGTGGTAATGTTGTCCCCCACCTTCAGCACCAGCTCCGCACGGATGCTGTCCTTTTGCGGATGCGTGTCGGGGAACTTTTTGATGTTGGGACCGCGCAAAATTTCCACGCCCTTTGCTTCCTCTGCCGATGCGGGAGCAAGCACCGCACTGTCATCGATGCGAAATTCCTTCGGCACAGTTACGGTGGGCATTTCTCCGAGAACGGAGGGGTCGGTAATTTCACCGGTTACGGCCGCCGCAACGGCGGTTTCGGGGGAAACCAAATACACCTTGGCATCGGCGGTTCCGCTTCTGCCTTCAAAATTGCGATTGAAGGTACGTAGGCTGACTCCCGCGGAATTGGGAGAAAAGCCCATGCCGATGCAAGGTCCGCAGGCGCACTCCAATACGCGGGCGCCGCTTGCAAGAATGTCCGTCAGGGCTCCGCACTCCGCAAGCATACTCAACACCTGCTTGGAGCCGGGAGAAACGGAAAGGCTGACATGGGGAGATACGGTCCTTCCCTTGAGCAGTGCCGCCACCTTGAGCATATCCTGCAAGGAAGAGTTGGTGCAGGAGCCGATGCACACCTGGTCGACGCGGGTTCCCTGCAGGGAATCCACGGGAACGACGTTATCCGGGCTGTGCGGGCAGGCGATCAGCGGGCACAGTGAAGAAAGGTCGATGTCAATGACACGGTCATATACTGCATCCGCATCGCTTTCCAACGGAACGTAAGCCTCTTCTCTGCCCTCGGCGCGCAAAAATGCGCGCGTCACCTCGTCGGAAGGGAAAATCGAAGTCGTTGCGCCCAACTCCGTACCCATATTGGTAATCGTCGCGCGTTCGGGCACCGACAGGCTTTTTACCCCTTCTCCGCCCCATTCGATGATGGCGCCGACGCCGCCCTTCACCGACAAAATACGCAAAATTTCAAGGCTGACATCCTTGGCAGTGACAAAAGGCCGCAGTTTTCCCGTCAAATTGACCTTGAACATTTTCGGCATGGTGATGTAATAGGCGCCTCCGCCCATTGCCACGGCAACATCCAAGCCTCCGGCACCAAAGGCAAGCATTCCGATGCCTCCCGCCGTGGGCGTATGGCTGTCCGAGCCGATTAAGGTTTTACCGGGAATGCCGAACCGTTCCAAATGAACCTGGTGGCAAATTCCGTTTCCGGGACGGGAAAAATAAATTCCGTGCTTCTTTGCGACAGATTGAATAAAACGGTGGTCGTCTGCGTTTTCAAAACCGGATTGCAGCGTATTGTGGTCGATGTATGCCACACTGAGCTCCGTGCGTACACGGTCAATCCCCATTGCTTCAAACTCCAAATATGCCATCGTTCCGGTTGCGTCCTGCGTCAAGGTTTGGTCGATGCGCAATGCAACCTCGCTTCCCACAGTCAAATCACCCTCGATTAAATGAGAACGAATGATTTTTTGTGCAATTGTCAATCCCATAATGCTCAGTCCCTCGCTTCGTAATAAATTTTTGCGTTTGTAATGTGCTCCACCATCTTGCGGTCGGCAAGCTCGACATCGTGCGCGGCAATTGCCTCGAAAATCGCACGGTGCTCCATAGCGGATTGCTGTGCGCGTTCTGCGTTTTCCACCGAAGCCTTTCGATATTTTTGCACCTTTTTATGAAGCGGCAGCAATGTATCGTTCAATGCGGTGCTGCCGGAGAAACGGTAAATCAATTGGTGAAATTTGCTGTCCATCAGCTTGATGCGGTCGGCATCCTTTTTGGGAAGGTAGAATTCCTGGAGCTCCAAAACCTCTTTCAACTCGGCAAGCTGCTCCTCGGTGATGTTTTTCGCAGCTTCTGCAGCAGCCATTCCTTCAATCCGAATACGAATGGAAAAAATGTCCATCAAATCCTTCATGGTAACGCCGATAACCAAAATCCCCTTTGGAGTGATTTCAATAATGTGCTCCTGCTCCAAACGACGCAATGCCTCGCGAATGGGCGTTCTGCTGACACCGAGGTCACTGACCAGGTGCATTTCGGTCAACACCTCTCCCCTTTGGTAAACGCCGGTCAATATCTCGTTTTCCAGACGTTCAAAAACCTGTTCCGCCAACGATATGGTCTTGTGTTCTATCATAATCCGTCTCCTCACAGTCTGGCAAAACGGCCGCCGGACAGCTCTTCGATTTTTTCTTCCAATTCCTGTGTGGAAAGCGAGGTTTGACGGCCGCCGTCATATTCCGCGTCAATCCATTCCTTCAAGGAAACAACCAGTGCATCCTTTTTATCCACCGCCTCGGCGGCAGACAAACGGTAATTCTCGTTAATCCAGTATGCGATTCCCGCAAGGCCGGAGGATTTGCCGAGCATCACGGCGGCACTGCGGTTGAGAATTTTCTTGGTATCGAAAATATTGTAAATTTCCTCGTCCTTCAACAAGCCGTCGGCATGAATGCCCGCTCTGGTAACATTAAAGTTCTTTCCGACAAACGGCGTCATCGGAGGAATCTTGTAGCCGATTTCTTTTTTGAAGTAATCTGCGATTTCGGTGATGACGGTGGGGTCCATACCGTCGAAGGAGCCGCGCAAGGAAGCGTATTCAAAGACCATCGCCTCCAGCGGAATATTGCCCGTTCGCTCGCCGATGCCGAGCAATGAGCAATTGACACCGGAAGCGCCGTACAGCCAAGCCGTTGTCGCGTTGGTAACTGCTTTGTAAAAATCGTTGTGACCGTGCCACTCCAGCATTTCGCTGGGAACATCGGAATAGTGCTGCAAGCCGTAAATAATGCCCGGCACACTGCGCGGGATGGCAACCTCCGGATACGGAATGCCGTACCCCATGGTATCACAAGCGCGAATCCGAACCGGAATGCCCGCCTCATCGGAAAGCTTCATCAATTCATTGACAAACGGAACGACAAAACCGTAAAAATCCGCGCGGGTAATGTCCTCTAAGTGACAACGCGGCATGACACCCGCCTCAAAGGCCTCGGAAACCGTCTGCAAATAATAATCCATGCATTGCTTACGGGTCATTTTCATTTTTTTGAAGATGTGATAGTCACTGCAAGACACCAGAATACCGGTTTCGCGAATGCCCAAATCGCGAACCAGCTTGAAGTCCTCCTTGCTTGCACGAATCCAGGTGGTAATTTCCGGAAATTTGAGTCCCAATGCCATGCATTTTTCAAGAGCCTCCCGGTCTTTTTTGCTGTAAACAAAAAACTCGGTTTGACGAATGATGCCGTACGGGCCGCTGAGCTTTGACATCAATTTGTACAGCTCCACAATTTGCTCCACGGTGTAGGGCTCCACCGACTGCTGACCGTCACGGAAGGACGTGTCGGTAATCCAAATATCCTGAGGCATTCCGATGGGCACACGTCTGTGGTTAAACGCAATGCGCGGCACATCGGTGTACGGAAATACATCACGGTAAAGATTGGGCTCCGGGATGTCCTGCAAAGCATAGCGATATGTTTTTTGCTCCAACAGGTTTGTTTTTTGGGATATTTCCAACATAAAATCACCTTCTTCTGTATATGTGTATACAATTATACCTTGTATGCAACGTTTTGTCAATAGAAAAATAAAAAAAGAGAAAACTTTTTTCGTTTTCTCTTGATTGATGTTATTACCGAAATGTCGTCCCGCGTTTTCGCCGCTCACGCTTCGCTCAGCAATTGTTCCGATAATGCGATTTTATCATTGGAGTAGGAATACGCACCTTTAAAATCCTCTGTTTCACGGCAGCAAATTTCAAGGTCGCACAAAACCGCGTACAGTTGAATCGGGTTGAGCGGTGTTTCCGATTTCAGCATACGTAACAGCATTGGCTTTGCCTCGGCAAACAACTGTTGTTCCACCAAAATACGAGCCTGCAGGTGCTCGTAAAAAAACGAGCCTTCCTCCAGTCGAAGCAACCCGTCCTCTGCAATCCGAAAGTGCCGCTCATCCAAAGCCTCCAAGGCCTCGACATAGACGGAGAACGCACCGACATATGAGAAGTCAAGGGTTTCCCCGTCCTCCAGCTCATCCGAGTACAGGGAGGGCGACAAACGCGTCATATATCGGAAATATACAGCGGCAAGCGCTTTGATGTGTGCGGTACAGTATACGGTTTTTTTGGCGTAGCTTAAAGCTTCATCAAAAAAGCGGCACGACGAACGCAGCCTACCGCACCAAAATTCTTCTGCGGCAATTCCCGCATCACAATCGGCAAGCAGCAAGCTGATTTCGTCATCCGGCTCCGGACAGCCGGAGACACACAGGCTGCGACAGCCTCGTAAATCTCCGGCAGTATATGCTTTTTTGATATTCGCAAAGCTGTTCATCTTGCGGTACACCGCTTCGTCCCCTTCCTCGGCAAGCAAAAAGCCGGCAGGAACATTCAAACGACCCGCAATGTACTGTATGGTGGAAAGCGAGGGCTGTGCCGAACCGTTCTCAATGCAACTGAGCATATTACGGGTAATAAACGTACCGGCAAGCTCCGACTGCGTCATCAGCTTTGCCAAACGAAGCTCACGTATCTTTTGCCCGATATTCATGAACGAAGCTCACCCTTTTTGTTTTCAGGCACCGTAATCAGTTGTCCTTTGCGGCGGAAAAAGCCTCTTTGTAAGCCTCAACGGAGCGTTGTACTCTTTCCTTGGCAACCGTATATTTTGCGGAAACGTTGCTTTTAACATTGTTGTAAGCCTTTGCCGGAGCCTTGGAAGCCATCTCCAAAGCAGCCGCCACCTTCATGGTAACGTTTTTGCAGTTTTTAACGAAGGCATCAAAACGGCCGGCAGCGGTCTTGGAATACAGGAACTCATCCAAGAGGGTGTAAATTCTGTCCATGTTCTGGTCCACAACACCTGCAATGCGGTCCGCGGTTTCGGTATAAATTCCTTCTGCCGCATGGCGAGCCTGGTCGATGCGAATCTCATATTCCTTTTCGGCCTTTGCCTCAATTGCTTTTGCCTTTGCAATGGCGGGGGTCAGCAGGTTGGTGTAATCACCGTCCATCTTCTTCATCAGCTTATCGTAAAGCTCTACCTTTTCTTCAACGGAAGCGTCATCGCCGGTGATTTTGCTCAATCTTGCCTCCATCTCGGCAACCTGCTGCTGCAGATTTGCAAGAGAGGCAGACTTTTCCTGAAGCTTTCCCTCCAGGGATTTGATGTACTCGTTTACCTGGCTCTTATCATAGCCATTCAGTTTGTTCTTAAAAACCACAGAAATCTCAGACATGTCAGAAAACCTCCACTACAATTTTTCTTATCGTTACTGTCAAGATGCCAAAAGCATCCACTTACACATTGTTATTTTATCACAATCCTTTTCAAATTGCAACAGTTTTTTTATGATTTTTATTTTTTGTCATATTGCACAAGTTTGCATAAGGCCCCGACTTGAGGAGGTCATCGGAGGCGGAATTCCGAGAAGCCATCCGACTTTTTAAAATATTTCACGGATTGGTTGAAATAAAAATCGAAGTATGATATAATACCGAGGTATGATTACAGAAAATGATAAAAGGGCGGTAGGTAATTTCGATGATTACGGTATCCAATTTAAGCTTCCGTTTCGGCGGGCAGCTGTTGTTTAAAGATGTGGATTTAAAATTTACTCCCGGCAATTGCTACGGGATTATCGGTGCAAACGGTGCCGGGAAATCCACCTTTCTCAAAATTCTTTGCGGTGAGCTGGAGCCTTCCACGGGAGAAGTGACGGTTCCGGAGTCGGTTCGGATGTCGGTTCTGAGACAGGACCACTTTGCTTTTGACACTTACACGGTTTTGGACACCGTGATTATGGGAAATCAAAAGCTGTATCAAATCATGAAGGAAAAGGATGCCATCTACGAAAAAGAGGAATTTACCGAGGAGGACGGCCTTCGCGCCTCCGAATTGGAGGCGGAATTTGCGGAAATGAACGGCTGGGAGGCGGAATCCGATGCTTCCAAGCTGTTGCAGGGACTCGGAATTTCGGAGAGTCGGTTGTATGACCGCATGGCGGACCTGAAGGAAAGTGAAAAGGTCAAGGTGATGCTGGCACAGGCGTTGTTCGGAAACCCGGACATCATCATGCTGGACGAGCCCACCAACGGTCTTGACATTGAAGCCACTGTATGGCTGGAGGATTTTCTTGCCGACTACTTCGGAACCGTTTTGGTGGTTTCCCACGACCGTCACTTCCTCAACGATGTGTGCACCAACATTGTGGACATTGACTACAACGGCATCAAAATGTACGTAGGAAACTACGAATTTTGGTATGAATCCAGCCAGTTAATCCAACGCATGATCAAGCAGCAAAATAAAAAAGCGGAAGAAAAAATCAAAGAATTACAAAGCTTTATCTCCCGCTTTTCCGCAAACAAGTCCAAGTCACGTCAGGCAACCTCTCGGCGCAAGCTGTTGGATAAGCTGACCGTTGAGGAGCTGCCTGCATCCTCACGGCGCTATCCGTTTATCGGATTTGACATGGACCGCGTTGCGGGAAAGGACATTTTATTTGTTCGTGACCTGAGCAAAACGAGCAACGGTGTCCCGCTGTTTCAAAATCTCTCCTTCACGGTCAACAAGGACGACAAAATCGCTTTTGTCGGCAGTGAAACCGCCATCACTTCCCTATTCCGCATTTTAATGGATGAGGAGCAGGCCGACAGCGGCAACTATAAATGGGGCGTCAGCATCACCACCTCTTACTTTCCGCACGACAACTCTCCGTACTTCAACGGTTGCGATTTGAGCATCATCGATTGGATGGCACAGTATGCAAAGGAAACCACCGAAACATACCTGCGCGGTTTTCTCGGCAGAATGCTGTTCTCGGGTGACAGCGTGTTCAAGCCGGTTAAGGTGCTCTCCGGCGGCGAAAAGGTGCGGTGTATGTTTGCGCGTATGATGCTGTACGGCTCCAACTTCCTTTTGTTGGATCAACCCACCGACCATTTGGATTTGGAATCCATCAGTGCAGTGAACAACGGGCTTTCCGCCTTTAAAGGAAATTTGATGTTCACCTCCCATGACTATGAGCTTGTCAATACGGTTGCCAACCGCATCATTGAAATTACGCCGGAAGGCATCACGGATTTCAGCGGTTCCTACGAGGCGTTTTTGGCGCATAAAAAAGAATGAGCCAAAATTCTAGCAGGGGCTGTCGCTTGTGCGGCAGCCCCTGCTTGATTTTTCTTTCGTTTTGTATTTAGGAGGACGCTTTTCCGAGCCTGATTGAAATTTTCAGTACCGTTCCGTGGCGGTTCACGGTAAGCAAAACGGTGTCCCCCACCTCATAAGAATACAACTCTTGAATCATCTCGTCTACGGTCGACACCGTTTTTCCGTCCAACGCGACAATGATGTCGGAAACCTCCAAAACACCCTCTGCGCTCCCGCCGGATACAATGCTGCTGACCATGACGCCATTGCAGTCGGCTTGATATTTTTGTCCCTTGTAGGTATACGCGTCGCCTTGCTTCACCGTGGCCGCTTGAATTCCGATGGTGGGCCGCACCTTGGAAACCGAGGAATCCACGCCGTCGGAGCTGCCCGTTTTCATAATCCGTTCCAAAATCTGCTTTGCGCCGTTCATGGGAATGGCAAACCCGATGCCCTCGTTGTTGGTCAGCTTGCGAGTAACAATTCCGATGACCTCACCGCTGCCGTTGAACAGCGGTCCTCCCGAATTGCCCGGGTTCACCGGTGCATCGGTTTGAATCATGGTCAGCTCCTCGATGGTTCCGTTTCCGGTCACGGTAATTTCACGGTTCAACGCGGAGATGATGCCCTGCGTGGTGCTCCACGGTGCGTCCTCCCCGGAGGGGTGACCGATGGCAACGGCACGTTCACCGACCTTGAGGCTGTCGGAATCTCCGAGCTTGACGCACGGAAATCGGCCGCCTTCGATTTTTAACACGGCAAGGTCATCCGATGCGCTGGAGCCGATTACCGTTGCCTTGAAGGTTTTTCCGGAATACAGCTTCACGGAAACCGAAGTGGCGTCCGCAATCACATGATGATTGGTGGCAATGTAGCCGTCCTCCCTGATGAAAAAGCCGGTTCCGTATCCGTAAGAGGTTGCATTTTCGGCATAAATCATCACCACCGACGGGCGGTATTGCTCCGCAATGTCCTCCGTACTCATATTCCCGTATTCATTTTGAGAGGATTGTACATTTCCGTTTACCTGATTCCACACCAGCAACCCGACCAACAAGGAAATACAAGCGACAAACACGGCAAAAATCACCAATGCATAAACCCACACTCCGACTTTTGTGCTGCTTTTCCGCTTTCGAAGATCGTGCGCGCACTGCTCCTCGTAGTTCCAACGGTAAACGTACAAATCTTCGTTGGCTTGCTCAATATCCGCGGCACCGTCGGCGTTCGTCTTATTCTGTTCTTCGTTCATAACATACGCTCCTTTTTAAAGTGAATCGTTTTCGGAATTCTCCTCGTCCTGTCCGTGCAGCAAAATATGCGGTGCACGCGCAAGAGTGAAGCAGAATTCACAATTCTTCCCCTCCTCGCTGTTCACCCAGATTTTTTCATGGTGAGCGGCAATGATGGTTTTGGATATGAACAGTCCGAGACCGACGCCGGATTTATCCAACCCGCGACTCTTATCGGTTTTATAGAAACGTTCAAAGACAAACGGCAAATCCGCTTTCGGAATTCCCTGCCCCTCATTATAAACGGAAACTCGGATTTTTCGGTCCTTTTCCTCGGAGACGGAAACGCGCAGCAAACCGCCTTGCTTGGAAAATTTGATGGCGTTGTGACAAATGTTGTAAAAAATTTGGTAAATGGCATCGTGGTCCGCATTGACCATCATTCGCTCGTCGTCACACTGAAAATCCACTTCCAGCTGCTTTTCCTCAATTTGCTGCTCAAACGAAATCAAAATCAAGCGGGACATTTCGCAAATGTCAAACGGCTTCATCACAAACTTTCGGTCGCCTGCCTGAATGCGGGAAATATCCAAAAGAGATGAAACCAGGCGCGACAGGCGCCGCACCTCCATGGATATGATGTCCAAATAGTAGCCCTGCTCCTCCGGCGGAATGACACCGTCCCGAATGCCGTCGATAAATCCTGCAATTGTGGTCATCGGCGTGCGCAAATCATGCGAAACATTGGCAATAAAGGTGTTGCGCATATGCTCCAAATTGGTTAAGGATTCCGCCATCTGATTGAACGCTTCGGCAAGCTCGGCAACCTCATCGTTGCCGCTGACCTTGATTCTGCTTTCAAAATTTCCTTCCGCAAAGCTGCGCGCGGCATTTCTCATTTGGCGCAACGGCTCGGTGGTCCGTTCCGTGATAAAATACGCCGCAATCATCGTCGCAAACAGCACCAAGAGTGCCGCCGTGATGATTGTCTTGGAAAGTTCCTCCACCATGACATCCCAATAGGTGTTCACCGCGCAAACCGCAACGATGCCGTTGACATCTCCCTGCCCGTCAAGCAAGCCGACGGAACGCACCAAAATCGGGCTGTCTCCATCGGATTCCAATGTTTGCTGTGAGATGCTGTGCTCCAAAACGCTGTCGGAAACCAACTCGCGCGGAAGGACGGAGCCGACGGCAAGCATCGGACCTTCCGCACGGGCTCCGACCACGGAAAGCACCTTGCCTTGACCGTCGGCAACGACGATTTCCATTTGACTGTTTTTCTCAAAGAAAACCCTCAGCAATTCCGAAAGCGCTTCGCTTTCTCCGAGCTCCTTCAAAACCTTTTCTTCAACGGTTCCCGTTTGCTTCAACTGATTTTCAAGATACTCCTGCGCAACGTTGACGGCATAGTCCATCCGTTCGACACGAACCATGTAGGCATAATTTCCAACAATGGAAGTAACCAACAGCAACAGTACGGCAAAGCCGAACACGATAATCATCATGAAGGCCGTAACATACTTTGCAAATACACTTTTAAACATGCGGTTGCCTCAAAGCCTTTTCAATTACCCTAAAAGCTCGAACTTGTATCCGACACCCCAAACGGTTTTCAAAATCCATTTGTCCGAGACGCCCTCCAGCTTTTCACGCAGGCGCTTTACATGAACATCCACGGTTCTGGAGTCACCGAGGTAGTCAAAGCCCCACACCTTGTCCAGCAGTTGGTCGCGCGTAAAAACGCGGTTGTAGTTGGAAGCAAGGAAATACAACAGCTCCAGCTCCTTCGGAGGAATGTCCACGGGCTTTCCGTTCAACTTCAATTCGTATTTTTGAAGGCTGATTTCAATGTTTTCGAATTTGATTACTTCTTCATCGTTTTGATTGGTGTGCATACGGTAACGGCGAAGCACCGCCTTCACACGTGCGGAAAGCTCCTTCATTTCAAAGGGCTTCACCACAAAATCGTCGGCACCGAGCTCCAAGCCGAGTACCTTATCGAAAACCTCGCCCTTTGCGGTAATCATGATGACCGGCTTGGAGGACATTTCCCTGATTTCACGGCAAACCTGCCAGCCGTCCTTCTTCGGGAGCATGATATCCAAAAGCACCAAATCCGGCTCGAACATTTTAAAATAGTTCAAGCCGTCCACCCCGTCGGAAGCGATTTTCACTGCATACCCTTCATTTTCGAAATAAATTTTCAGCAATTCGCTGATATTCGCATCGTCGTCCACAATCAGAATTTTCGTATCTGTCATCTTCGTGGGACCTCCTTATCATTTTACAAAAACATACAAAATTTGTTGTGATTCTGTTACCATTATAAAAGCAAAATGGGAACACTGTGTGATGAATACATGAACTTTTTTCCAAATAGGAAAAGTCCGTACAATCGCAAAGCCTTGCAAAGCAAGGCTTTGTGCATATATTTTACCGTGAAGCAAAAATGCTTGCTCGCAAGGCTTTCTGCATATATTTCACCATGAAGCAAAAATGTGTGCTTGCACGGACATTTTTGCGAAGCCGTCAATATGCAGGGTATGCGCAGCATACCGAAGGGCGAAGCCCGAAGACTTGCTCCGCAAGGCTTTCTGCATATATTATACCATAATTTTGAACAAATTGCAAATGTTTTTGAAATATTTTTGCACTTTTTTAATCAATCATTCGGAAATTGTAGGCAAATACGAATTATTTACAAAATAACGCTTGCGAAAAGGTGCAACATCTGCTATAATAAATCGTTAATGAAAGGAGAAAAGCCTTACAAATCAAGGCTTTCGGATGGGGAAAGACAAAAATGAAATTAGGTATCGTAGGCTTGCCCAACGTGGGCAAAAGTACACTGTTCAATGCATTAACCAACGCAGGTGCGGAATCGGCAAACTACCCGTTTTGCACCATCGAACCCAACGTGGGAGTGGTCACCGTTCCGGACAAGCGGCTGGATTTTCTTGCCGACATGCATCATCCCAACAAGTATACTCCCGCAACCATTGAATTTGTGGATATTGCGGGACTGGTTAAGGGGGCCTCCAAAGGCGAGGGGCTTGGCAACCAGTTCCTTGCGAACATCCGCGAGGTGGACGCGATTTTGCACGTCATTCGTTGCTTTGAAGACGACAACATCATTCATGTGGACGGCAAAATCGACCCCATTCGCGACCTGGAAACCATCAATCTGGAATTGATTTTTGCGGACATGGAGGTTTTGGAGCGCCGAATCGACCGCACCAAAAAGGCCATGAAAGCGGACAAAAAGTATGCCTTCGAGCTGGCTGTTTTTGAAAAGTTGCTGGCGGCACTTGCCGACGGCAAATGTGCCAGAACCGTAGAATTGACCGATGATGAGGAGGCTTGCCTGTACGATACGCCTCTGCTCACCCGCAAGCCCGTCATTTACGTTGCAAACGTCAGCGAGGACCACGCTGCAACCGAGCCTGTCGGCAACCCCGCATACGACGCGGTGAAAGCGTTTGCCGCATCCGAGCATTCCTTGCTCATTCCCATTTGCTGTCAAATCGAAGCTGAAATCGCGCAATTGGACGCCGATGAAAAGGAGCTGTTCCTTTCCGACCTCGGAATTGAAGAAAGCGGATTGGACCGTCTGATTAAGTCCAGCTATTCCCTGCTTGGTTTAATCAGCTTTTTGACCGCGGGACCGGATGAGTGCCGTGCATGGACCATTCGCAAGGGCACAAAAGCCCCCAAGGCTGCCGGCAAAATTCACTCGGACATCGAACGCGGATTCATTCGCGCAGAGGTTCTCGCATTTGACGACCTTGTCAAATACGGCTCCATGAACGGTGCAAAGGAAGCGGGTGTTCTCCGCAGTGAGGGCAAGGAATACGTCATGCAGGACGGCGACATTGTATTTTTCCGATTCAATGTGTAATCGGAAAAAGCAGAGCAAAAGCAATGACCAAGCAGGAATTGTTTGATTACTGCCTGTCCGCGTACGGCGAAACACCGGATTACCCGTTTGACGAAAAGTCCGAAACGGCAGTCCTGAGGCATTCCGATAACCGCAAGTGGTATGCCCTTACAATGCGCGTTTCCAGGCGAAAGTTCGGACAAAACAGCGATGAAGTGATTGATGTGGTGAATGTGAAGGTGCCGACGGAAATGTTCGGCGCCTTCGGAGCCTCCGAGGGTGTTTACCCCGCCTACCACATGAATAAGCTGCACTGGGTATCGGTTCTTCTTCCGGACGCTCCGAACGATGTTTTGGAATTTCTGTTGAACGCAAGCTATCATGTCACAAAAAGCAAGCACAAAAAATAGCTGTTTGCGGTCGCAAGCATTCAACAAAGCATTGTATGAACAAAAAAGCATTGACAGAAGGATTGAAAAGCACATGAAAGCACTCACCTACATCGAACACGGCAGATTTACCCTGACGGACAAACCGGAGCCGAAGATTACAGACGCGCGGGACGCCATCGTCCGTGTGACGCTCAGCTCGATTTGCACCAGCGACCTGCACATCAAGCACGGCTCCGTACCGAGAGCCGTTCCCGGCATCACCGTCGGACATGAAACGGTCGGCATTGTGGAAACGGTCGGAGCAGCGGTCAAAAACGTAAAGCCCGGAGACAGAGTCACGGTGAATGTGGAAACCTTCTGCGGTGAATGCTTCTTCTGTCGGCACGGCTATGTCAACAACTGCACCGACCAAAACGGCGGTTGGGCGTTGGGGTGCCGCATTGACGGCGGGCAAGCCGAATTCGTTCGTGTGCCGTATGCGGACCGCGGACTGAATCGAATTCCGGACGGCGTGACGGATGAGCAGGCATTGTTTGTAGGCGACATTCTGGCAACCGGATTTTGGGCGGCGCGCATCTCCGAAATCAAAAGCGAGGATACCGTTCTCATCATCGGTGCGGGGCCGACGGGCATTTGCACACTGCTTTGCGTGATGCTGAAAAAGCCGAAACAAATCATCGTCTGTGAAAAAAAGCCGGCCAGAGCACAATTTGTCCGAGAGCATTATCCAGATGTACTGCTTTGCAGTCCGGAGGAATGTGAGGATTTTGTTCGTACCCACTCCGAACACGGCGGCGCCGATGCGGTGCTGGAGGTTGCCGGAGCAAAGGACTCCTTTCAGCTTGCATGGAAATGCGCACGTCCAAACGCCGTGGTAACGGTGGTTGCACTCTACGATGAGGCGCAGAGTTTGCCCCTTCCCGAGATGTACGGCAAAAACCTGACCTTTAAAACGGGAGGTGTGGACGGCTGCGACTGTGCGGAAATCCTCTCCTTGATTGAGCAAGGAAAAATAGATACCACACCCTTAATCACGCACAGATACCGTCTTACGGACATCGAAGAAGCATACCGCGTTTTCGAAAGCCAAACGGACGACGTGATGAAAATCGCGATTACAGAGTAGAAAGGAGCATCGAATGAAAAACTCCCATATTTGTCCGAAGTGTGCATCCTCCGATGTATTAAAAGTGAAAGGCAACTCGGGTGCCTACGCTACCGGAAACAATATTCAAGTCGGTTTTTCATTTTTTTCTGCGGTATTGGTTCACCGCTACGTATGCTGTAATTGCGGTTACTCCGAAGAATGGATTGACAAAGAGGATATTGCCAAGCTGAAAAAGAAATTTGAGTGACGATCATCATAAAAAATCCCACAGACCGATTGAACGGTGTGTGGGATTTGTTCTTTACAGACATATTTTTTCGGTGCTGTTTGATTTATGCTCCATACACCGATTGTACGTATTTCACCGCGTCGGCGGCGTCGGGACTGTAATGATGTGCACCGAGCTTGTTCGCGTCCTCCTGCGTCAGCACTGCCCCACCAACCATCACACGAATGTCCTGAACATTCGCCTTCAGCAGTTGTACGGTTTGCTTCATGGACGGAACGGTGGTGGTCATCAATGCGCTCAGTCCAACCACCCGACAACCCGTTTCTTGAACGGTTTGCAAAATTCGCTCCGCGGGAACATCTTTCCCGAGGTCGTAAACCGAAATGCCGTGGCTTTCTAAAAGAAGCTTGACAATGTTTTTTCCGATGTCGTGAATGTCCCCTTTTACGGTGGCAAGAATGACGCTTTTGCGGTTGTCGGCACTTTCCTGCGGCATGCTTGCACGGAGCACCGCAAAGGCCGCAGTGGCACATTCGGCACTCATCAACAATTGCGGAAGGAAGGTTTTCTTCGCTTCAAAGCTCTTTCCGACCGCATCCAACGCAGGAATGATGTGGCAATCAATCACCTCCGTAGGAGGCACGGCCTGCTTCAGCAATTCCTTCGCCCGTTCCACCGCAGCATCCTTCAAGCCCTTTACAATGGCCTCCTGCAACGAAAGCTCCGCAATCGGTCCTCCCACCGCTTCGGCACCGACCTGATGCTCGGCATAACGAATATAATCCATACAGGCCGTGTCTTGTCCGTGCAACAGACGATGTGCGTAGTAGGTATCCGTCATACTTTGTGCATAGGGGTTGATAATTGCGCAGGACAAGCCGTTTTCCAACGCGGAAGCGAAAAACGCGGCATTGACCTTGTCACGGCACGGAAGTCCGAAGGAAATGTTGGACACACCGAGGCAGGTTGGAATGCCCAGCTCGGTCAGCATGCGTACCGCTTGCAGTGTAACCAACGCGCTGTCCGGTGCCGAGGAAACCGACATGCACAACGGGTCTACCACGATATTTTTCCTTGCAATTCCGTATGCTTTCGCTTCTTCGACAATGCGCTGTGCAATGCGAACGCGTTCTTCCGCGGTTTGCGGAATGCCTGTTTCATCCATGGTCAAGGCAATCAGAACGCCGCCGTATTTTTGAACCAACGGGAAAATTTTTTGCATGCTTTCCGCGCTTCCGTTAACGGAATTGATGAGCGGCTTACCGTTGTAAATCCGCATGGACGCTTCCAGCGCTTCGGGAGAGGAGGAATCCAACTGCAAGGGCAGGTCGGTAACGGCCTGCAGTGCACGCACTGCCGCACGCATCGTCTCGGTTTCGTCAATGTCAGGCAGGCCGACATTCACATCCAAAATTCGAGCCCCCTTTTCACCTTGCCGAACACCCTCGTTCAGAATATAGCTCATATTCCCGCTACGCAAGGCCTCCTTCAATTTCGGCTTTCCGGTAGGGTTGATACGCTCTCCGATGAGCACCGGCCCGTCGGAAAGCGAGACAGCATGGGTATAAGAGGAAACCAAGGTCCGCTCTTTTTCAAGCAGTGTCGGCAAGGGGATTTTCTCGGTAGCCTTGCGCATCTCGCGGATGTACTCCGGCGTAGTTCCGCAGCAACCGCCCAACACGGATGCGCCTTTCTTTGCCAACGTGACCATTTCGGCGGCAAATTCCGTCGGCGAAATCGAATAGACGGGCTCCCCGTTCACAATGCGCGGAAGTCCCGCATTGGGATTGACAATCAGCGGAACGGAGCAATTTTCGACGAATACATCCAGCATCTCGGTCATCATATCCGGACCGAAGGAACAGTTCATACCGATGGCATCCACTCCGAGCCCCTCCAGCATGGCAAGCATGGCAAGCGGCTCGGCCCCCGTCATCAGCTTTCCGTCCCGACCGTAGGCATTGGTGACAAAAATCGGCAGTTTGCAGCATTCCTTGGCAGCCAGCACAGCTGCCTTGGTCTCATAGGAATCTCCCATGGTTTCGATTAAAATCAAATCCACTCCGTGTCGGACCGCCTCACGAATGTTTGCGGAAAACAGAGCGACCGCATCCTCAAAGGGAAGGCTTCCGTAGGGCTCCAGCATTTTGCCCGTGGGACCGACATCAAATGCAATGAAAACGTCTTCCCTGTTGCCGACGGCTTCCTTGGCGCAAGCGATGGCCGAGGAAATCAAATCCCGATAGTTTTCGTATTTGTCACGGTTTACACCGAAGGTATTGGTGGTAATGATGGTGCTTCCCGCCTCAATGTATGCCTTGTGCAAAGCGGAAACCTTGTCCGGATGCGTCAAATTCCACGCTTCCGGAGGAGTTTCGGGCTTCAACCCCATGCTTTGCAGTACGGTTCCGAAGCCTCCGTCAAAATACATTCTTTTTTCTCGAATGAGCGTTCTGAGCTGTTTCATGTGTTGTTTCTCTTTTTTATTTGATAATTTCCGACAGATTGTTTTTGATTGCCGCTGCCACATCCGGCTTGTTCATGGAGTACACATGCACGGCATTGATGCCGTTGGCATAAAGGTCGATGATTTGTTCGGTGGCATAAGCAATACCGGCCTGCTTCATCGCCGCCGGATTGTCACCGTAACGGTCCACAATGCGCAAAAAGCGTTGCGGAAGTGCGGAAGCCGAAATTGCACACAGCCGTTTGATTTGAGCTGCGTTTGTCACGGGCATCACGCCGGCAACCACGGGCACATTGATGCCCGCACGGTACATTCGATACATAAAATTGTACAGGATGTTGTTGTCAAAAAACATTTGCGTGGTCAAAAATTCGCATCCGCTTTGCACCTTGATGCGCAACCCCTCCAGGTCGTCGGCGGAATTGTTGCTTTCCGGATGTCCCTCCGGGTAGCAGGCGCCTCCGATGCAAAAGCCTCCGTACTCTGCAATTTCCGCAATCAATTCGCTGGCGTGATGATAATGCGCCGCCGTTCGGTCAAAGTCTTTCGGGATGTCTCCGCGCAATGCAAGGATATTTTCGATGCCGTTCGCACGCAAATGCTCCAGCTCCTTGTGAATTTGATTTTTATCCGAAGAAACGCAGGTCAGGTGAGCCAAGGAAGGAACGCCGGCCTCGTTGAGGGCGCGGCAAATGTCCGTGGTGTACCGTGAGGTTCCTCCTCCCGCACCGTAAGTAACACTCATATAGTCCGGCTGAATTTTGGCAATTTCGGTTGCCGCATGCAATACATCTTCAAACTTGTCGTAATTTTTCGGCGGAAAGACCTCAAAAGAAAGGCTTGGCTTTGAGCCGCCGATGATTTCCGTGATTTTCATCCGAATTTCTCGCTTTTCATTCTTTTTTTGTATCATTATAATCCTTTTTTGAAAAAAATGCAATAGAAAATTTGTTCTTCTTTCTTTTTTGTCAAAACAGTAGACAATAAACCGAAAATGTGGTATAATATGCGCAGAAAGCATTTTTGCTTCATGGTATAATAGGCGCAGAATGCATTGCGGAGCAGTCCGGAAGTCAAAGGTGCCTCCCTTGTGTAAAGGGAGGTGGCACGCGCAAGCGTGACGGAGGGATTGTCAAAGCACCCCCTAAAATTCCGGCTTTTCCGAAGGTGGGCAAATTTTTTGACAATTTTACAAAAAGCGGAGGACAACATGGAGCTTCGAAATTTATGGCCCGGCTCGTGGGGCTCAAACTGCTATCTGTTACTTCAAAACGGACACGCCTTCGTGGTGGACCCCAGCGCCGATGCGAAAACAATTTTGTCCGCCGTTCACCAATCGGGAGCGGTTTTGGACGGGATTTTGCTGACGCACGGTCATTTTGACCACATCATTTCCATTGATACTCTGCGTGACCTTTGCCCCGGCTGTCCCGTTTACATCCACGCAGACGATATGGATTTTCCGCAAAATGCCGACAAAAATGCATTTTCGGCCTTTTTCCCCATGGAGCGCACATGGCGCCGCCCGGACAAGGTCCTGCAAGACGGCGATGTGCTGACACTCGGCGGACAAAGCATTCGCGTGCTTCACACTCCCGGACACACCCCGGGAAGTATTTGTCTGCTCTGTCATCAAGAATTTTTGCTGACGGGCGACACGTTGTTTGCGTCCGGCGTCGGAAGGTGTGATTTGTACGGCGGAAGCCTTGAACAGCTGCGACAATCCCTGCATCAATTGCGGGAGCTTCCCGCCTCATTGCCGATTGAACCCGGTCACGGAGCCTCCTGCTCTCTCGGAGAGGCATTCGAGCGGCAAGGCATTTAATCAGAAAATGTTTTTACGAAAGGATATAGAGATGAATTACCAAAGAATGGCAGAGCTTTTGTTCCCGAATGTATCGGCTACTCCGGAGGACATGGAACGCCGCTATCCCCCGAGAAACCTGCCGGAGGGAGCAAAGGTCACACGTTTTGCCCCCAGCCCAACCGGTTTTGTGCACTTTGGCGGTCTTTTCCCCAGCACCATCGGCGAGCGCCTTGCACATCAAAGCGGCGGCGTTTTTTATTTGCGCATTGAGGACACCGATGCAAAGCGCGAGGTGGAGGGTGCTGCCGAAGGCTTGATTACAACGCTGGCGCGATACGGCATTCGGTTTGACGAGGGGGCCGTCATCGGCGAGGACGGCAGCATTGCCGACAAGGGCGATTACGGTCCCTACCGTCAAAGTCAACGTGCATCCATTTACCATGTTTACGCGAAGCAATTGGTAAGCGAAGGAAAAGCATACCCCGTGTTTACCACAGCCGCGGAGCTGGAAGCCTTGAACGCAGTGGACAAAAAAGCCGAAATCAAGGCAAAGGATTGGCACTTGGATGACTCCGAGCAGCAAGAGCTGAAGCTTCGTGCAAGAGCAATTACCGACGCGGAGGTGGAAGAGCATTTGAAGGCGGGCGATGTATTCGTCCTCCGCCTGTTAGCCGACGGCGACCCGGAAAAGAAGCTCCCCTTCACCGATTTGATTAAGGGCAAGCTGGAAATTCCGGAAAACGACGAGGACTTTGTTTTGCTGAAAAGCGACGGCATTCCCACGTATCATTTTGCGCACGCGGTGGATGACCATTTGATGCGCACCACGCACGTCATTCGCGGTGAAGAGTGGCTGCCCAGCCTTGCAAAGCACATGATGCTGTTCCGCTATCTCGGCTTCAAGCTTCCGAAATACATGCACATTGCACAAATCATGCGTTTGGATGAAAACGGCAACAAGAAAAAGCTTTCCAAACGCGATATGGGCGCCAACATGGACGATTACAGCC
>CAZWXE010000020.1:0-21184 GCA_964638045.1 uncultured Ruminococcus sp. | reverse complement strand
AAACCTTATGTAATGTAAGTTAGCGGAATTAAGCGTTTTTGCCGAATATAAAGCTAACTTACGCAAGCAAACAAAGCCTCTCGGTGAAAGAGGTACGTTTACTGTTTTGTATTTGGTTTTGTTTGGCAATTTCATTCTATCACTTTTTCACGTATTTGTCAATGGATTTTCACTGATTTTACAGGGCGACGGCATTTATTTTTTCATATTATTGTAATCGTAAAACCGCAAAGACGGAGGCACCGAACAAATCGCGGCAAAAATCCCGATATGCCCGATATGCGTAAAGAAAAGAACCGCGTCGCTTTTTGTTGACAAGCTCTCGCTTTTGTGGTATAATATGCGGAGATTGAGAAAGGAGAATGCATCCATGAACCCGGAAATACCCGCAAAGGACAATTGTTACCCCACATTGGAGCACATCGATTCTCCGCAAGCTCTCAAGGAGCTCCCAAAAGAAAAGCTTCCCGCTCTTGCCGAGGAAATCAGAAAATTCCTGATTCAGCAGGTTACGGAAAACGGCGGCCATCTCGCTTCCAACCTCGGTGTGGTAGAGTTGTCTCTTGCCATTCACCGTGTATTTGAAACACCGAAGGACCACGTCATCTTTGACGTCGGACATCAAAGCTATGTACACAAGCTGCTGACGGGCAGACGTGAGCAATTTCACACCCTGCGCACGGGCGGAGGACTCAGCGGCTTTCCGAAGCGCTGTGAAAGCCCACACGACTGCTTCGGCACCGGACACAGCTCCACCTCGCTTTCGGCAGCACTCGGCTTTGCGGAATCGGACAAGCTGAGCGGCTCGGAGGCTTACACCGTTTGCGTCCTCGGAGACGGTGCCTACACGGGCGGCATGATTCACGAGGCATTGAACAACTGCAAAAAGAAGCTCCGCCTCATCATCATCCTCAACGAGAACGAAATGTCCATCTCCAAAAACATCGGACGCTTTGCAAAGGAGCTTTCCAAAATTCGTTCCTCCGAGAAATATTTCAAAACAAAAAACAAAACAACCACAATCATTCAAAAAATACCGCTCATCGGTGCCCCGCTGTTTTCCGGCCTCAAGCGTCTGAAAATGGCACTCAAATCGGCATTGTACGGCAGCAATTATTTTGAAAACCTCGGGCTGTACTATCTCGGCCCGGTGGACGGAAATGACGAGGAAGCGGTGGAAACGCTGTTGCGTGAAGCCAAAGCAAGCAAGCAGAGCTGCATCGTACACTTAAAAACAAAAAAGGGCAAGGGACTCCTTCCCGCCGAAAAAAATCCGGACCGTTATCACGGAATCGCGCCCGCGTCCAAAGGAACCGCAACAACCGAGAATTTTTCGCTCCGCATGGGAAAAACCTTAACGGCTCTTGCACAGCGGGATGAACGCATTTGCGCCATCACCGCCGCAATGGCAGACGGAACGGGACTGGTCCCGTTTATGAAAAGCCATCCGTTGCGTTTTTTTGATGTCGGCATTGCCGAGGAGCACGCGGTTACCTTTGCGGCGGGGCTTGCGGCAAACGGATATAAGCCTGTGGTAGCAATTTATTCCACCTTCCTGCAAAGAGCGTATGACAACATCCTTCACGATGTCGCCCTGCAAGAGCTTCCCGTCGTCTTTTGCATCGACCGCGCGGGGCTGAATGCTTCGGACGGCGCAACTCATCACGGGATTTTCGATGTGGCATTTCTCTCGCAGGTTCCGAAATTGCCGATTTTTACTCCCATTACCTATGAAGCGCTGGAGCGCACCCTTCAAAAGGCGCTGCAATCGGGAAAGCCCTGCGCCATTCGATACCCCAGCGGGAGCGAAAGCCAAGAGGTCTTGGACACGTTTTACAAAAACGACAATTCAACCGATTTGCCCCTGCGCAAGAGCTTTGACTGTGACAAAAATTTGTTGGACGGCGTCATTGTCACAGACGGACGAATTGTGACGGAAGCACTTGCTGCGGTCAAGGAGGCCGAGCAATACGGCAAGCGCATCGGCGTTTTGCTCTTGGAGCAAATCAAGCCCTATGACAGCATTGCAAAAGCAATTCTTCCCTACCTCCCCGAAAAAGCGTGTCCCGTACTGTTTTTGGAAGAGGAAATTCGCGCGGGAGGCATGGGAATGTTGCTTTCGGATGCACTTTCCGAATACCCGCAAATGAAAAACAAGCAGGTTCGCATTCTTGCATTGGATGACCAATTCGGCATTCCCGAGGACAACCGCCCCATTTGGGAGGCACTGGGTCTGGATAAAACCGCCATTTTAAAAGCCTTGACAATCAACTGATTGTGTGATATAATATCAGTATATTTTTCACACACACCAGGAAGGTAACGGCAGCATGAAATTACAGCTTCAAGACGATTTGATTCCGGGCACCAGGCTGAAGCGTTCCGAAATGGACGGCTTAACAGGGCTTGCGTTTTTGAAAAAGGTCTTTTTCATCAGCAACGGAGTCATGCTTTCCCAAATTCGGGAAATCTCGGGCATTGACAGCTCTACCCTGCAAAATTGGACCAAGCGCGGTTGGGTTGCCACCAGCAAATCGAAAAAATACGACATCGACCAGGTTGCGCACATTCTCATCATCAATATGCTGCGCTCCTGCATGCAGCTGGACAACATTGCTTTTTTGATTCAGTACATCAACGGCGACATCGAGGACACAACGGACGACATCATCAGCGATTCCGCGCTGTATGACTACATTTGTCGGATTTTGAGCATTTTGGTGGATACCGAGCATGTTTCCCTTCCAAACATCGGAAGCATTGTCAAGGATGCAACACAGGACTATCGCGAGCCGATTGCCGGCGGCAAAAAGCGCTTGGACCATGCCTTGGAGGTCATTGTGGTCGCATACTACGCCGCATTGCTCAAGCATCATGCCGACCGACTGTTGCTAGCGCTGCATGAAACAAATTGACCGATGAAACAGCATTACAGCAAGGGGCTGTCTCAAATTTGATTTTTTTAAAGAGTTCTATTGTGACAATTCAATAAAAAGCACTTGCATTCCCTCATTGGTAAGCAAGTGCTTTTTGTATAAGCTATTCATTAAACGGGAATGATCTCCAAGCTTGAGACACCCTTGCCGTACACCGCTCGACGCCTTCCGTCACTGCTCCCGGTAAGGCTGAAAATACCCCTGCGGATGCGTGCAGGTGGGACAAACCTTCGGCGGCTCCTTTCCGATAGCGATATGTCCGCAGTTGAGGCAAATCCATTTGGCCTCCTCGCTGTCACCGACAAACATTTTTCCCTCCTTGAGCGTCTCATAGCGGCGCAAATAGCTTTGCTCATGCTGCTTTTCAATGGCGGCAACCTGTGCGAATACATCCGCAATGGCGGGAAAGCCTTCCCTTCGTGCGGTTTGCTCAAATTCGGAATACATATCGGACCACTCAAAGTGCTCCCCCGATGCGGCCACATCCAAATTCCGTTCGGTGGAAGAATATCCGCCCAAATATCGAAACCAAATTTCCGCATGCTCCATTTCGTTTGCCGCAATGTCGCGAAACAATCTCGAAACGGAAACATAGCCGTCCTTTTGTGCCTTTTTTTCAAACCACTTATACCGCAAATATGCCTGAGATTCGGCGCTGAGCGCCGTGTGAAGGTTGCGTTCGGTTTCGGTTCCGGCAAAATTTTCAACCGCAACGCCGCTTTTCGTATAGCTTGCCATATCATTTCCTCCAATAACAAAATCGGGAGCTCCCGTCCTTGAAGGATACTCCCGATTTTTCCCGTTTTATTCAGCCGCGGCCTGATTTTTTTTCCACTCCGAGGCAAGGATTGCACAAACGCCTACGTTGACGTAGCTGCCCTTGACCAAAAGTCCTTCCCGATGAACCCCCTCAAAAAGCATTCCCGCCTTCTCCATCACCCGTCTGGAGCGTTCGTTTTCCTGAATAAACCGCGCCTCAATGCGGTGAAGCTCCAGCTCCTCGAAGCCAAAACGCATCACCCGCTCAAGCGCCTCCGTGGCAATTCCCTTTCCCCAATAGTCGGGATTGAGCACATATCCGACCTCGGCACTGTCGGAGGAGCAGTTGAAGGAGGTAAAGCCGCAGGTTCCCACCATTTTACAATCCGGCTCGTAAACCACGGCCCAATCGTAAAACATTCCGGCAGCATAGCGATTTCCGAGATATTGCAAATACTCCCTGGTATACCCTCTGTCCGGATGGGGATACCACGTCAGGTGCTTGGTGACATCGGGGCGAGAAGCATATTCGTACATATCGTCGGTGTCCGACACCAGCATGCGTCGCAAGGTCAGGCGCGGGGTTGTCAGCTCCGGCAAGTGGGAAAAGGTCCGGTAAATTTTTTCTTTTTTCATGATTCGTCTCTGTCCTTTTTTCGTTCCCTTATATTATATAAAAAAGCATTTCAAAATGCAACCGCTTTTTGCGATTTAAAAAAAATAAATTCCGTTCCGTTGCGAAAAAAATACTTTTCTTTTGAACGGAAATATGCTATAATGAAAACAACTTGAGGAAAGGAGGCGCGGGAAATGGATTTTATCGTAACCGACGTGCTGTCGGGAGAATTGATTCCCGTTTTGCTGGGCCTTTCCGATGAAGCGGTGGAAACCGCACATCGCATGTTTCGCAAATACGGCGTGGTTTCCCATGTATTCTGTCAAAAGGTTCCGCTTTCCATGCGGCTTTCCCTGTGCATGAAATATCACACGGTGTCCTCCGCGCACGAGGAGCTGATGGTGCAGGCATTGTTGGATTACGCAACGCAATTGGAAAACGCGGACGTCATTCTCTATCTCATTCCCTGCACCGAGCGCTACGCCGCCATGCTCTGGCATCACCGTTCCCTTTTGGAATCTCGCTACGTCATTGCAGAAAAAGAAGAAATGGAACGCGTTTGGTTCGGAGAACCGCAAAATCATTCGGGAGGTAACACACCGTGAACAAAAGCCCCTTGCTTGGCGTCATCGGCGGACTCGGCCCCATGTCCACCTTTTATTTTTGTCAGCTGCTGACTGCACACACCAAGGCGGATTCCGACGGGGAGCACATCGATATGCTCATCAGCAGCCGTGCCACCACACCCGACCGCACCGCCTTCATCCTCGGCAACAGCCCGGAAAATCCCCTGCCCGTCATGCAGCGGGAAGCCAAACGGTTGACGGACGGCGGCGCACAGCTGCTGGTGCTTCCCTGCAACACCGCCCATTATTTTTACGACGGGCTGCAAAGCTCCTGCCCGGTCCCCATTTTAAATATCATTCGGGAAACCGTTTCTCTGCTCGCCCGCAAGGGTGTTCGACGCTTCGGACTGTTGGCAACCGAAGGAACCGTGCGCTCCGGTGCATACAGCCGCCTGTGTACCGACCGGGATGCCCCTCAATGCATCCTGCCGCAGCCGGAGGAGCAGTGCATCATCACCGACACCATTTTCAACCGCATCAAGCGAAACCTTCCCGTTGACATGGAAGCCTTTCATTCCGTGTCAAACGCACTGTTGGCACGCGGATGTGAATGCCTTGTTCTGGGCTGTACCGAGCTTTCTCTGTTGAAGCAGCAGGGTTTGGACGACACCGTCTTTTTGGATTCCCTGGAGGTGCTGGCATACAAAACCATTTTGGCATGCGGAAAAACACCCGTGGGCTTTCCGCCCGCATTTTTCCCGTCGGAGGAACCGTCATGAAAGCATCCGTTCTGTTTGCACCATTTTCGGTTGTACTGCCCGAACGGGACATCCGGGCCGTCACGCAAAGCTCCGCACAGGCAGACGACGGCAGTGTGTTTGTCTGCATCAAGGGGCTGAAAGCAGATGGACATCTTTACGCCGCAGACGCCTACCGTCGGGGGTGCAGGCTGTTCGTTGCACAGACGCCTCTCTCTCTGCCGTCGGATGCCACGGTCGTTTACACCGCAAACTCCCGCCTTGCGCTTGCAAAGCTGGCATGCACATTTTACGGCCATCCGTCCCGAAAAATAAAGGTGGTCGGCATTACGGGAACAAAAGGAAAAACCACCTGTGCCTTATTACTGACCTCCGTGCTGCGCGCCAACGGCATTCGGTGCGGATACATCGGCACCAACGGAATCGATGACGGAATCACACGCTTTCCCACCGTGAACACCACCCCCGACGCATTGACATTGCAGTCTCACATGGCACGCATGGCCGCGGAAGGCGTGCCAGCAGTGGTCATGGAGGTTTCCTCACAGGCACTGGCGCAATACCGCGCGGACGGAACCGTATTTGAAGCGGCGATTTACACCAATCTGTTTGCCGACCACATCGGGAGCGGCGAGCATGCGGATTTTGCGCAGTACCGAAACGCAAAACGTCGTTTATTTACGGAATTCGGCGCAAGCACGGTGCTTTATAACCGAGATGACGCGCATGCTGCCGCCATCCTGAACGGATGCAAAGCCAAAAGAAAAATCTCGTGCTCCGCATCGGACGCACGCGCCGATTACTTTGCCACGGGCATTTCCCGCGAAAACAACGGAAAACAATTTGGGCTCTCTTTTACACTGCACGCGAAAAAACAGCAAGCCGATGTGCGCTTACCTTTGGTTGGCACCTTTAACGTAAACAACGCCCTGCTTGCCGTTGCCGCGGCAACAGAGGTTTTCGGCATCACTCCTCCGCGTGCCGGAGCCGCATTGCAAAATGCCGACACCAACGGACGCGCTCAATGCATTCCCCTTTCCTGCGGCGCAATTGCCGTCATTGACTACGCGCACAACGGAGGCGCTTTGCGAAGCTTGCTGAGTGCGTTGCGGGAATACCGACCGAAGCGCATTCTTTGCCTGTTCGGCTCGGTCGGAGAACGGACGCAGCTGCGTCGTTCGGAGCTGGGGGCGGCGGCAGCCGAGCTTGCCGACCTTTGCATTTTGACCTCGGACAACCCCGGGTGCGAGCCGCCGGAGCAAATTGTGGCGGATATTGCCGCAGCCTTCGTCGGAAGAAGGACTCCGTACGAATGCATTCCGGACCGCAAGGAAGCCATTGAACGCGCTGTTTCACTGGCGCAAGCCGGAGATATTTTGGTGCTTGCCGGCAAAGGACACGAATCGTACCAGCTCATCGGGAAGGACAAGCTGCCCTTTTCGGAAAGAGAAATTCTTCTCCGCGCAGACAGCATGCAGCATGTGTAAAGAACGGAAAAACGCCTGGTAGCCCCTTGCTCGGCGTCATAGACGAAGGCTCCTTCCCCGCAAAGAGAAGGAGCCTTTTGCACCCTTTCGACAGTTGTCGACCGCAATCCGTCAGGAATTGCATCCGCAGTGAGGAGGACGCTCGACCACCGGCGCATTTCCGGAGCAGGAAAATGCACCGGTCGGAAACGGCATGGCACGGAATGCTCCGCAGGGGTCATCCTCTTCTACCGGGCGACACTCTTTTTCCGGGATACAGCACTCGGATGCCTGTACCAAATACTGCCCCGCGCGCACCAGCCGAATCACCGAGAAGATGCCGAGCGAAACCGTCAAATAGCGTTTTCCGGCGCCTTCCCCGTAATCATCAAAGCAAATCGGCGCATCGAAGGAGCGCGCAATGCCCTCCGGCACCTCCTGCCCGGGACATTGACAGCAGCACGGATTGCAATCACACCCACGCTCCAGAATCCTTGTTCCCAGCAGGACAGGGGCAACCACTTCCACCTGGGCGGTCGGCACGTTGTGCTCGCCACAGCACAGTGGCGGCTCACAGCAAAAATCATGCTCGCCCGCGCTGCTCTTGAAAATGCTGACGTTGCTTTCGCCGCCAAACAGGATGACACGCTTTTCCAGCACGGAGATTCCCTCGATTTCCTGGGAGCGGCCTCCTCCCACGCAAGCCTCGAAGGTCAGCTTGATATAAAAACGAATGTTCACCGAATAAAAGCCGCGGTTGAATTGAATCGGGTCAATGGTAATACAGCACCACAGGATGTCGGCAGTGCGTGCACGGATTGCATTTGTGCGTTCCAATACGTCATTTCCGAAGCCGGAAAGGTACACCCGCACGTTTTCAAAGCAATCTCGGTCCCGACAGGAATCCAACACACGGTTGGTCTCGATGCAAACCATTTCCCGTGAGGAACCCGACAACGGGCTTTGGCATCTGTTTTCTGCCATGATGGTAATTCTCCTTTTCAATGGATTAAGAGAAAACACTCTCTTGCTACCATTCTATGCTCTTCCCCTTTTTTTGACACGAAAAAAGGCGGTAATTCGCCAAAATCCGTTTGGCTGCCGCCTTTTTAAGAAAAACGGAAAGCTCCGTCCTTCAACTGTGTCGTTTTTTATGAAAGTTCCTTCTTGTAAATATAGCTGTCAAAGGACACATCCATATTGTATTTTCGAAAGCTGCTTTTCTTCTCCACCGTAAATCCGAATTTTTGCAAAAGACGGTTGGACGGCAAATTGTCGATTGCCACCTCCGCCATCACCTTGACGGCACCTTGGCAGTGCAGCCATTCCAGCAGCAGGGCAACCGTTTCACTGCCGAACCCCTGTTGCCATTTACTTTGACGGACACAATAGCCGATGTCGTAGACACCCGCTCCTGTGGGAAAGATGCCCGCCGAGCCGACCGGCTCCCCGCTGTCCTTCAGCTCCGCAACCAAATAATATCCGTCCGTGCTGTTTTCCAAATCATCCAAAACCTTTTGGTAAACGTCATTGACATATTCTTTTGTCGGGTCGGACATATATTTTCCGTTTTCCTCGTCAAACCACATCTTCGTCAAAAACGGCAAATCGGTTCGGACATAATTGCGTATTGCAATTCGTTCACCCATCAGCGGCGCGTCTAATTTCATGGTCGTTTTCCTCTTTTGTTCATTTTTCGAAAGGCATCGGATGTCCCGTCAGCCAATCGGCACTTCCTTCCATTTCCCGTCCGCCATTACAAAAACACTGCCGATGCCGGCCGCCTTGGCCAATTGAAGCGCAGGCTCAAACGCATAAAGAAGGGAGTCCTTGCTATGTGCGTCCGCCGAAAGCGTCACGCGCCCTCTTTTTTCGGCAATGCGGTGCAACAGCATCGGTGAAGGGTATGGCGTTTTGCGATACCCTCTGGAGATGGCTCCCGTATTGATTTCAAACAAAACATCCTTTTCCAACAAAGCATCCAGTGCATCCAACGCGTATTTGCGATAGCGGCGGTCCGATTCGTCAAACAGGGCGCCGCCTTCGTTGAATTTTGTAATCAGGTCAAAATGCCCCACAATATCACAGTGCGTGCGTTCAATCACCTGAGCCTCCGTTTCGTAATAATGACGGATGACGCCGAAAATATCGCCGCCGTACAGCCGTTCGGTGCTTTCGCGCAGAATGTGCTCGGCACTGTCAACCGGAAAATACACACCGTTCTTTTCCAGCAGATGAACCGAACCGATGATGTAATCATACGGGTACTCCACGGCGGGAGAGAACAAATCCTGCTCGATTCCGAGGAGAATATTCAACTGTCCCTCATAGACGGAACGCAAGCGCAAAATTTCCGTTTGGTAATCCGACTCCGTTTCCGCACGCATGCCGTACTTCACGTGCTCGCACACGGAATGCTCGGAAAAGCCAACGGTGTTCATTCCCGCTTGAATGGCGGAAAGAACAACATCTTCCGCGGTATTCTTCCCGTCGGAAAAGGTTGTATGGGTATGCAAATTACTTTTCGGCAGATACTGATAACAACGCATTTCGCAAATCCCCTGTGCTTTCCCGATTACGCAACCGTTTTTCCCAAATCCTCGGAGATGCGGCATTTGACGTATGCGCTCAGCTCATCCAAGGACATTTCCGCAACCTTTTCCGGCGGGATAACCTCCAAAATATGCAATTCCACCTTGGTGGAACGAAACGGAATGTTGTGCGCAATGCGGTCGGTTCCGCCGGTTGAAAGGACCACCACCGGTGCCTTGGAGCGCTTTGCGAGAACAAACGCGCCCGTTTTAAATTCCAACAGCTCCCCGGTTTTGCTACGCGTCCCCTCGGGGTAAATTCCCATATCCAAATTTTCCGCAGCCATCAGCTCCGACGCTTTTTTTAACGTACGCATCGCACGCAACGCATTTTCGCGGTCGATGGCAAGAAAGCCCGCTTTTCGAATAAACGGACCGACAATCGGAATTTTAAAATTGGATTCCTTAGAAATAAAGGCAATTTTTCGACGAAACACCGCCAATACAACCATCGGGTCAAAGTCCGAGACATGATTGCTGACCCAAACCGCGCGCTCCTTCGGCAACAGCTCTCGTCCCGTCACAGTAATATGTATGCGGAAAAAGGACATCAGCCAATCCATGGAAAGCCACACAAAAAAGCGACACACGGGGCTGGTTTTTTCAATCGGCTTTTCGGAAAAGAACAAAGATGACACAAACAATGCAAGCAGATAGAGAAATATCAAACCGAAATAAATGCACAACGGCATCAAAACCACCCAAATAACGGAAAGCTCCGCACAGCATACAAAGGACAATGCCGTTGCGAGCAAGGCAACAGACCAAAACACAGCGTTCAACATCAGAATGCTCCTCTTTTCTCGGGAATGAGCCGCGGTGGCAAGAACAGCCACCGCCCTCTACTGCACTCCATTGTACCACACCGCCGTCAAAAAGTCAATAGAAAATACAGGCTTGCGTCGGTTTCGCATCCGCCTCCGACGCCTCTTCCGTTGCCGAAGCATGCATCACATCGGCAAACACCTCCTCCAGTGCACAGGGCGGCACACTCCCCTGCACCATGCGATGAAACATTTGCAGGGCAAAATCCAAACGGTATCCCAAAAACAAGGTGGCAGACTCTCCGTCCATCGACACCTGCATTTGAAACTGTGTCGTTTCTCCGTTCTCTGCCCTTGCAAAAAGCATGTAGGCAGCACAATGCTCCCGTAGCCAGACAAAATTCTTTTCCAAGCAAAGAGATGTCTCGTTTCTTTCCGAAGCCGTCATCTTCTTTTCCTCCTTATTTTTACATTTTCCGGCATGTATGATTGTAACATAACAAAAAGCAACCGATTCTTAAGAAAGAATTGCGACATTTGTGCAATTTTCCCAAAAATCGGCGTCCCATTCGGCTCTTTTAACTGCGTTTATTCACATTTTATGATTATTTTGTGAAAGCAAAGAATAAAAATACGGTTTTTATTGATTGTTTTGTTTTTTCAAAAGCTCTAACAGATTCATTTATACAAATTTATCCGAAATCGGAAATCATTTGTCATGGAAATATCGACTCAAAATTGCTATAATATGATTACAAAACTTGAAAAATCCGATTTTTCGTTTTGAATATTCATTTTTACGAAAAAGAATAAATACTCAAAAAAGGAGGTAAAACCGTCCAAATGACCGGCTTTTCATTGCATCCGTTGGGAAAAAAGGCACAAACGGTCCTGCGCATTCAGCTGCTTCTGACCATGCTGTTTTCCGTCGTGCTGTTGATTTCCTTTTTGAACGCACGGAAGGTTGACGCCGTTTTGGCCAACAGCTATTATGCACAGCTGGCGGAATACATCATGTGCGACCTTTTCATCTGCGCCCTCTCGTGTGTGGTCATCGAAGCATTGGATACCGACAGCGCACAGCGTCGGTAAGCCGAAAAGAACATGTCGAGCCCCCCGCTCCAATCAACAGGAGCGGAGGGCTCACCGTCCATGCCGAATCGTTCTCCGGAGAAAGCATTTCTCCGAACGACCGACAAAAAACGGGTGCATCAGCGTCGATTTTCAAACCATCGCTGCTCAGGCTTCGGAATCAACACCACAAGCCCTTTTGAAGGAAAGCATCCTTATTTGGTCTTGATAGAATTCTCGTAGGACTCAATCATCTTCTTAACCATCTGACCGCCTACGGAGCCTGCCTGCTTTGCGGTAATGTCGCCATTGTAGCCCTGCTTGAGGTTTACGCCGACTTCATTTGCAGCTTCCATCTTGAATCTTTCCAAAGCTTCCTTTGCTTCGGGAACAAGTGCCTTATTGCTTGCCATTGTTTTCTCCTTATCTGAACGGTATCGCCGTTTTGCTTTCTTCGGCGATACCGCTTCGGAAGGCTTCAACAGGACCCGCTCTTTTATCTATATCATTGAGCGCTGTTCGCTGCTCTGTTACTATTGTTCGTCACAAAAGTTCAAATATGAGTGGAAATTCTTAACAATGACGTGTGGCGTGTCGTTATACTGCGCTCTTTGACGGGCGTCGTTTTCGAGCAAAAAGAAAAAACGCACTGCAAAAATCCTGCGTGCTGGAATTTACCATATTTTTAGGGGTTCCTTTTTCCGCCGTGCGGATTATAATATAATAAGAACCGCTTCTCTGCTCTGCCGAAAGGAGTGATTTTGGAATGGAGCTGATTCGCATCAGCGAACGTAAGCTGAAAATTATGTTGACTCCGTCGGATATGTGTCAATTTCATTTAAACCCGGAGCATCTCGAAAAAGGAAGCCTTCAGATGCGCCAAACCTTTCGACTCTTGTTTGCGGAAATCCGAAAGCAAATCGACTTTGATACCGACGACCGTCACATTTCGGTACAGTATTTCCCGTCTCGGGAAGGTGGCTGTGAAATGTTCATCAGCCATTCAAGCGCGGACGGAGGCGGTACCGCAGGCAACGAGCGATTGCTTGCTTCCGGAATCAAGAGCGCTCCCGCCATGCTTCCCGCAAAGCAAAATTGCGGGAAGTATCGCAAGGAATGCGCCTATGCCTTCTCCTCCGCGGAGCACCTGCTTCAAGCTTGTCTGCGGTTGCAAAAAGCGGGATACATCGGTGAAAGTGCGCTGTGGAAGGATGACCGCGGTGTTTACTATCTGCTGTTGGAAGCCTTCTCCGCTTCTCCCTTTCACACGCCGGAAAAAATCGCATTTCTTTCCGAGTACGGAAGCACGGAATTTGCAAGCACTCTCCGAACGTTCTTAAAGGAGCACGGTAGGCTTCTCTGCCCGAAGAATGCGGTTGAGCAACTGGCAAGCTGCGGCTGAAAATACGAACCGCCGCGCATCGGCAAAGAAAAATGCGTCCTTTTACCGTAAGCTCACGGAAACCTCATACAGCTCTGCCTCGGCACCGTTGCGCATTGCCAGATGCAAGCCGTTGGTTTGCACGGACGTGTACGGCAAAACCGTTGTCTGCGCTCCGCACTCCAGCGTTGCACTCTGCCTGTCGGCGTCAACCGTCAAACGGCAATCAATGGAGCCGTCCGCGGAGGTGCAAAGCGGAACAACGCTTTCTTCCTTCCAAACCGTGGGAGTGGCATCGTTCCAAATGAGTCCCACCGGCGTCTCCCCTGCCGTCTGCCTTCCGCGCAGACGCAATACATAAGATTGATTTCCCTTCAAATCGTAGCTTTGCACCAGGCAACAAACCGAAGTGGCACCGGGACGGCATGTCAAATGACATCCGCCCTCGATGAAATCAATGCTCAGCGGAGAGAACCCGGTCCTGCCGCCGGTGATGCACGACCACTTCAATGCAGTGACACTCTTCTTTGCGAAATCGGCATTGTAAAGCAGATTTCCTTTTTGAAAATCCTCCAAGTAGGCAAGGCGAAGCTGTGCATCGGAGAAATCCCAAACCGTTTCGGCCTGTCCTGCGACAAAAGTGTTCTCCACCAGGTGCGGTGTACCGATGAGGTAAGCATTCGCTTCCCACTCACGAACCACGGGAAACCAGAAATCCGGGCAGGGCCACAGCAACAGCTGCGGCTCAACGGTGCGATACAGCGCATCGCTCCCTCCGCCAAACCCATGGTGTCCCACTTGGAGCACCTCGCAGTGCAAGGACTCCTTGGCATAGACTCGACACATGACCTTCGAAGCTTGGGCGCTGGCGTCTCCCAGCCACAGCACACGGTGACCGTTCAAATTCATACGCAACACCATGGAAGAGTCGTTGAAATCACGAATGGCCGCGGGATAGGCGTCCTCGCACGCATACAGTACGTCCAGCGTACAGCCGTCAAACACAAAGCGTTGACCGCTGTGTCCGATGATGACCTCGGTTTTGTCGGAGATGCTTTCCACGTAGGCGTCAAAGTGGTCGTGTTTGCACGGATAGGGCGTCAGAGCGGGCTCCGACCAATTGTAGCAAACGCGCTCCAGCACAAACTCGCTTTCATACTTCTTGCAATAATCCAAAAAGCCGAGAATATGGTCCCCGTGCGGATGTGAAAAGAACCACACGGCGATAACCGGCTTTTCCAATACATTTTGCTCCAGCATCAATTCATGCATGTGCTCCGACTCATCGTATTCCCCGAATCCGCCGTCAATGACGACAAAGCGTCCGTCCGCCAGGCGGATCAAATAATTCATGCCGCAATCCACAGTAAAGTTGGTGGCTCGAATTTGCGTCACCAAGGGAGCAACGACAGCGGCTCTGCCCTCTGCCTTGACGGGAGGCAGATTTTTCGGTTCCTCACAAACCAGACGCACCACGCCGTTTTGAGCAAAGAATGAAAGGTGAACGGCTGTTCCGTCCTTTGTAAAGGTGGCAAAACGGTTGCCGCATTCCTCATGCGCGTCATAAACGGTGTAGCCTTCCTCCGAAAAGCGTTCAAACAAGGCATCGGCGGTTTCCTTTTTGACATCGATCAAAAGGTTCATTTTCCCACCGTTACAAAGCTCGAATTTACAAAGATTTTCAAACGGTATGTTCATATTGTTCAGCATTTTCATTTCTCCTTTGTTTTTTGAGATGATGATTTCGGTTTGCATGCGACACGAGAATCACTGTGATGGACGGAACGAAGATAAGCAAACGCTTTTGCTTCTCCCTGCTCCGCCAACAAGGTCAGCCAGCTCTCCAACAGGTCCGCGGTTTCGGGAGCCATCTTTGCCCTTGCATTTCCGCGGAGAAAATACTGCAACGGATGCGCATCGGTGTAATTTTTTCCCTGATAAATTTTACTTGCCGCCACGCGGTCGCAAAACATTTCCTTCACGTAGCGAACGGGCATCGGCACCGGCTCATACAGTTTGGTTGTCGGGTTCAAATCGTTCCAATACTCAAAGTGGTGGCGGTTTCGTCCTTTGTGATGCATCCACGCAAGCGAGTAGCCGAACAGCTCCCGTTCGCGCTCATTCGGGCTTCGATTGCCCTGATAATACCTTGCTCCCGGAATAAATTCGGACGGTGCATATTTGGACAGGTCATGAAACAGCCCCTGAAATCCGATACCTGCCCGAAAGCAATGTGCAATCACGCAGTGACGGTGTCGGGTAATGGTTTGAAAATGCAAAAAAGGATGTGCCACTCCAACGCTCCTCTCCTGAAATGCGAAAAAAATCTTCCGAAGTTTTTCTCATTATACAAGATAACGCACGCAATGTCAAGGCAATTGACAAAAAACGGATAAAAAACCACCGAAAAGCCAAAATCGGTTTTTCGGTGGTGCATCTGTTTTGCATCCTGCTTTGTCGCCCGAGCTCCTGCTCCGCAGTTTGACTTCGAGGCTGTCGCAAAAGCGACAGCCTCGAAGTCGAACCCACAGGGCGATGCGCAGCATCGAGGTCTACTGCTGGCTGTTTGCCCTTCCATATACCATCGACTTTAAGCAAAGGAAGAATTGTCACAGAACGATGCGCACAAAATTCAAAGGAGAATACAGATGAGTCCGTTACTTCCCTCGTTGATGATGCGCTCCAGCGTCTCGGAAAGCTTTTTGCGGGATTCCTCGGGCATGTGCTCCAGCTTTGTGTGCAAGCCCTCATTCACCAGCTCGTACAGGGACTTGCCGAACATGTTGGATTCCCAAATGCTTTTGGGGTCCTCCTCAAATTCCTTCAACATATAGCGTACAAGGTCCTCGGATTGCTGCTCGGTTCCGACCATGGGGCTGATTTCTGTTTCGATGTTGGCACGAATCATATGGACCGACTGTGCCGCTGCCCGCAGCTTAACGCCGTAGCCTCCCGCCTGCTTGACAATTTGCGGCTCCTCCAAATGCAAATCCTCCACATCCGGCATGACAATTCCGTAACCGGTTTCATTGACGCGCTCCAATGCCTCGGCAACCTTGTCGTAGCTCTTCTTCACCTGCGAAAGCTGCCCCAGCAGAGCAATCAGCTCCCGTTCCCCGTTGACCTCAAAGCCGGTCATTTCACTGACAACCTGATAATAAAGGCCATCCTCCATCACCGCCGTCAGCCTTGCACTTCCCGTACCCAAATCCAACGACTCCGTATGAACGGCACTGATGTATTCGTTTTCGACCATTGCACCGAACGCCGACGCAATGTCGCCCATTCGCCGAACTCCCTCTGCGCATTTGCAAAGTGTATTTTGCAGGGAAATGCGAATGCGATGTGTACTGTCCAATGCGGTGGTCCATTCCGGCAGCTTTACCGCAATCTGCGCCACGGGAAATTCCTCCAGCACCATGCCGAGAATGTGTCGAATGTCCTCGGCATCCAAGGTCAAACAGCTGACCAGCGCCACCGGAACCCGATACTTTTCCTCCAGCTCGACGGCAAGCATGTGTGCCGCGTCGGTATTGGGCACCGCAGAATTGAGAATGATTGCAAACGGCTTTCCGATTTCCTTCAGCTCTCCCACAATCCGTTCCTCCGCTTCCACGTAGGCATCGCGCGGGATGTCTCCGATGCTGCCGTCGGTGGTCACCACCAAGCCGATGGTAGAGTGCTCGGCAATCACCTTATGCGTCCCCATTTCCGCCGCCTCCGCAAAGGGCATCGGCTCCTCTCGCCACGGGGTGCGTACCATACGGGGCTGACCGTCCTCAATGGCTCCCATCGCCTCCGGAATCAAATATCCCACGCAATCAATCAGGCGCACATTCATGCGGGCATTGTTGTCCAGCACCACGGGAACGGCTTCCTCCGGGATAAATTTCGGCTCGGTGGTCATCACGGTTTTTCCCGCGGCGGATTGAGGCAGCTCGTCTCTCGCACGCTCCTTCGGATACCCTTCTCCAATGTTGGGCAACACCACCGACTCCATAAACCGTTTGATAAAAATCGACTTCCCGCTGCGCACGGGACCGACCACACCCACATAGATGTCGCCACCCGTCCGTTCGGCAATGTCCCGATAAATCGAATGCTCTGCCATAAAAAATCCTCCCATTCTTTCACGTTGGTAAAATATATGGGAGAACCGATGTATTTAGAACCTTGCCGACACGGTTGCCGACAGCTTCCGCTGTTAAATCAGGAAGAATGTAAGATATGCCGAAGCACAGGACGCCAGAGCCACCACAAGAAGCGGACATTTGACATACGTCAGCACCACCGCTACGGCTGTTCCGACCGCCGCGGGAAGGAATTCTCCCGTGGTGTAAAAAATAGCCGGAAAGCTCATTGCAGACAGAACCGAATACGGAATATAATGAATGAAGCTTCTCGCAAAGCGCGATTTGATTTTTTTGGTAAAGAAGGTCAGAGGGAGCATCCGAATGATATACGTGGTCAACGCCATGACCAAAATGTACGGCAAGATGTAAGCTCTCATGTGTCCTCCTCTCGAACGTGCGACTCTTGCGCATCCTCATGCTCCTCCGGCAACGGGCAGAGCAACGCCATCACCGCGGCGGAAATCACCGCGCAAAGAATAATGGCAAAGCTTTGCGAAACATGCTTCAGCAATGGCAAAAACGAAAATCCGCAGTTCAATGCCGCCGCAATGAGGATGGCAAAAAAGATTCCCTTCTCTTTTTTTGCAGGAGGAAGCATCACCGCAATGAACATGGCATATACCATCATGCTCAAGGAAAGAAGCAGTTCCTCCGGAAGAAAACGTCCCACCACCGCTCCAAGCAGCGTCCCCATGCTCCACCCGACGTAGGGGACAACCATCAACCCACCGTAATAGGAGGAGCCGATGGCGTAGGGCTTGGAGGCGGCCAGTGCGAAAATTTCATCGGTCAGACCGAAGGACATCCACACGCGCCGAGCACGCGTACAGCTTGCATCCAGCTGCTGTGTCAGGCTGATGCCCATCAGCGCATAGCGCATATTGATGACCAGCTGTGTCAAAAGCATTTCCAAAAGCGTGCCCGCCGTCACAATTACCGTAACGCCCGCCACCTGTCCTGCCGAGGTCAGGTTGGTCATGGAAATCAGCAATGCTTCCAATACGGAAAGTCCCTTTGAAACGGCGGTAATGCCGAATCCGAAGGAAATGGAAAGGTAGCCCAGCCCAATGGGAACACCCTCTCGCACTCCGTCCCAAAAGCAATACGGAGATTTTGTTGCTTTCATCGCAACCTCCTTTGTTTCATGCAATCATCAGGAAAAATTGATGATGTAATACTCGGAATACTTACTGACCTCGCGTTCAAGCACGTCGTACCCCAGCTCCTCCGCAAGCGTCGGCTTGCCGGAAAACAAATTGGTTCCGAGCCCCAAGCGGTCCCCTTCAATAGAGAAGCCGAGTGCGGCCAACGTGGTAGGAAACATATCCAAAGAGGTCCAAACGCGGTTCGTGGCGGAGCCGAGCACCTCCGTATCGGTATTCAAAAAGCAGTTGTAAACGGTACGGTCATAGAAATCGACTCCGCCGACCAAAGAGGTGTCCATGCGCGGATGGTCTCCGGTGATGATGATAACCGAATCCTCGTAAAACGGTTGCTGCTTGCACCATTCCACAAACGCGTACAACTGGCTGTCGGCGCAGTGAACCACATTGGCGGTTTTATTGGCATACTCGTCGGTACACGCGTCGCAAACGTAGCCGCCCACGTGGTGCGTATCCACGGTCAGCATGGAAAAATGGAAGGGCGTGTCCGATGACGCCAGCTCGGTCAGCTCTCTTTTGGCAATTTCGTAAAGCGTTTGGTCATCCACACCCCACCAATCATTCGCGCCGTCCACATCGCCAGCGGCAATAGCGGAATCCAAGTCGAAAATTTCAAAATTTCCGTGTTGCTCAAAGTAATCTCTGCGCCCCGCAAAATCCGCATCCGAGCCGCAAAGGAACATTTGGCGGTAGCCCTCCCGTTCCAAAATATCCCCCAAGGTCGTCAATCCCTTTGCAAAATTTTGACGTTTCCCCATGGAATTGTGGCTTTGCTCGCCCGAAACCGAAAGCGAGAACGGAACACCCGAGGTGGTGCCAAGCAGTGCCCCCATGGTCCAGCCTGTTCCGCTGATGCTGTGAAAGCCGCCGAGAGCGTCTCCGTCCGAAAAGCTGACCCCCTCCTTTGCAAGTGCGGTCAGGTACGGCATGTAATTAACCGCCTGTGCACCGCCGTCCTCCGCAGAGGCGTAGGTGGTTTCCATGCTTTCCAGATAAATGTAAATCAAGTTTTTCTTTTCTCCGTCGGCGGTGACGGAAACCTTGTCCGGAGAGATGTAATAATCCTCGTAGATAGTGGTTTGCTCCTTTCGAAGCTCCAAATATGCCGGAATGCGCAAAGCATAATACGCGTTGACCAACGAGCCCAGCAGCAGTACCACGCAAAATACGGCTCCCGCACGGCGACACCGCACATAGGAACGATGACGGAAGCAGAAGAAATAAACAAACAAAACATACCCCGCCATCAGCGCCAGTACGGGAGGCACGCAGGATTTGACAATCAGCCACACCGTACCGTTTCCTGTCCCCTTTAACGGAGATGCCAGCGTGTAAAGCAGCTCCTTAAATTCGATGTCAAAGCTGTTGGCATACCAAATGCTAACCGTAGCAATCCCCGCTCCCAAGAAGAAAATCACGCCGAACAGCACCGAAAGCAGCAAGGTTTTTCTTTTCTCTTTTCGCCCCCATTGGGAATTCATGTTCATCCTCCTTTGAAAAAAGCAACCGGTCGAAAGCAAAATTCGACCGGTGAACAGTGTCAATCAATAAAAAGTGGCAACCTCTTGCACGGGCTTCACCGCAAATTCCGTGGTTTGAATGTACAAAACAGGCCCGAGGCCGCGATAAAGCTTGTGTTTTTCCACGCGAAGCTGTCCGACAACGGTCAGCCAATCCCCCGTTTTGGCCGAAACGGGCTCCTTGCCGATGCAAACCAACGGATTGTAGGCAATGTCCTCGGCGCAACAGGTCATGACATGACGGCCCGCCAGAAAGTTTTTCTCTCCAAGGGAACGGTCACGGGCAATAATCCCCTTAAAGCGCACCACCTTGCCGTTGTATTTGTCCATCTCCTCGGAAAGGTCCCGATAAAACACCGCGTAATCCTCATCCCGAATGTCCACCACATCCGCCGTCAAATCAAACGGCAACGGGTCTTGAATGTCATCATACTCCACGTGACCGTCCGGATAATCGTAGGTGATTGCCGCACGGCGGGAAACGCCGCGAATAATTTTGTGAATTTCTTCCTTGTCGATGCCTTCCGGCGTGCGGTTGAGCACCACCATTTCGGCATTGAGCAGCTTGTCCACCATCAATTGACGCATATTGGTGTTGTAAGCGATGAAGGTTCCCGCATCGGCAAACATCATCTCCTGATAAATCGCCCAATCATCCGGCAAATTTTCGTACAGCGTATTCAGGCTCCACATTCCGTTGTACTCGATGATAACGCGGTCCAAACGGTGCTTTTTCGCAAGTGCGGTGAGATTCTCCCGCGTCAGAGCCTGCTCATCCTCCAAGGTTTCCAAATAGACGTTCTGTCCGTAAAAGCGGGAAAAATCGAATTCATCAATTCCCTCCTCGCACTGAATGAGCAAGGTTTTTTCGCCGGAATTGAATTTTTTATCCTCCATGGATTCCTGGATGATGTGCGTTTTTCCGCCCTCCAAGAACCCCGTGAACAGATAAACGGGTAATCTTGCAGCCATGTTGCTCTCCTCACGCCTTTACGCCGAACAGCGCTTCCAACGCCTGCTCGTTCAGTCCGGAGCCGATGACGCAGAGCCGTCCGATGACAGACGCACCGCCCGTGCGAACGTCCGGCTCTCCGGGGACATAATCAAAGTGCAACCAGCTGCCGTCCTTGCCCTCGACAATTCCCTTTGCCCGAAGCACCACTCCGTAGGTTTTCTCCTCCATAAGGGCCTCCAAGGCTGCGGAAAGTGCGGCAGCGTCGAATTTCTTTGCGGTTTCCACCCCCCAGCTGACAAAAACATCGTCGGCATGATGATGGTGGTGCTCGTGGCAAGAGCAATTCGGGTCGTCACATTCGTCGTGGTCGTGGTGCTCATGGTGATGCTCGTGCTCGCCGCAACAGCATTCGTCATGATGCTCATGGTCATGGTGATGCTCATGCTCGTGCTCATGTTCATGGTCGTGGTGATGTTCATGTTCATGTTCATGCTCATGGTCGTGG
>CAZWXE010000019.1:0-21382 GCA_964638045.1 uncultured Ruminococcus sp. | reverse complement strand
CGTACGGAGTAATCCACACGCCCCTCAAACGTGCGCGTCTGCCAGTTCCGCCACTCCCGCAGAATGCCTTTGACCAAGCGTCAAAAACATTATTATTATACACTGTTTTTTGAAAAAGTCAATACCTTTTTCGAAAATAATTCAAAAAATTTGTATGTGTGAACGGGATATGAACCGAAAAGTCCTCGAACGGCGTTCGAGGAATCAAAAAGCCGCTCTCGCAGCAAGCCCGTACAAGCACGCCGTTGCTCCTATTGCCGCCTTACAAGCACTCTCCGAACCGCCGCTTTCATTACTGAAAGTAGTAGATAACATCGTACTTCCCGGCAGCCTTATTCCTTGCGAATTCCTCCGGGGTGAGCCAGTTGTCGTCGGAATCCCCCAGCTTTTGGTCCTCACTGTCCCAATAAGAAACCGAATAGCAATAGCGATTGCTTTCGGAGTAGAAGGTGATGGACGCCCGCACATCCGGCCGCAGCTGCCCGTCCTCCCACACATATTTTGTGGTCATGTCGGTGGAAATGCTTGACTCCGGCGCATCTGCGTAAGCGGGCTCAATCCGATAGGTGTGCGCAAAAGCAAAAATTGCCTGCAGCTCGGTGTCAACGCGAATATTGCAAAGTCCCGTCAGAGAGTCGTCCTTCACAAAGCTCTGCTTTTCCTCATTCCATAAAAAGCATTGGTATGCAACGGCGTCTCCGTTGACCTCGGTGGCAACCATCACATCGTCCCTGCCGTCAAAATTCAAATCCGCAACGGCAAGCCCGTAGGTGCCGTCCATGCTTGAAACCGAAGCATCGGTTTTGACTTTTTTCGCAAAAAGCAACTGTTCTCCTTGCTTGACCACCACCTGCTTGACACGGTTCGACGTCCCGCGGACCGCATAGGTGTAGCCGTTGCGCTCAACCGAATAGAGCAAATCATATTGCTCCATCGCACAGGCACTCAGTGCGGGAAGCAACAGCAACGCAATGGCAACCAACGTAAAAATTCTTTTTTTCATGATGTTTTCGTTTTCCTTTCGACGCAAGCAATCGGAACCGCTTCCGACTCTCCGCCTCTTTGTTTCTTGTCGACCTGCTTTATTGTATCACATTTTGACAAGGAATACAAGAGGCATGCAAAAAATCCCGTCACAACCGAGTTCACAAACAATCAACCTTTTGCAATGCGGCAGTTATGCTTGCGCGACAACGGCAGCCTTCCGTCGCCTTCGAATCGCGTACCAAATCAAGGCAACGGCAAGCGTCAGCACCACGGTGGTAACGGCACTTGCTTCCATCCCGTAATTGCCGCCGTTCCAAATATTTGCGTTTCCAACACGTAACCGAAAAACGCCCGCAACGGTTTCATCGTTTCCGCTCAGGCTCAGTCCGAACACACCGTACAAAACAGCATTCCAAAACGAATGCAGCCCGCAAGCCGCCCAAATGCTTTGAAAGCGGAGCGTCAAAAGGGAGAAAACGGCTGAAATGAGCCACAAATTGACCATGCCGAGCACACCGTAAATCGCCCCCTCATCCGTCAAAGACGACAGGTGCGGAAGGACAAACAGAACGGTGCCGACCTCCATTGCCACGCCGAAAGAAACTCTTTCCCGAAGTGCGTGCAGCACAATTCCCCGACAGAGGAGCTCTTCCGCTGCTCCTTGAACGACAAATCCGCCGAGCAACAGCAGGAGAAACGGAGCATCAATCTGTTCAAAGGTGCCGCACCACTCAATCTTACCCGTCAGCAGGACGACCCCAACGGACAAAAATACCAAAAAAGCACCGATGAGCGCACCGACAAAGTAGCTTCCCGGATGTTTGGTCAAGCCCATGTCGGCCAAAGGCTTTTTCTCCACGCATTTCCAATAAAGCAGGGTCACACCGAGCACAATGATGTACCCGTAATCGGTAATCAGCGTGATGCTCCGTGCGTCAAATACATCGCCGACCAGCATATTTTTCCCGCAGGCAAAATGCAACAGAATAACAGCGCCCTCGGCAAGCAACAGTCCCACAATGTAGCACATTCCGAAGGCAAGCATTTTTTTTCACAACAAACAACGCCTTCGGCATATCGGTACGGTTGTTCAACGGGCTGATTTTTTTCAACAATTCTCTTACGGTGCCTTTCATGATTGTGTGCCTCCCCGCAAATCGCGAATGCCGTTTAACACCGTTTGCAATGCAAAGTCGAAGGTATCATCCAAGGAGGCGGAATGCCCGAAGCCTCCATGCCCCTCAATGGAGCAAAATCCTTGTAAAAAGCCGCGAAGCATCCGCACGCAATGCACTTTTTGCTCCTCGGTCAGCCCATAGGCCTCCAGCACACGAAACAGGATGTCGACAGTGCCTTGCGTTGCCTGCAAATGTGCCTCCGACTGATACATATTGTACCACTGCATTGCTTCAAACAAGCCTTTGTGACGGCCGACAAAATCGCGATACGCTCGGCAAATTGCCGCAATCGCGTCATCCTTTGCTTTCCCGACGGCGGCTTTTGTAATTTCGCTTTCCAATGAACGCCAACCGTACAGCATCAGCTCTTTGTTCAATTCATCCAGTCCGCCGCCAAAGTGCTTATACAGCGAAGGAGACCGTACACCCAATTCATCGGCCAACCTCTTCAGGGTGATGTTGGCAATTCCCTTTTCGTCCGCCATCCTCACGGCCTCTTCGATAACGGCTTGTCGATTCAATCCCGCCTTCATTTTGTTAATCCTTTCCCTACTTTGGCTAATCTTGTTAGCTATTATAAACCATTGCTTCTGAAAAGTCAAGTATTTTCACGAAAATCGCGAATTTTTCCGTTTTTAAGTCTCTTTTGCCAAATCAAACGCCGAAAAAGTACTTGACAAAATGTAAAACCTATGATATAATTTCTCGGTGATGCGGACAAAATGTCCGTCTCTCTACCGTGCAAAAAACGAAACGGCACGGTCGAAAGTCCATAGGGAGGTGTAAAAAATGGAAAAAGTAATCAATTCTTATGAATGCATGTTCGTTGTAAGCGTGGCAAACGGCGAAGAAGCAACCAAGGCAACCGTGAACAAGTTCACCGACTTGATTGCGGGAAATGCAGAAGCTGTTCAGGTTGACGATTGGGGCAAGCGTCGCTTTGCATACCCCATCGAGGACATGAACGACGGCTACTACACCGTGGTAACCTTCAAGAGCGAAAGCGCATTCCCGGCAGAGCTTCAGCGTTTGATGAACATTGACGAGAGCGTTCTTCGTTCAATGGTCATCCGCGTAGAGCATGAAGTGCCTGCAAAGGTTGAGGAAGCTCCTGCAACGGAAGAAGTCGCCGAGACTGCCGAGGTTGCAGAACCCGCAGCTGCAGACGCAGAGTAATTCCGCAAACGATTCCGTACCGAAAAGGAGGCGTTTATCATGTCCAGCTTGAATTTGAACAAGGTGATTCTCTGCGGTCGATTGACTGCGGACCCCGAACTGAAGCAAACCCCCAGCGGCATTGCGGTCGTTTCCTTTACGCTGGCAATCAACCGTCGCTACCAATCCAAAAGTGCGGACGGCACGGGAGCACAGCAAGCGGACTTTGTCAGTGTAGTGGCGTGGAGACAAACGGCGGAGTTCATCTCTCGCTATTTCAGAAAGGGCTCCGCACTCTGTGTCAGCGGTTCTATCCAAACCAGAACATGGCAGGATACCCAAGGTCAAAAGCGCTATGCCACGGAAGTGGTTGCCGACGAAGCAATGTTCGTTGACAGCAAAAACGAAGGTGGTGCTGCCGGTCAGTACGCACCCGATTCTTACAACACACCGTCCTTTTCTTCCTCTCCGGCGTCCGCGCCCAAGTTTGAGGAATTGAAAACCGACGATGACCTGCCCTTCTAAGGAAGCGGCAATCTTTGAACAGGAGGATTTATAAGATGGATAACAAAACAGAAGCAGTTGTTCGCCACGCACGTCCCGCAGTGAACAACCGTAGAAGAAAAAAGGTTTGTGTTTTCTGCGCCGACAAGGTTGCATTTATCGACTATAAGGACAGCGCAAAGCTGAGAAAGTTCATCAGCGAGCGCGGAAAAATTCTTCCCAGAAGAGTTTCCGGCACCTGCGCAGTTCACCAAAGAGAGTTGAACACCGCCATTAAGCGTGCACGCAACATGGCTCTTCTTCCCTTTGTAACCGACTGATTCGGCACAAACGCAGCCAAAAAAAGGACAGCAAGCATTTTTCATGCTTTCTGTCCTTTTTTTCTTGAATCCGCAACCTGCGACGGCGCGTGCGTCGCAGGTATTTTCACCGCTTTTAATTTTTTAACAAATTGCAAAATTTGTTGACATCGGATTTTTTTAATGGTATAATTTTCGTATATTGCAAAAAACGGCGTCGTTTTTTGCCGAAAGGAGGAGCTCTGCTTGAAGCACAAGTTCGGAAAAGAAATTCGCGTGTTCTTCACGCGCAGAATTTTCGTAGCCGTTTTGATTTTGGCCCAACTGATTTTGATTGTCGGGACCGTATTTCATTTTCAACACCTGTATTGGCTGCAAGTACTCTTGAGCGTCATCAGCGCAGGGACTGCCTTTCACCTGATTTCCCGTCCGGAAAAGAGCACGTTTAAAATTTCGCTGTGCTTTTTCATTTTGCTCTTTCCTCTGTTCGGAGGTTCGTTTTATTGGATTTTTCATTTCCAAACGTCGGATGCCGGATTTCGCAAAAAGCTTTCGCGTATCCAGCAGCACGGCAAAGACGACTTTCGCCTGTTGGAGCAGCACAGCACTACCGAGCCCTCTCCCATCTTAGAGGAAAACCGCAAGTTGATTCATTATTTGGAAAACAGCGCCGGCTTTCCCCTTTGCGAAAACACGCAAACCGACTATTTCCCCTCCGGGGAGGACATGCTCCGGTCGTTGCTTGCGGATATTGACGCTGCCGAGCAATACATTTTCATCGAGTACTTCATCATTGAAAACGGCGTCATGTGGGACAGCATCCTCACACGCCTGAAGCAAAAAGCAAGTCAGGGCGTATGCGTTCGGATTGTATACGATGACCTCGGCTGTCTGCTGAGGCTACCCGCAGATTACCCGGATGAGTTGCGGACATTCGGCATCGAATGCAAAGTATTCAATCAATTCCGTCCTTTTTTAACCACCATTCAAAACAACCGTGACCACCGAAAGATTTTTGTCATCGACGGAAAAATCGCCTACACGGGCGGAATCAATTTGGCAGACGAATATATCAACGAAAAGCTTTTGTTCGGCCATTGGAAGGATACCGGCGTACGTTTGTACGGAAACGGCGCATGGAGCTTTACCGTCATGTTTTTGCAAATGTGGGAATTTCTCTCCGACAAAAAGCAAAATTATGCGGCTCTTCTCCCCCGTGCTCCGCTTGCGCTTGACTCCTGTCACGGCTGGGTACAGCCCTACACCGATGCCCCCATGGACAAAGAAAACATCGCGGAGCATATTTTCCTGCACATCATCGAAAACGCGCACCGCTATGTTTATATCACCACCCCGTACCTGATTATCGGCGACGAATTGATGGCGGCGTTGACGTTTGCCGCAAAGAGCGGCGTGGATGTGCGCATCATCACGCCGGCCATTCCCGACAAGAAATTTGTTCACTTCACCAGCCGCTCCTATTATCGGGAGCTAATCGCCGCAGGTGTGAAGGTTTACGAATATACCCCCGGATTCATCCATGCAAAATCCATTGTTTCCGACGACCACATTGCCTCCATCGGAACCGTCAACATGGACTTTCGCAGTCTGTATCTGCACATGGAATGCGGAGCCTGTCTATACGGCACCGAAACCGTTCAAAGCATCCGGGACGACATTTTGGAAACCGTTCAAAAATCCAAGCGTATGGAAGAATCCGAACTCGGCAACGGCCTCCGATACCGTTTTTGGCACGGTATCTGCCGTTTGTTTGCCCCCTTAATGTAATTCAATCGCGGGACCGTGTACTGCTGTGCTCGGTTCCGCGATTTTAATGCTTTGCTGTCCTCGGACGGCATTTTTTAATATCCCCGCCGATGAGGTCGAAGCTTCCACATGCTTTTTCGAATGAGGTCGGCAGGAAATACCGCCAAAGAGAACAGCATGGTGTAAAGCAATTCGGCTGCGGTCAGCGGAGCGGTGCGCAGGACGGAACCGCCAAGGTATACAAATCCGATTTGAATGACGAGAATCGCCAGCATGATGACAATAAAAATCGGATTTTTACCAAGTCCCGAAAAGAGGTTCAGGCGGTCGGTTCTTGCGTTGAAGCAGTTGAATACCGATGAAAAAATAAACAGGGCGAAGAACGCCGTCATCAAGTACAGTCGATTGGGATGCGGACGAAACAAAGAGGTTACCGCCGGGCATTTCAAAAAGAACAGAAACAGCAGCACGGTAAAGCCGCCGTTGAAAAGGATTTCGTTGACCATGTACCGGTTGAGAATGGGCTCGTTTCTTTGCTTCGGCGGCTCTCTCATGGCCGATTCCATGGGTGCTTCCCCGGCAAAGGCAATGCCGCCGAGGGTGTCCATAATCAGGTTAATCCAAAGCATTTGCACCACGGTTACGGGGGAATCGATGCCGAGAAAGGGGCAAATCATGGTGATGCCGACGGCGCAAAAGTTCATGGTCAGCTGCAGGGAAATGAATTTGCGAATGCTTTTGAAAATATTGCGTCCGTACAGCACCGCACGAACAACGGAAGCCAGATTGTTGTCCAAAATGATGATGTCCCCCGCATCCTTTGCAACCTGCGTACCGCTTCCCATGGCAAAGCCGATATCCGCGCGTCGCAGGGCGGGAGCATCGTTGATGCCGTCCCCCGTCATCCCCGTAACAAAGCCCGCCTCCTGCGCAATGCGTACGAGACGACTTTTGTCGGTTGGAAGTGCGCGTGCGATGGCGGCAATATGGGGCAACAATTGCCGAATGCGGCTGTCTGAAAGCGCGGCCAGCTCTTCTCCCGTCAACACCAGATTTTGTCTGGAGCTCCATAAGCCGCATTGCTTGGCAATGGCGGTGGCTGTGTCCGGATGGTCTCCCGTAATCATAACCACCTGTATGCCGGCATCCTGAAGCTTTGCAATGGAGGGAGCGGCCTCCTTGCGCAAGCCGTCACTCAGACAAACAGCGCACAAAAAGGTCAGAGGCGCGTGAATTCCGTTTGCAAACGCTGCGGCATGCCCCCCTTCGCAAAGTGCCAAAAGCAGCACTCTGCCGCCCTTTTGCGTCAATGCGGTTACCTGTGCATCCAATCCGCCGCGACGGAAGGGCAACAGCTCTCCCGTGTCCGACAATGTGGTTGTCAGGTGCGGCAGCAGCTTTTCCGGAGCACCGAGAACAAAGGTCAGGCGCTCTTGTCCCGTAACCGACACCGCCGAATATTTGCGGGCACTGTCAAAAGAAAGTCGCGAAGCAACCGAAAGTCCCGTCGGAACGGCAGCGCCCATTACGGCCGACAGCAATGCGCGCTCGGTGGAGCTGCCGCCCAAGGCAACAAGCCTTCCGCTTTCATCCCTTCCGACGTGTGCCTCGTTTCCGTAAAAAAATGCAATGCGACTGTACGCTGCGATTTTGCCCTTGCTTTTTTTCCACTCTCCGAGTCGTTGCAGGCTTCCGTCGGCATGAATGACGCATTGCACCTTCATCTTCCCCTCTGTTAGGGTGCCTGTTTTGTCGGTGAACAGCAAATTCATACTGCCGGCCGACTCGATTCCGACCGGCTTGCGCACCAGCACGCGGTCACGTACCATTTTGCGAATGTTGGAGGAAAGGACCACGGCAATCATCATGGGGAGCCCCTCGGGCACAGCAACCACAATGACGGTCAACCCCAATGTCAATGCATGAAGCAGCTGTGTGAGCACGTAGCGGATGTCCGTCAGCTTCAGCCAAAACAGCTCCTGACGCATTCCGCTGTCCAACAAAAATACATTGAACAAATAACCGACGGCAATGAGGAATGCGGCGATGTAGCCCAAAATGCTGATTTGCTTTGCCAGCTTGCCGAGGCGCAGCTTTAACGGACTTTCCCGTTGCTCCTCCTGAATTTCACGGGAAATTTCTCCCAAAAACGAACGGTCCCCCACTGCCGTAACCAACATCTTACCCGTGCCGCCCGTCACCGTACAACCGCGGAACAGCGCACAGGAGCAGCTCGGCGTCGAGGTATAGCTGCCTCCCGCCCGCTTTTCAATCTCCTTGCTCTCCCCCGTCATTGCCGATTGGTCCGAATACAGCGCCCCTTCGATGAGCCTTCCATCGGCGGGAATGCGTTCTCCCGCACTCAAAAGCACCAAATCGCCGACCACCAGCTCGGAGATGGGAAGGTGGCAAATGCCTTCTTTTCGTTGTACGCACACATTTTGCCGATTGCTTTCCTCCGAAAGCAGCAAAAATGCGCGGTCGGAGCGATATTCCGAGCAAGTGGAAATAAAGGTGGCGATGAAAACGGCAATGGCAATGCCCACCGTTTCCAGAATATCCGCTCCGTTTAGGAGCAGCAACAGATTCACCGCCAAGGCCCCGATTAAAATACGGATGACGGGGTCGTTTAAATTGGAAAGATAGCACCGCCAAAAGGATTTTCCCTTTTGTCTTGTCAAACGGTTTTCTCCGTGCTCCTTGCGCGATTGCTCTACCTGTTTTTCATCCAAGCCCTCAATGGGAAGGGCTTTTTTGGCTGTTTCAAGCATGCTTTTTCACTCCTTTGATGTTTTCAAAACCATTTATATGAGTGAAAGGACTTTTTTATGAGATGACAGGCGGCGCAAAGGGCTGTTTCGACCCGTACAAATTTCCTGCCGAGCGTCTGCGTGAAGAACGTTTTTCCCGGATTCGCATAAATTGACAATAGAAGTTTTTCTTCATCGCCGAAAAAAAGAAAAAAGGAAAAAAAAGACTTTCCTTTTTGAAAAAAGTATGTTATACTTGATAAAGAATATCTGCAAAGGAACGGGGAGAATTTGAAGGCACTCCCCTCGGTGACAATATGTCAACTAAAATTGTGATTACGGGAGGCGTTCCCCTCCGAGGCGAGGTCTTTGTCAGCGGCATGAAGAATGCCGCGCTCCCCATCATCTTCGCAACCGTTTTGGTCAAGGACGATTGCGTTTTGCACAACATCCCCAATGTCAAAGACATTGCCGTTTCCCTTCAGATTTTGGAGCAAATGGGCGCCACCGTCACACATCTTTCCCCAAGCTCGGTGCGCATCAACACGCATGATTTGCGGCCGGGCACAGCCCCCTACGATTTGGTGCAAAAGCTGCGCGGCTCCACCTATTTGCTGGGAGCGGAGCTCGGAGCCTATCAAAAAGCGTCCGTCGGATGGCCCGGTGGCTGTGACTTCGGGACGCGTCCCTTAGACCAGCACTTCAAGGGCTTTGAAGCGCTGGGCGCAACGGTCAGCCCGGACGGCGGCTACATTGAATTGCAGGCGGAAAACGGCTTGCTCGGCAATCAAATTTATTTTGACGTTGCGTCGGTCGGTGCCACCGTCAACATCATGTTGGCCGCCGTTTGCGCCAAGGGCACCACCGTCATCGGCAATGCCGCACGTGAGCCGCACATCGTGGACCTTGCAAACTTCCTCAACTCCTGCGGCGCCAACATCACGGGAGCCGGCACTCCGATTATCAAGGTACACGGCGTGGAGGAGCTTCACGGAACGGAATATACCATTATTCCCGATATGATTGAGGCCGGAACCTACATGGTTGCCGCAGCCATTACAAGGGGAGAGGTGTATGTACGCTCGGTGATTCCGAAGCACGTGGAAGCCGTCACCGCAAAGCTGTGCGAAATGGGCGTTTGCGTAGAGGAAGAGGAGGACTCGCTTTACGTTCATGCGGAGCGGGATTCCGTTCTGAAAAACATCAACATCAAGACTCTGCCCTATCCCGGCTTCCCCACCGATATGCACCCGCAATTTGCGCCGATGCTTTGCCTTGCCGACGGAATCAGTTGCATTCAGGAAAGCATTTGGGACAACCGCTTTCGCTACATTGCAGAGCTGCGCAAAATGGGCGCCAACGTCATGCTCAACAGCCGCACCGCCACCTTCATCGGCGTGGAACGGCTGACCGGCGCGCCCGTATCGGCGACCGACCTGCGCGCCGGCGCGGCACTGGTGATTGCCGGTCTCGCAGCCGACGGAAGAACCGAAATCGGCGGCGTCAAATACATTCGGCGCGGCTACGAAAACCTGGTCGGAAAATTTCAAAGCCTCGGCGCACACATCGAAGAGGTTGAGGAAGAGGATTGAAAAGAAGCCGGGGCTGTCGCTTTTGCGACAGCCCCAGCTTCCCGCACCACGGGGAGTCGGCCCCATTACACAAGGGAGAGCCTATACGAAGCCTAAAGCTTTGTAGATATCTTGAGGGTTTGGGTAAAAACCTGTGCACAAAGATTATTACGAAAGGATTGAAGTTTCGTTCGCCTCCCTTGTGTAAAGGGAGGTGCCGAGGAACGAGGTGGAGGGATTGTTTTCACGGAGGTGCCAGACACATGAGTCGAACTGTGAAGTGAAATATCGGACAAACAGCCGGAAGTAGACCCCGATGCTGCGCATCGCCCTACGGGTTCGACTACGGGTTGCGCCCTGCGCTCAGGGTGACACAAAGGTGTAGCCCCGCCCGTGTCATTCTGAGCGTAGTCGAAATTCGAGCGTCAGCGAGAATCGAACGGTGTGGAGCACCGGTCGTCTTTTTTGCTTCGATTATCGATATTGTGCGGCCAAGCCGCCGTCCGAGGTCTCCCGATAGCGACAGGAAAGGTCCCTTCCCGTTTCATGCATGGTTTTGACCACCAAATCAAAGGAGATTTTGCGGAATTCAAACAGCATCTCCGCAAGTCCGACCGCATCCACGGCACGCATTGCCGCCACGGCGTTGCGCTCAATGCAGGGAATCTGAACCAGCCCCGCCACCGGGTCGCACGTCAAGCCCAAATGGTGCTCCATCGCAATTTCCGCGGCACATTCGATTTGATGAAGCGTGAGTCCCTTGAGATAGGCAAACGCGGCGGCGGCCATCGAGCAGGCACTTCCGATTTCCGCCTGGCAGCCGCATTCGGCACCGCTGATGGAAGCATTTTCCTTGATGATATTTCCGATGAGCCCCGCAACCGCCAAAGCGCCGATAATTTCTTCATCCGTGTATCCCAGCTCCTGCTGCTTAAAATAAAGCACCGCAGGCAAAACTCCGGAAGCGCCGCAGGTGGGAGCGGTAACCACCACTTCGCCGCAGGCATTTTCCTCGCTTGCCGCAAAGGCATAAGCGGAGAGCAGGTAAATTTCTTTTTCGTGTCCAAATGACTTGGCCCGTCCCGTAGACAGCAGCACCTTTGCCTTTCGCACCAATCCGAGGCCGCCGGGAATGACCCCGTCCTTGCGGAGGCCCGCCTCCACGGTATCCTTCATCTGCGCCCACACATCGGTCAGATAATCCCGAATTGCATTCCCCTCGCGCATGCAAACATACTCATACAGGTCGATGCCCTTTTGCTCACACAGGCGGGCGATTTCGGTAAAGGAGCGTTCGGGGTACACATTTACCGCCCCCTTCTGGGTGTCCTCACCGACAAAGCGAATCGTTCCGCCTCCCACACTGCAAACCATTCTCCTGGACAGCTCCGCATTTTTTGCAAACGCCGCAATTTCCATGGTATTGGGATGCGGCAGGCCGTCCTTTTCGGCATCAAACCGTACACAAACCGGAATGCGTCCGAAGGTTTGCTCAATGGCGTAATCGGTGCGATGTCCCTTGCCGGTTTTGGCCAGCGAGCCGAAAAGCGTCACCTCAAAGCGGTCGGCCTCGGGGTAATCCTCCATCATCCTGCGACAGGCCTTGGCAGGTCCCATCGTATGGGAGCTGGATGGTCCTCTGCCGATTTTCAACAGTTCACGAATACTTTCCATTCCGTTCTCCTTTCACCTGTCCTTCTTCGGTTGCATTCCGCAGGAAGGCAGGTGGATTTTTGTGCTCATGCTGTTGAAAATCCGCACACAGCATGTCCCGCAAAGCGAAGCGCTCCACCATCGAAAAAGCCTGCTCGATGTAGTTTAACAAGTAGCGAAACGCATTGGGCTGCGAAATTTTTTGCAGGGGTTGTTCGTCGGCCTGCCGCAAATAAAAGGACAAGCCCTCCCAAAATCGAAACGGTGAGTCCACCTGCGGCATCACGTAAGACAGCGTGTGCGTAAAGTGTCCGCTTTCCGAATACCTCTCCATGGTCTCCGCAATATGCCGCAGCTGTTGCATTTGCGGATACGGAAGCCATTTGCTTTGCAGCACGGTGTAAGGAGGATTGGGCAACGCACAGTAGCCGTATTCCTGCGCACGCCGTCTCAATTCCGTCCCGTGAAGCAGCTTCAAAAAGCCCAGCTGCAACAAATCACAGCAATCGTAGGCGTCGTCAAAGGATTGTGCAAAGCGTTGGTAATCCTCAAACGGCAGTCCCGCAATCAAATCCAGATGAACGTGAATGTTGCCCATTTTCCGCACGCGGCGAACCGCGGAAATCACAGCATCCGGCCGAATATGGCGGGAGGAAGCTCGCAGCGTTTCCTCGTTGGTGCTTTGCAATCCGAATTCCAACTGGATTTTCCCCTTCGGAAACCTCGACAGCACCTCAAAGCATTCCTCGTCCAACAGCGAAGCGCACACCTCAAAATGGTAGTGCTTGGTGAATTTTTCATCCAGCAATCCGCGCCAGACGGCACATGCCCTTTGCTTGTCCGCATTGAAGGTGCGGTCCACGAATTTGATTATTTTGCATTCCGCCCGTAGCCGTTCAAAGGCTTCCATATCCGCCAGTGTTTGCTCCGCCGTTTTCATACGTACCCCTTGTGTGGTGGAGGAAAGGCAGTAAGCACAGGAGTAGGGACAGCCGCGGGAGGACTCATAATACAGAATGCCCCCCGTATGCTCTCCGTCGCGGTACAAAATCCCCTCATGAGTAAAATCAAAGGGCTCCCCATAGATGACCCTCGGGGTGTCCTCTCCGTGAAGTAGCCTTTGGCAAAGCGGAGCGAGCACCGACTCTCCCTCCCCCGAAATGACGGCATCCACAAACGGAAGCCGCTCAAACCGCTGACAGTCGAAGGAAACCTCCGGTCCTCCCAGCAAAAGCTTGGACGCGGGAAGCAGCTGCTTCAAGCTCTCTCCCAGCTCCAACATGGGCTCCAAATTCCAAATATAGCAGGAAAAGCCGTAAACGTCCGCTTTTTCCCGGTACAGCTGCTCCAAAACATGTGCCGTTCGGTCTCGCAGGTTGCATTCCAGCAATTTCACCTCAAAGCCGGCCCTCTCCAAGGGAGGACGCAGGCATCGAATGGCCAAATTGGAATGCACCCACGAGCCGTTCAGGGCAAACAAAAGAATTTTCATGTTTTTCCTTTCCTTCGGGAGCGGACACACTCCCGAATTGCTTTCTTCCTTTATTGTACCACAAAATCCGGCTCAATACAAGTCCGATAATCGCGCACAAAAATCTTTTGTAAAACGCTCCTTTGCGTCAAAATCCATTGCCCCGATGTAGCATTCCTCCAGTGCAAAATGCAACCGACGAACCTGTGCAAGCTCCTCTATGGCACCGTCCGTCATGGCTCTGCCCATCCGCAGCGCATAATTCCACTGCTCCTTGAAGGAGCGCATTTGCGCCACCTGCACAAACCGCCGCATGCAAATACGCCGATGCGGCACATCGCATTCCTTTGCGGATGCGAGAACGAAGCACACACCCGACTCCGTAAAGAGCAACCCGTCAATGATATGCGGCAAAACGGGGTCGTGCGAAATGCGAACCTCCAAGCCCTTTTCCACAGCCAACCGTCCCAACGCCGCAAGCAAATATTGCCCGCTGCCGCGACAGTCCTCAATGCGATACAGCTTTTTTGCCCGAACAAAATAAGTGTCCAAGCAAACCTTCCCGCGCATTCCGACCGAGCGAAACAATGCCGGATACGCACGGTACTCCGTTTGGTTCGGGACCTGTGCCATCAAGCGTGCGGCAAATGCATCAATCGCCTCCTTGCGGATGTACGGCTCGGCCAGTGCCGTGCAAACCGCGTTCATTTCCCCGACAGAGGCAAGATAGCGCTCCGCCAGACGATAATGCAAGGCCTTGCTTTGGCTCAGGTTCAAAATCCGCTCCCGCTGCGCTTCCAATTTTTCGCTGTCCCAAAACACCCCGAGGTTTACCAGCTCCTCCCGTACACCGACATGCTTCGGTTCATATACATGCGGAGCGGTGGCGTCCAGCAAAGCAATTCCGTGCTCCCCGAAAAACAGCAATGCCCCATCTAAGGATTCCGGGTCCGAGGAGCAATAAATCCATTCCACACGTGCTCCCCGCTCTCGGGCGTGCTCCGCGACATCGCGAATGAATCGACTTTTTCCGGTTCCGGGGCCTCCCTTAACGGCATATACGCGGCTGATGCGTGCGCTGTCAAAGCATTCCTCGTAGTAGCTGCAAAATCCTTTTGCACTGTTGGAAGCGACAAAATAAGCATCCTCCCGAAGATGAAGCTTACACATAAATATCCCCTTTCCTTCCGTATTCGGTAGCAGTGTATGCAATGTTTTGAAAAAGGTTCTATTCGCAACGGCAGCCGCATATCGTGCAATAAGAGAAAGGAGGTGGAGGACATGCAACAAATTCACACGGTCAGAAGCGCCGTTCCCCTGCCTGCGTTCTTGCTGGAATGCCTTCCTTCTCACCTTGCCGCACTGCTTTCCTCATTTGACGGTGCAACCGTGGAGGAAATTCGCTTGCACCGCGACCGTCACTGCACCGTCCGCCAAGGAGACGTCTGCTATACGCTTCCCGTCAGCCTTGGTGAAGAGGAAATTCGGGAAACCGTCAAAAGGATGTGCGGAGGCGCGCTTTACGCCCACGCACACACCATCATTCAGGGCTATCTTGTCATGAAAGAGGGCATCCGAGTCGGCGTTTGCGGCTCCGCGGCCATGGATAGAAACAGCATCATCGGCATCAATTCCTTTACGGGATTGGTCATTCGCCTGCCCCACACCGTCTCGGTCGACTGCTCCGAAATTCTCGGTGTGCTGCAACAGTCCTCCCCCATGACGGGAGCACTGCTGTATGCCCCGCCGGGAGAAGGAAAAACAACCCTGCTTCGTGCCCTCGCAAAGGCAGTCGCTTCTCCGGAAATCGGCTTGCACACCGTGCTGGTGGACAGCCGTGAAGAATTGTTTTACGGCTTGGACGCCCCCGCGTTGCGCATGGACATTCTCAGGGGCTACCCACGGGAACGGGGCATTGAAATTGCCGTTCGCTCGCTCGGCGCACAAATGATTGTATGCGATGAAATCGGCAACGCGGCGGATGCGGAGGCCATTTTGCACGCCGCAGGCTGCGGCGTGCCGATTCTGGCATCCGCCCACGGAACGGATGTCTGCTCACTGCTTCGACGTCCCGTTTTTGCAAGGCTTCATCGCGCAAAGGTGTTTTCTCATTACATCGGGCTTCGACGGGGGCGCGGCAGTCGCGTTCGGTTTGACATTGAAAGCCGGGAGCAAACCGAGCAACGCATCGGGAGCGCGGAGCATGTGGGAGGTTAAATTGCTCGGCTCGGTGTTGCTGTTGCTTGCGGGAATCGGCAACGGGGAGCTTGCCGCCGGTCGCGAAAAAGAAAGGCTTGCGGTATTGGACGGATGGCTGGAGCTGCTTCGATTCATTCAAGAGCAAATCGATTGCTACCTGACGCCCGTGGAGGAGCTTCTCTCGGTGGCGGACAAGGCACTGCTGACGCAATGCCGTTGCCAACGAAAGGACCGCGGCTTGGAAGCGGGCCTGCAACGGAGCGCGTCGGCGCTGCAAGCGGAAAGCCTTCGGTTGCTGTCCGCATTTGTCGGAGAAATCGGCGGGAGCTACCGCGAGGAGCAAATTAAGCGCTGTGATTACTACCGCCAGGCGTTGCTGTCCGTACGGCAAAAGCAGGCCGAAGAATTGCGCGGAAAAAGCAGGCTGTACCGCGGCATGAGTATTTGCGCCGCCGTCGGTGCGGCCCTGCTGCTGTGGTAAAATAAAGGGGTTTGCGAAACAGGAGAAAGCATATGGAATTTTCACTCATCATCAAAATGGCGGGAATCGGCATCTTGGTAGCCGTCGCCTCTCAAATTCTCACCAAAAGCGGACGGGATGAACAAGCCATGTTTGTAACCATTGCGGGAATCATCGTGGCGTTGATGCTTCTGGTAACCGAAATCAAGGAGCTGTTTGACCTGGTCACCTCGTCGTTCGGGATATGAAGGAGGACAGCTTGAGTGCAATTCAACTCTGTATGCTGGCCGTTTTGGGAATTGCCGTGCTCCTCATCCTCAGGGAATGGCGTGCGGAATTGCTCCCTCTGGTGCGCATTTCTCTGGTTTTGGTATTCGGCTTTGCCCTGCTCAAAACCGCATCGCCTGCCATCCTCTACATCAAAAGCCTCTCGCAAAACAACGGCATCTCGGAATACAGCACCTTGCTGTTCAAAGCACTCGGCATTGCCGTGCTGACGCAAATTTGCGCACAGATGTGTCGGGAATGCGGAGAGGGCGGACTTGCCACCGGTGTGGAGGCCGTCGGCAAGACCGAGCTTTTGTTGCTGTGTATTCCGCTGTTTGAGGAAATTCTTTCCTTGGCGCAAGAGCTGTTGCAGCTGGGAGGCACAGGATGAAGCGCCGCATACTCTTTCTGCTTTTCTGTTTTCTGCTCCTGTCAATTTTACCGCGTGGCATTTCCGCCTCGGCCGAGGAAAGCACGGACACCGCGGACACACTTCCGGAGGAATACGGAGCGCTTTTGGACGCGCTCCCGGAGGAGCTGCGGGAGCTTCTTCCGGATGCGCTGTTTTCCGAGAACACCTCCGAGGTGCACGAAGCCGTCAAAGAAATGAGCAGCTTTTCCTACCTGCTTCAAACCGTGCTTTCCATTATGGGCCTGCACCTTTCCGAATGTCTGAATTTGCTTGCCTCGGTGTGCGGCTTGCTGCTCCTGTCCGCCGTTCTGCATGCTTTGAGCACTGCCTTTCAAAGCGATGCCATCGGCAAAGCCTTCTCTCTTTGCACCTCCTTGGCATTACTGTTATCCCTGCTTCGGTTCGGCGGTCTCGGCTTCCGTGAAATCAATGAATATCTGACTCGGCTGGAAACGCTCACCGCCGCAACCATTCCTCTTACGGGTGCGCTGTATGCCATGGGCGGAAACGTGGCAACGGCTGTGGCAACCACCGCCGGACTTTCGGCCTACTTCACGCTGCTGCAAGGCATCATCGGCAGCAGCATCCTGCCGTTTTGCTATGTGTGCCTGACCCTTTCCGCACTGAATGCCGCCAACGAGGAGCTTGCGTTTGGTAGCCTTCTCTCCACCATCAAAAAGAATTATACCACTCTGCTCGGCTTTTTGATGATGCTGTTGCTCGCCATGCTTTCCATGCAAAGCACCTTAGGAGCCAAAAGCGACACGCTTGCCATGCGCAGTGTCAAATTTGCGGCGGGAAGCTTCATTCCCGTGCTGGGCGGCTCGGTATCCGAGCTTTTGCGTACGGTCGGAGCAAGCGTCGGTTATTTGCGCAGTACCGTCGGCATTTGCGTTGTACTGTTGCTGCTGCTCACCCTGCTGCCAACGCTCATTCACCTGTTTTTGCTCCGTCTTACCTGGCAGCTCTGCGGCTCGATTGCACATTTGTTGAAATGTAAAACAGAGGAAAGGCTGTTGGATGAATTTGCCTCCCTGAACGGGTATCTCATCGCCGCCGCCAGCATTTGCTCCTCGGTGCTGATGCTGTCGGTTACCCTGCTTGCGCATTGCGCCGCCGCGATGAGCTGAAAGGAGAAAAAGCATGAAGCAAACGCTCATCACCGTCACCGCCGGAGCACTGTTGGCAACACTGGTGAATCTGCTGGCTCCGCAGGGAGAAAAAGGCGGCATTGCGCGCTTTGTGCGCCTGCTCACCTCCCTGTTTCTCCTCTGTCTGTTGGCCTCTCCACTCTCCAAGGCAACCGAAGCGCTGGAACAGCTGATGCAATCGGATTTCATATTTTGGGAGGACAAACAGGAGGAATACGACAGTCAAATGCAGGAGTTTTTAGACTCCGCCTCCAAGGATTACGTTACGCAAACGCTGACCCGCCTGTTGGAGGAACGATTTCTCATTGCTTCGGGGCAGGTGGAGGTGCGCCTGGAATGGGAAAAGGACGGCAGCAAACCGTCCAAAGCAACGGTCATATTGAAGGATGCTGCCATTTGGAAAAATCCGCACGAGCTGCAAGCCTTTGTGGAAGAGCTGCTGGGGTGCCCCTGCGATACCGCCATCGGATAAAGGAGAAACGAAGAATGCTTGATTTTTTGAAACGCAACGAAAACGGAGAAAGCCCGCTCTCCAAAAAAGGAATTTGGGTGCTGCTCCTGGCACTGTTGGGCTTGGGGCTGCTGCTGTTCGGCGGGAAGGTATCCGCGTCGGATGACACCGTCACACAAAGCCCTTACTCTCCGCAGGAGGATGAATTGGTGCTCTACCGCGAGCACTTAGAGGAGCGCATTCAAGCCCTTTGTCAATCGGTATCCGGGGTCGGAACCGTACGGGTTGCGGTCACTCTTTCGGGTAGCTACAAGGCCGTATACGCCACCGAAAGCAAGGACGGAAACGAGGAATACGTCATTCTCGGAAGCGGCTCCTCGGCTTCGGCACTGCTTTTGTCAAAGGAAACGCCATCCGTCATCGGCGTGGGCATTGTTTGCAGCGGGAAAGCCAACACCGGAGTGAAAAGCGAGCTGACCGCGTTGGTTGCCGCCGCCTTCGATGTCCCAACCAACCGCATTTATATTTCCTTTTCGTAAAACCGCAAACAATCTTTCTTCAATCCGCATATTCTGTATATTCAAAACATATCATGTAGCGAACAAAAAAACAGGAGGACTGTACTTATGAAAAAGCAATCTACCGAACTGATGGAACTCCCGCCCCAAAACAAGCTGAAAACATTGCTTAGCCGCATCGGAAAGCGGAACGTTGTCATTGCCTGCGCCGTGCTGCTCATCGGTGCGGCAGTGTGGCTCAATTGGCTGCTCTTCTCCGCCGCGGACAATACGGACGGCTATCCCAATTATGACCAGCCCAGCGGCAACATCTCCGATGGTGCAAACAATCAGCAAAGCGGAAGCACCGACGGCAACATCTCCGCCTCCGACACCTACTTCTCCGCAACGCTGGTCAACCGTCAAAAGGCAAGAGACGAAGCGCTGGAGGTATTGCAGGCAGTGGTGGACAACGCCGACTCTACCGAAGCGGTGAAAAACGAGGCCTTGGCCGAAATTTCCGCCATTGCGCAGGAAATTCAACTGGAAGCAAATATGGAATCTCTGATTACCGCAAAGGGCTTTGAGCAGTGCGTCGCCGTGATGAACGGAGACACCGTCAGCATCATCGTCAGCGCCGACAGCCTCCAGCCCGCACAAATTGCGCAAATCAATGCCATTGTCTATGAGCAAACGGGAATCGCCCCCTCCGGCGTGACCATTATGCATAAATAAAAAGCGCTCCCCGACGGATGTTCCGGCGGGGAGCATATTGATGTATTCTTATTTCTTTCTCTTTTCCGCTCTCTCCCGATACTCTCGCTCTTGATATTTTCTCTTGTAAACAGGCTGTTCTCCGCGCTCCTGTCTTGCCACGGGAGGACGGAAGTATTGATACAAATTGCAGGGAAGCATTCCGTTGTACAGCTTGCGCACCTTGTCGGCACGCTGACCGTAAAACCGTTCAAAGCCCGGGTGAGAGGTGATGACGTAAATCTGCCACGGAGTAAAAGTGGCAAAATTCTTTCCCAGCTCACGGTACAGCTGTTCCGCTTCGATTGGCTGCATCAGGCGTTCGCCGTACGGCGGATTGCACGCAATGGTGCCCTTGCGGTCGGGCTTTTTGATGGTGCGCACATCGGCGCAAAAGATGTTGATATACTCCTCAACCCCCGCGCGCAGGGCGTTTTCGTAGGTGACGTCCAAAATGTCCTCATCGATGTCGGACGCATATACTTCAAAGGACGCGTCCTTTTTGACGGCGGCCATTGCCGCCTCTCTGGCGTCGGCAAACACCGTCGGCGAAAGCTGTGAAAAGGACTCTGCGGCAAAGCTTCTGCCAAGGCCCGGCGCTCTGCCCGCCAAGAGCATGGCAGCCTCAATGGCAATGGTTCCGGAGCCGCACATCGGGTCCCAGAACAGCACATCCTCACGCGGGCGCGCGGTCCATGCAATCGCCGCCGCCAAGGTTTCACGCAGCGGAGCCTGTCCCGCCTCGGGACGGTATCCCCTTTTGTGCAGCGGAACGCCCGTGGTGTCCAGCATCAAAGAGACCTCATCCTTGAACAAAAAGAATTCGATTTGATACAACGCGCCCGTTTCCTCAAACCAGCGAATGCCGTAAACCTCGGACAGACGCTTGACCACCGCCTTTTTCAAAATGCTTTGGCAATCCGGCACCGAAAACAACCGACTCTTGATGGAATGCCCCTTGACGGGAAAACGGTCGTTTTTTCCGATCCAATCCTCCCACGGCAAGGCGGCCGCCCCCTCAAACAGCTCCTCAAAGGTGGTTGCGCGAAAATGCCCCAAGCGAATAAACACATGCTCGGCACAGCGCAAATGAAGATTGGCGCGTGCAATGTCGCAAAGCTCCCCTTCAAAAAGGACGCGCCCGTCCATCGTCTCCAAACGCTTCAGCCCCAAGGCATCCAGCTCCTCACCGAGGATTTTTTCCAAGCCGAACAGGCAGGTAGCCACAAATTCCATCCGTAATTTCTCCCATGCTCTCAATTTCTGTCTCTTTTTCGAAAATAATTATACTCGATTCCCAAAAAAATGTCAAGAAGGTATTGCATTTCCGCTTTTTTTTCGGTATAATAGTGTGTATATTTTAGCAAGCTAAAATCCCGAAGTTTTCGGGGAAGAAAGGATGAATCCCATGAACAAAATGAAGGTCGGCGTCATCGGCGCAACCGGTATGGTCGGTCAGCGCTTTTTGACCCTGTTGGAAAACCACCCCTATTTTGAGGTTTCCGTGTTGGCGGCATCTGCACGCTCCGCGGGCAAGAGCTACGAGGAGGCAGTCGGCAACCGCTGGAAGATGTCGGTTCCCATGCCCGAAAAATACCGCAAGATGCCGGTTACGGACGCCGAAAAAATCGAAGAAATCGGCAAGCAGTGCTCCTTCGTATTTTGCGCCGTCAACATGAAGAAGGAAGAAATCAAAGCATTGGAGGAGGCTTACGCCAAGGCCGAAATTCCCGTTGTTTCCAACAACTCCGCACATCGCTGGACTCCCGACGTTCCCATGGTGATTCCCGAAATCAACCCGGAGCATTTGGCTGTAATCGAGGCGCAAAAGAAGCGTCTCGGCACCAAGCGCGGCTT
>CAZWXE010000018.1:0-21652 GCA_964638045.1 uncultured Ruminococcus sp. | reverse complement strand
CCATTCCACACGGGTACGCTCCTTCTCAATGCCCAGATAATCCAGCATGGAGAACAGCAATGCCATGCGGCGGCGAGTGTAATAGTTGCCCGAGGTATAGTGGCAGTCACCGGGGTGACATCCGCAAATGATGACACCGTCGGCGCCGCGCTGAAATGCTCTGAGAATGAACATGGGGTTCACTCTGCAAGAGCAAGGAACACGAATGATTTTGACATCCGCAGGATAATTCAATCTGTTGTTGCCCGCAAGGTCGGCACCCGCATAGGAGCACCAATTACAGCAAAAAGCGACAATCAGCGGCTTGTATTCCGTTACTTGCATATTGCGTCAACCTCCGCTATGATTTGTTTGTTCATGAAGCCCTTGAGGTCCATTGCGCCGGACATACATGCAACGGTACAAGCGCCGCAGCCCTGACATACTGCCTCGTTGACCACGGCAACACGGCGAACCTTGGTGGTTCGGTCGGGCATTCTGAATTCCTTGTCCTGATAACTGATGGCGCCGTAGGGGCAAACCTTTTCGCAGGTGGAGCAACCGTTACACATCAGCTCATCGGAATGTGCCACGCAGGGGTTGCCCGTCAGCTTGTCTTTTGCCAGCAAGCCGATGACCTTGGATGCCGCCGCGCCCGCCTGCGAAACGGTTTCGGGAATATCCTTCGGTCCTTGGCACGCGCCGGAAAGGAAGACGCCTGCCGTGGGGCTCTCCACGGGACGAAGCTTGGGATGTGCTTCGGTGAAGAAATCGTTGGTATCCATGCTTGCAGTCAGCATGGTTGCAAGGGGACGTGCGCTCTTGTCGGGCTCAATGGCAGCGGCAAGAACCACAAGGTCCGCGTCGATGTGCAATTGCTTCCCTGCAATCAAATCGGACGCCTGTACCTTCAGCTTGTTGCCCTCCGGCGAAACCTTTCCTACCATGCCCTTGACGTAGTGAACGCCGTATTCCTCCACGGCACGGCGATAGAACTCGTCAAAGTTCTTACCGGGCGTACGGACGTCGATGTAGAACACGTAAACCTCGGTGTCCGGATACTTATCTCTGGTGAGCATGGCGTGCTTAGCGGTGTACATACAGCAAATTTTGGAGCAATACTCCTTGCCCTTCTCCGCACAGCTTGCGCAACGGGAGCCGACGCACTGTACAAACACGATGGTGTGCGGATGCTCACCGTCGGAAGGACGCAACAGCTTGCCTGCGGTAGGTCCTGCCGCATTGGTAAGGCGCTCGAATTCCAGGGAGGTGATGACATCCTTGGACTGCGAATATGCGTACTCGTCAAACTTCTCCATGGAGATGGGGTTGAAGCCGGTTGCAACCACAATGGCGCCGTACTTCTCCTTGATATATTCGTCCTTTGCCTTGTAGTCGATGGCTCCGACGGTACAAACCTTGGAGCAGATACCGCACTTGCCGTTTTTCAGCATCAGGCACTGGCTGGGGTCAATGGTTGCAACCTTGGGCACTGCCTGTGCAAAGGGAATGTAAATGGCATGGCGGTTGTCCATGCCGAGGTTGAACTCGTTGGGAACCTTCTTTTGCGGGCACTTCTCGGTGCAAAGACCGCAACCCGTACAAACATCCTCTTTTACATAGCGGGCACGACGCTTGATGGTGACGTCAAAGTTACCCACAAAGCCGCCGACCTCGGTGACTTCACTGTAAGAGAAAATGCGAATTTTATCGTGCTGAGCGACGTCCACCATTTTCGGAGTCAAAATACAAGCCGCGCAGTCCAACGTGGGGAAGGTTTTATCAAGTTGAGCCATTTTGCCGCCGATGGTGGGCTTGGTTTCCACAATGTCCACGGGGAAGCCCGCGTCTGCAATATCCAATGCGGTTTGAATGCCCGCAATACCGCCGCCGATAACCAGCGCACGCTTGGTGACCGGGCTTTCACCCGGGGTCAGCGGAGCGTTCAGATTCACCTTTGCAACTGCCGCTTTGCCCAAAATAATGGCCTTTTCGGTGCCGGTTGCCACGTCCTTATGCACCCAAGAGCATTGCTCGCGGATGTTTGCGATTTCCACCATATAGGGGTTGATGCCCGCGTTCGCAGCGGTTTTGCGGAAGGTTGCCTCGTGCATACGGGGAGAGCAGGAGCAAATGACAATGCCTGTCAGCTTTTTGTCTGCGATTTCCTGCTGAATCATGTTTTGCCCCGCCTGGGAGCACATATATTGGTAATCGGTGGAGACAACAACACCGGGTTCATGCTTCAATGCCTCTGCAACCGCTTTTACATCCACGGTGCCTGCAATGTTTGTGCCGCAATGGCACACAAATACACCTATTCTTTGCATGGGTATGTCTCTCCTTTCTTATTTACTGTATTTTCTCATGGCGCTGACCAGTGCCTGCTGAGGGGTTTCGTCATCCAAAAGAGAAGGCAGAGCCTGTGCATCCAAATGATTGTTTCCCTTTTCTCTCACGGTCAGCAAACGAATTGCCTCAATCAGCTTTGCGGGCTCCACGCCGCGGGGGCAACGCTCCACGCATGCAAAGCAAGACAGGCATTTATAAATGGAGGGAGAGTTTTTCAACGTCTCAATGTCCCCGGTTTCCACCATATAAACAAACTGGTGCGGGTGATACTCCATCTCGTCATAGGAAGGGCAGGTTGCGGAGCATTTGCCGCAACGCATACATTTCAGCGGGTTGACACCGCTCATCCGCAGGACCTGCTCCCGTTCCAGGGCTTTCTTATTTTCCATCGCCATCCTCCTTTACGCCGAGCGCCTCTGCCAACAGCTCGGTCAAATAGACCACCGGCAGTGCCTGGCTGTGCTTTTCCAAATTGTATTTGCAAAGAGGGCAAGCGGTGACAATGCAATCGGCACCGTGACTTGCGGCGCTTTGCGCAACGGCATTGCTTCTCTTTTGTGCGGATGCGACATCCTCCATTGCGATGTATCCGCCGCAGCATTCGTTTCTTGCGGGGTAGAGCACGGGCTCTGCGCCCAACGCACGAATAAAATCCTCCATGATGGAAGGATTTTCGGGGTCGTCAAACGCCATCACCTTGCCGGGACGAAGCAGCAGGCATCCGTAATATGCGGCAACCTTTCTTCCCTTCAACGGGTTAGTCACCGCCGCCTTGATTTTTTCAAAGCCAACCTTGTCGCGCAACAGCTCCAGATAGTGAAGCACCTCCGTCTCTCCCGCGTACGGTGCGGGGGGCTCCTTCTCCTGTGCCAGATACAAATTCACCTTGGAAGCAAAGGTTGCATCGGTTTGCATTGCATGATTGGTTTGCTTAATGACATTGTGACATGCCGAACACACCGTAACCAAAGGCTGTCCGCAATCTCTTGCGGCGACAAGTGCGCGTACAGAGGAAAGCTTGGAGGCAACCTCGTCGGAAGCACTGATAAAAACGCCGCCGCAGCATTGCCACTGCTCGATTTCGCACAGCTCCACGCCGAGTTTCTCGGCGCATTTGCGTGCGTATTCATCCAATTTCTTTGCCTTTGTACGGAGGGTGCATCCGGGAAAATAACTGACCTTCATTCTGTAACCTCCTATCCCGTGTTCGGTTAAACCATCTGCTCGGGATGGAATACCTCATCAAACCTTTCCGCAGTGAGGAAGCCGAGTGCCACGCAGGCCTCCTTCAGGGAGATGTTCTCCTTGTATGCTTTCTTTGCGGTTTTTGCGGCATTCTCATAACCGATGTAGGGGTTCAAAGCGGTAACCAGCATCAGCGAATTGTGCAAATTATGGTGCATCTTTTCCTTGTTTGCGGTAATACCGACGGCACAGTTGTTGTTGAAGGAAACAATGGCCTCTGCCAACAGCCGTGCGGACTGCAAAAAGTTGTATGCCGCCACGGGCATAAACACGTTCAGCTCAAAGTTACCCTGCGATGCCGCAACGGAGACGGCAACGTCGTTGCCCATCACCTGCACCGCAACCATGGTCACCGCCTCGCACTGTGTGGGATTGACCTTACCGGGCATAATGGAGGAGCCGGGCTCGTTTTCGGGAATGAAAATTTCGCCGAGTCCGTCTCTCGGGCCGGAAGCCAACCAACGAACGTCGTTTGCGATTTTCATCATGTCGCATGCGGTTGCCTTGATGGCACCGTGTGCGAACACCAGCTCATCCTTCGAGGTGAGTGCATGGAATTTGTTTGCCGCGGTCACAAAGGGCTTTCCTGTCAATTCGGCAACCTTTTCCGCAACCAAGCGGTCAAAGCCCTTCGGCGTGTTCAAGCCCGTGCCGACCGCCGTGCCGCCCAAGGCCAGCTCGTACAGCGGCTTTACGGCCAGCTTCAACAGCTCAACGTCACGCTCCAAGGAGGAGCGCCAGCCGCTGATTTCCTGGCTGAAGGTGATGGGAGTTGCATCCTGCAAGTGCGTTCTTCCCGATTTGACAATACCCTCGTTCTCCGCTTCCAAACGCTTCAAGGTTGCAATCAGGGTATTGACTGCGGGGAGCAGCTTGTCCTCAATGGCAAGCACGGCCGAGATGTGCATTGCGGTGGGGAACGTATCGTTGGAGGACTGGCTCATATTGATGTCGTCGTTGGGATGAACGATGCGCTCGCCCGCCAACTGATTTGCGCGGTTTGCGATGACCTCATTGGCGTTCATGTTGGACTGCGTGCCGGAGCCGGTTTGCCATACCACCAACGGGAAATGTCCGTTCAGCTCTCCGCTGATGACCTCATCGCAGGCCTTACAAATCGCATCCAGCTTTTGCGCGGTCATCTTTTCCTTCTTCAGCTCATGGTTTGCAAGCGCCGCCGCCTTTTTCAGAATTCCGAACGCATGCGTAATTTCTCTGGGCATGGTTTCGATGTCCACGCCGATTCTGAAGTTTTCGCGGCTTCTCTGCGTTTGTGCCGCCCACAGGCGGTCGACAGGAACCTGCATTTCGCCCATGGAGTCATGTTCAATACGATATTCCATTTTTCAATACTCCCTCAATCAAATATCCAACTGCTTGATGACAGCCTTCAAGGTGTCTGCACTGTTGCGCAGCTTGAGCACCTCTTCATCGGTGAGCGGAACGTGAACCTTGCTGCGAATACCGTCGCAGCCGACCAGATTCAGCGTGCTCAGGCACACATCCTCAATGCCGTATTCGCCGTGCATCATTGTGGAAACGGTCATCGTGGTGTCCAAGCCGCCGAGGAGGCACTTGCAAATGTGGCACACGGAAACGGAAACCGCATAGAAGGTTGCGCCCTTTCTCTGAATGACGCGCCCGCCGGACTTTCTGACATAATCCTCAACCGCATCGAAATCCAAAGCGGGATTGGACATGCCGGGGGTCACAATGGCGTTGTTGCAGTCCAAAATCGGCACATTGGAAATGTTTGCGACGGACCACGGAATGAAGGAGGAATCACCGTGCTCACCGAATACGTATGCGTGAACATTGGATTGATTGATGTTGTAGTACTCGGACAGTCTTGCACGCAGACGCGCGGTATCCAGGATGGTTCCGGAGCCGATGATGTGACTTTCCGGCAGACCGGAAACCTTGTGGAAGGTGTAGGTCAGGATGTCAACGGGGTTGCTGACGATGATATACAGCGCGTTGGGCGCATACTTGGTGATTTCGGGAATGATGGACTTGGTGATGTTCACATTGGTTTGTGCAAGCTCCAGTCTGGATTGGCCGGGCTTTCTTGCGATTCCCGAAGTCAAAATCACGATATCGGAATTCCGTGCATCGAGATAGCTGCCCGCATAAATCGTAGACGCACCGCAGAAGGGTGTGCCCTGACGGATGTCCAGTGCCTCGCCCTTGGCCTTTTCGTCGTTGATGTCAATCAAAACGATTTCGGATGCGATTCCCATCACTGTCAAAGTGTACGCAATGGTAGAACCTACACTGCCTGTTCCGATAATAGAAATTTTTTTCACGATAAACCTCCATGTCTTTCAAACAATTTTTGATTTCTATTATAATTTAAACCACACTATTATACCATAACATTTTGTTTTTTTCAATAGAGTTGTGTAAAATCCTTTCTTTTTGGTTGAAAAGCACTTGCTTTTTGACGAAAAGGACGGAAAATTGTACAAAAGTAAGAAAGAACATCGCACCCCGCTGACAATATGTCGGTTTCTCAATGAAAAAAGCTCAAAACTGCGCAAAAAACGCGTCTCCGTGCTTCCCTTTTTTTCGTCAAAAAAGCAAAAAGACTGCCTCGGAAGGACAGTCTTTTCGGTCGTTTTCATAATTTGGATGCAAAGTGATACGTACCTGCGTGCAATGTTGCGCAATGTCCGTCGGGCAAGCGCATCTCCGCCACACAGCCGCTCGGAACGGTGAATTCATAATGCACCGCATCGGTGCCGTAATACCAGTTGCTGACAATTTCGCCTGCCGCGGTATTCAATCGGCAGTTGACATGTCCCAACCTGCGGTCGGGGTGCGGCGTGAGGGTGAATTTACGATAGCCGGCTCCCTCCTCGCTGACGGTGATACCGGCAGCCACACCGTACAGCCAATCGCACACGGAGCCGTAGGCATAGTGATTGAAGGAGTTCATATCCGTGCTCCAGAAGCTGCCATCCTCCTTGATGCCGTTCCAATGCTCCCAAACAGTGGTTGCACCGTGCACAACCGAATACAGCCAAGAGGGGTTCCGCTCCTCCAGGAGCAATTGATAAGCAAGGTCAATCTTTCCGGCGTCACTTAAAACGTGCAGCAAGTACGGAGTACCGACAAAGCCTGTTGCCATCAATCCGCCGGTGGACGCAATCAGCTCCTCCAATTTGTCTGCCAATGCGGGACGCTCCGCATCGGTGCAGAGTCCGAAATGCAAAATCAGCACCAGCGCGGTTTGCGTCTGTCCCTTGCGGACGCTGTCCACAACGGCGGTTTTCCCGGCCGGAAGGACCTCCGTCAGGGGCAGCTCCTCCTTCGGCATGCCGTTTTCCATGAAGTAGGCGCGGAAAGCACTGTAAATATTCCGCTTCCATTCTCTGTATCGGCTCACATCCTTTCCCAGCACCTCACCGGCACGGATGAAAAGGTCAACGGAATGATAAAAGAACGCGGAAGCAATCAGGTCATTGGAGGTAGCGCCGACATAGGAATCCTCGCCCGCATCCATTGCCAGCCAATCTCCGTAGTGATAACCGCCGAGCCACAGGAATTCCTCGTCTCCCGCGGAATGCTGGTACTCCACCCAACGGCGCATCAGCTCAAAATTTTCCTCCAAAATTTCCTTGTTGCCGTACGCGCGGTACAGTTCCCATGGGATAATGGTGGCGCAGTCGCCCCATGCAGCCGAAACGCGTGCGTGGTAACTGTCGTCCGAAGTGGTCTTTTCGGGGATGATGCCGTAAACGGCACCGTCCTCCCGTTGGTCCGCACGCACGTCCCCAAGCCATTTTTCGAAGAACCGCTCCACATCAAAGTTCAATGCCGCCGTACGGCAGAACACCTGCGCGTCACCCGTCCAGCCGAGGCGCTCGTTTCTTTGCGGGCAATCGGTGGGAACATCCAAATAATTGCTCTTTTGTCCCCAAACGGTGTTGTGATACAGTTGATTGACCTTTGCATTGCCGCAGGAGAAAAAGCCCGTACGGGTAATATCGGAATGGACGGCGATGGCGCAAATTCCGCTCAAATCCACCTGCTCAAACGGGTACTCGTCCAACCGGATGTAGCGAAAGCCCTGGAAGGAAAAGTGCGGCTTGAACACATTCTTCTCTCCGTCCAGAATATAGGTCATTCGATTGGCCGCCTTGCGATAGTTGGCATTGTAAAAATTACCGTCCTTGTCCAGCACCTCGGCACAGGAGGTAACAATGCGGTCACCTCTTTTTCCCTTGACGGTAAATTCCACATAGCCGGTCATATTTTGACCGAAATCCACCACGCGCTCCCCCTTCGGGGTGATAAGCAGCTCCACGGGAGCAAGACGCTCATGCTCGGTAATTGCCTCGCCCTGCTGCGGAAGCAACGGATACGCCTGTGCAGAAGGATCCGACACCGCATGTCCGAGAAGCCGTGCCTCGTGCAAAAGGTTGACGGTTTCCCCGTGATAAAGCTCCGCAAACTCCACCTCTGTGCTCCAAACGGACCAGCTTTCATCGGTGACAACGGTTTGAGAGGTTCCGTCGGCATAATCCAACGTCAGCTCCGCAATCAATGCGGTGTGGTCGCAAAACAGATGATTTTTCCCTTGGTAACCGAAATATCCGACCGCCCATCCGTTGCCAACCTGAATGTTCAATTCCTGTCGGTTCGCCTGCAGCAATGCGGTGACGTCATAGGTTTGATACTGCACGCGCTTGGTATAGGAGGTATATCCCGGGTTCAGCACGCTGTCGGTGACATCCTTGCCGTTCAGCATGGCACGGTAAACGCCCAACGCCGAAACAGAAAGCTGCGCCTTCGTCACCTCTTTGTCGGTTGTGAACTCTTTTTGAAAGGAAACCACTTCGCTTTGAGCCGCCACGGGACTCTTTACCCAATGTTTTTTGTTCATTTCAAGCTCCTTCATTTTTGTTTCTACGAATGGATGAAAACGCAATCGTTACGTTCATTATAAATCCGTTCCGAAAAAAAGTCAACAGGAAAAACCTACATCCCAAAATTGCCCCACCGAAAGAAAAAAATGCCCCCGTTTCGGAGGCATACGAAATTTTTCTTTCCTCCGAAAATGACGATTTTTCGGAGAAGAATGAAGTGTGAAAAAGTAAAATCGACAAGCTTCTGTCGAAACTTGTCGATTTTGGCACGGCGTAAGGGATTCGAACCCCCGACCTTTTGGTTCGTAGCCAAACACTCTATCCAGCTGAGCTAACGCCGCTTACCGTACCTGTGAATTATACTACTTTTATTTGCAATTGTCAAGACCTTTTTGAAAAATATTTTTATTTTTATTTTTCTTCTCCTCCGCACCCGACAAAAATATCAAAGAAGTTCACATCAATTTTGAAAAAGATATTGACAAAACCGTGTTTTTCGGCTATAATAGACCTGTTGTGAGTATTGCTGGTGTAGCACAGGGGTAGTGCAGCTGATTCGTAATCAGCAGGTCGAAGGTTCAAATCCTTTCACCAGCTCCACAAGGAAAGCATAGGTTTGGTACCGAAAGTATCGAACCTTTTTTCTTTGACAAGGGGCTTGCTTTCCGAGCCGCAACATAAAAAATCGGTCTTTGTACGGATTTCTGCCTGCTATTCGACTGTTTTTGAGGAGAAAGGAACACACATGAACATTCAATTATCCGACCACTTCCATTACCGCAAGCTGTTGCTGTTCACGCTGCCGTCTATGGTTATGATGATATTTACCTCCATTTACAGCGTGGTGGACGGCTTCTTCATTTCGAACTTCGTCGGCATCACCGAGTTTGCCGCAATCAACCTGATTATGCCGTTCACACAGCTGCTCGGTTGCTTCGGCTTTATGTTCGGCACGGGCGGCTCGGCTCTGGTTGCCAAAACGCTTGGCGGAAGGGACCGTGAAAAAGCAAACCGCATATTTTCCCTGCTGATTTACATCGGTATTGCCGTCGGCTGCGTTCTTTCGATACTGGGCATTCTGTTTGTCAAGCCGATTGCGATTTTGCTGGGTGCGGATGCCGGCATGCTTCCGTACTGTGTGACCTACGGCAGAATTCTTCTGATAACGCTTCCCGCGTTTATGCTGCAGAATATGTTTCAAAGCTTTTTGATTACGGCGGAAAAGCCTACGCTCGGGTTGTGCATCACCGTTGCGGCTGGATTAACCAATATTGTCCTCGACGCGTTGTTTATCATCGTGTTCTCGTGGGGAATCGTCGGTGCGGCGGTTGCAACGGGAATCGCACAGTGCGTCGGCGGCTTTATTCCCCTCATTTATTTTGCAAGGAAGAATCAAAGTCTGTTGCGCCTCGGCAAAACAAAATTTGACGGCAAAGCCCTGCTTCATGCCGCCACCAACGGCTCGTCCGAGTTTGTCAGCAACATTTCCATGTCCATCGTCTCCATCCTGTACAACTTTCAATTGATGGAATTTGCGGGAGAGGACGGCGTGGCGGCATACGGTGCCGTGATGTATGTCAGTTTCATGTTTGTGGCCGTATTCCTCGGCTATTCCATCGGAGTCGCTCCTGTCATCGGCTTTCATTACGGTGAAGAGGACACGAACGAGCTGAAAAGCATTCTGCGCAAAAGCTTGGTTTTGATTGCGATTTCAAGCGCGGTGCTTGCGGCAATTGCCTTTGCCTTTGCAGAGCCGCTTGCAAAATTCTTTCTCGGTGCGGATGCGGTTGCCAACAATCCGACGCTGATTGAGATAACCGTCAACGCGTTCCACTTCTATTCCATATCGGTGCTGTTCAGCGGCTTTTCCATTTTCGGCTCATCCTTCTTTACCGCACTCAACAACGGCACGGTGTCGGCAGCCATTTCCTTCCTCAGGACGCTGTTGTTCCAAATTGTCAGCGTATTGGTGCTTCCGCTCTTCTTCGGAATCAACGGAATTTGGTATTCACTGTTTTTGGCCGAGCTGTTTGCGATGTTTGTAACCATTGCCTTTCTCGGTGCCATGAGAAAGAAATATCAATATTGAATCAAACAGAGGGAGAACCACGCAAGGTCTCTCTCTGTTGCTTTTATTGAATTGTTGCAAGCAAAAGTTGCCTTCCCCTTCTCTTTTACTTCCGTCCGTGTTGCAGGAACAGAGGCGTAAAAGCGAAAAAAATGCCGCCGATGGCGAACGCGAAAAGTGCCGCCAGCGTTTGAAACAGGAACAATTGATTCAGCAGCACACCGACAACTACCACTGCCGCAATGGGAAGCAAGCCGAAATAAATGACCATAACCAAAATTGCCTGCTTGATTTGCAATCCCAACGACGTAGGCAACGAGAATTCGATGAACAGCATCAAATTTTCGGAATAAAAATCCACGCCCAGGCTCAACAGCAATGCCGCAAGCACCTGCAACGGGCTTGCCCCCAGCAAAATTCCGCCCAGCACCAACGACGGGAGCAAATCCAAAGCGCAGTCCACGGTGCCTCCCAAGAGCGACCAGAGCACCTTTTCGTAGGCGTTTGCCGGGACGGTGACAAAGCAGCTTTTTTCCGCGTCGGCGGCAAGCGGGTTCCCGAATGCGCGGAAGAACACAATGGCCGCCAAAAGCAACGGCAACAGCACAAAGGTCGGCTCCTCGGAGATGCGGTATTGGATGAAGCAAACGCCAACCGTCACAGCCAGATAGGTGACGGAGGTCTTTGTGAACACCTTCAGCTTTGCAAACCGAAAGCGATTGTAAATACTTTTGAAGAAGAACATGCTTGCTCCGCTTCCGTAATTCAAGCCGTCGCGCTTGATGCGGTCGGCGCGTTCTTTTTTACGCTTTTTCGCATTTCCCTCCTGCGCGGCGGCAAGGCGCTCGGCGGTTTCCTCCGATTGATACATTGCCTCTTCATAAAAATCGGCTTTCATATTCCAAATCAGGTACGCCAGGGGCGGAATGCCCGCCACCAGCAGCAAGCCGCTGACAACGGAAAGCAACGTTCTTCCCTCCGCGGCATAAAGCACCGTTCCCTTGAGCCAGCCGTAAACGGGAAGCCACCGTGTGTAGGGGGCGTTGAAGAATGCAAACAACTGCTCCGGCACGGACTTTTCCTGCGCGCGCGTTGCGAAAAACGCCAACACGAGTGCGGCAAGCAGTGCATACAGCGCAGGACGGATGTATTTTTTCAGCTTTTCTCGAGTGGAGCAAAGCGTATAAAGCAACACATTCAACAGCTTGGAATACACAAGCACCGACACCCAAGCCAGTGCGATTGCCACGGAAGCACCCACGCCGAGCTCCAGCTCCCGTGTCAACGTCGGCAGATTCAAAAGAAAATAGAAGCCCGCGCAACACAGCAGTAAAATTTGCGACATCAAGCGAAACAGTAGCACCGATTGCGGCTTCAGCGGAGCCGCAAACAGCAAATTGACATCCGCCATTTGAAAAATGGACGAGCCGCCCTTGTCGGCATTGAATACTCCCATCAGCAGGATAAGCAACGCAACGGCGCCCACGCCGAGCTCCAAGATTTCCAACATGGTCTCGCGGTCGAATTCCTCGTCCGGCAGCGGTGCTTCCTCCTCTTCTCCGGGCTCCTCCGTGACCTCTTCGCTTTCTTCCTCGCCGGGAGCGTCGTCCGTCAGCGCATCCTCCAGCATGGCGGCGCCGATGCCGATGACTACCCCGAACAAAATGCAAACCAACAGGAAAACAGCCACCCAGGTGTGCAGAAGCTTTTTGATTTGATTCTTCACCGAGCAAAACGCATAGTAAAAGAACAGTCTCATGCGTCCTCACGTCCTTCCGAAGCCGCCACCGTTGCGGGAGCCTGCTCGGTGATTTCAAAGAACAGCTCCTCCAAGGTTTTTCCCTGCTGCTCCAAGCTTTCCCGCGTCACGTCCGCACAAATGCGTCCCGCCTGCATAATGACGGTACGGTCCCACAGCATATCCACACTGTCGATCATGTGCGTACTCACCAAAACCGAGCAGCCCGCGTTGCGCTGCTCCACCATCACCTGCTTCAGTTCCTTGATGGCGTGAGGGTCCAAACCGACCATCGGCTCGTCCAACAGCAGCATTTTGGGACGAGGCAACAGTCCGAGACAGATGTTCAGCTTTTGCTGCATGCCCTTGGAAAGCTCATCTCCGTATTTTTTCTTTTTGTCGGTCAATTCAAAGCGGTCCAGCAGCTCATTGATGTAGTCCTTGTAGTCCGTCAGCTTGTAGGCTCTCGCAATGAATTCCATGTGCTCCGACACCGTCAAATTCGGATACAGCGAGGGCATCTCGGGAATATACCCCAGCAACCGCTTTGCCTCCACCGTTTTGTGCGGATGACCGTCTACGGTAATCTCTCCGCCATGGCGCAAGAAGCCGATGACGGACTTCATCAGCGTACTTTTTCCGGCTCCGTTCGGTCCCAACAGAACCGTGATTCCCTGCCGCTCCAAACAAAAGCTGACATGGTCACAGGCAACGGTTTTTCCGTACTTCGAGCATACGATTCGCCTCATTTCAAATAGGATGAAAGCATTATACACCATTTTCACGGATTTTTCAATATTTTTCCATAAAAAATTCAAATCCGTATGCTTCGGCGCACCCCTTCGGACGGATTTCGGCAAAAAAGGGCCGTTCCGATTTTGAACCTTGATTTTGTACGAAATGTATGGTAAAATAAAGGCAATCAAACAAAGAGAGGATACTTGCATGAATTTGTGCGACATCAGAACCGTGCGCAGCATCATGGAGATGTACGGCATCGGCTTTCACAAGGAATTCGGCCAAAACTTTCTCATCGACCGCTCGGTGGTGGAAACCATTTCCGAGGTCTGCTGTGAGGACGGAGAAGGCACCGTGCTGGAAATCGGTCCCGGCATCGGCGCCTTAACCTACGAGCTTTGCTTACGCCACCGCGAGGTTTTGGCGTTGGAAATCGACCGGGGACTCATTCCAGTCCTTGCACACACGCTTGCGGAATTTGACAATGTGACGGTATTGGAGCAGGACGTCATGCAGGCGGATTTGGAGAAGCTGCTGGCTCCCTATTTTGCAAAGGGGCGGGTGTGCGTTTGCGCGAATTTGCCCTATTACATTACATCCCCCATTTTGATGAAGCTGTTGGAAAGCAACCTTCCCTTTGCATCCATCACCGTCATGGTGCAGGCAGAGGTTGCCGACCGTCTTTGTGCCGTTGCGGGAAAGCGAGATTACGGTGCCATCACCGCCGCGGTGCATTATTACGGCAGCGTGGAGCGTTTGTTGGAGGTTCCCGCCGATTGCTTTGTCCCGGCACCGAAGGTCAACTCCGCGGTCATTCGCATCAACCTGTACGGACAGGACAAACCCTGCCGCCCGCGGGATGAAGCACTGCTGTTCCGCACTGTCAAGGCCGCCTTCGGTCAGCGGCGAAAAACGTTACTCAATGCCCTTTCCACCGGCTTCCCGCAGTTGAGCCGCGAGGAAATTGCCGACATCCTCGGCCGTTGCGGGCATGAGACCACGCTGCGTGGAGAGCGGCTGAGCATTGCGGAATTTACAACACTTTCGGACGCCATCGGCGAAGTGCTTGCGCAAAAGAAGGCTTGAACGGAGAAAACGGTGCACTCTTCAAACGAAAAAACAATCAATTTTCAAACGAACTATTGCAATTCCGCAAAATATCATCTATAATAGAATGGCAAAAAAGATTGCGCACTTCTTTGGAGCGCGACAAACAGGAGGATAAAGGAACATGAAAATTCTGGTCATCAACGCGGGAAGCTCTTCCATTAAGTATCAGCTGATTGATATGGAGAAGGACCTGGTATTGGCAAAGGGTCAGGCAGACCGCATCGGCATTGAGGGCGGCAACTTTAAGCAAAAGGTGGACGGCCGCGAGGACTACAAGCTGGACATCCAAATGGAGAACCATGCGGCGGCAGTAAAGCTGGTGCTGGACGCATTGGTTTCCGAGGAGCACGGCGTCATCAAGTCGCTGAAGGAAATTTCCGCAGTCGGTCACCGCGTGCTTCACGGCGGCGAGCGTTTTTCCGGCTCCGTCGTCATCAACGACGAGGTCATTGCGGCAATTGAGGATTGCTGCGAGCTGGGCCCGCTTCACAACCCCCACAACCTCACCGGCATTCGCGCTTGCGAAAAAATGATGCCGGGCGTCCCTCAGGTTGCCGTATTCGACACCGGCTTCCATCAAACCATGCCCGAATACGCGTACCTGTATGCACTTCCCTATGAGTATTACGAAAAATACCGCATTCGCCGCTACGGCTTCCACGGAACCAGCCATCGCTATGTCAGCATGCGTACCGCCAAGGTTCTCGGGAAAGCGCCCGAGGAGCTCAAAATCGTCACCTGCCATCTCGGCAACGGCTCCTCCATTTGCGCGGTAAAGGGCGGCAAGTGCTTTGATACCACCATGGGCTTGACTCCCTTGGAGGGCATCATGATGGGTACCCGTTGCGGCTCCATTGATCCTGCCATCGTTCCCCTGCTGATGAAGAAGGAAAACCTGACTCCGGACCAAATTGACACCGTAATGAACAAAAAGTCCGGTATGCTGGGTATCACACAAAAAACCAGCGACAACCGCGACATCGAAGCGGGCGCCAAGGCGGGCGATGCCCGTTGCCAATTGGTGGAAAGTATGCTGGTGCACCAGTTGACCAAATACATCGGCGGCTATGCGGCTGCGATGGGCGGCGTGGATGCCATTGTCTTTGCGGGCGGTATCGGTGAAAACAACCCGCACTACCGCGAAAGAGTCGCAAAGAATCTGGAATTCTTGGGTGTTTCGATTGACACCGAAAAGAACAACCGTGCCATCCGCGGCAATGCGGAGGTGGACATTTCCGCTCCCGACGCAAGGGTGCGCATGCTGGTCATTCCCACCAACGAGGAATGGATGATTGCCAAGGACACCGAGGAGCTTGCGAAAGCGTTGGTCAAATAAAAACGCTCGGAGGGCCCACGTCCTCAGCTTTGCCGCCTTTTGCAAAAGGCGGGTGAAAGCGTTTGACCAATCGACAAAACAACCTCAAATAATCTCCCGAATCGGGTTTTGAAAGGAACAGAACATGAACGCTCAAGAAATCAAAGAACAAATCTGCGAGGTCGGTCATCGCCTCTACAACCAGGGCTTTGTTGCCGCAAATGACGGAAACATCTCCGTAAAGGTTTCCGAAAACGAATATTACTGCACTCCGACCGGCGTATCCAAGGGTTCGCTGACTCCGGAGATGATTATCAAAATCGACGGCAACGGAAACAAGCTGGAGGGTGAGCTGAATCCCTCCTCCGAAATCAAAATGCACCTTCGCGTCTATCGGGAGCGTCCCGACGTCAACGCGGTGGTTCATGCACATCCCCCCGTGGCAACCGCGTTCACCGTTGCGAATATTCCGCTGGACCGCTACATCCTGCCCGAGGCAGTGCTGACCATCGGCGACATTCCGACCTGCGCATACGGAACGCCCTCCACCATGGAAATTCCCGATTCTTTGATGCCTTACATCCAGGAGCATGACGCGTTTATGCTCAAGAACCACGGTGCACTGACCGTGGGCAACACCCTCACCCGCGCCATGTTCACCATGGAAGAAGTGGAATTCAACGCAAAAATCTTCAAATATGCATTGGAGCTCGGTCACGTGGAGGAAATTCCGGAGGACCAAATGCTGAAGCTGATGGATTTGCGTGTGAAGATGGGCTTCCCCGGAAAGCACCCCGGCTACAAAACCGCCGAGGAGCGTGCAAAAGACCCCAACAGCACCCTGAACAGAAAATAAAACGTTTTCAAACGGGAGGACAGCAACATGAAGCAAGCACAGACCATTTCCTTTCTGTTCCCCTTTGAAGGGGATTGTTTGAATCGCAACGACGGTGTTGTCGATGGGACAACGCTGACCATCCGCGCACAGGTTGCGGCCGAAAAAGGACAGCACCTCCGAATCAACGGCATCGACGCAACGGAGTCCGACGGCATTTACACCGCCCCCGTTTGTGTCCCCGATTCTCCTTTCACCATCCGTGTCGAGAACCTCACAGACGGCAGTGCGGAATCGGTGACGGTATACCGATTGCCCGAAAATGCCATGGGCGGATATCGCATTTCCTCTGACGACAATATTTTGTTCTTGCAGGACCTGACGCTGGAGCCGGAGCGCTACCCTTCCGCCTTTGACCATCCCTATCTCGCAATCTACCGCGAAGCGCACGAAAAGTACGGTGCAAAGGTCCATTTGAATTTGTTTTACGAATTCAGTGCGGAGGCGCAACAGCATTTTTCCAAGCAACGGCCTTATTTCAATCTTTCCATGATGACCGACCGTTACCGCGAGGAATTCACCGCCAACGCGCACTGGTTACGTTTTTCCTTCCATTCCAAGCAGGAATTCCCGCCCTGCCCGTACAAGGACGCCACCGCCGAAGAGGTCACACGCGATTGTCGGCAGGTGCAAAATGAGATTGTTCGTTTTGCGGGACCGGCTTGCTTGGCGGACGAAACCACCGTTCATTTCGGTGCCGCCAACCGTGAGGTGGTAGACGCACTGCGTGCCCTGGGATACCGTGCCCTGGCAGGTTATTTTGAAAAAACCTCTCACGGAAACCCGCTGGTGGCATATTACGCGTCCTCGGAACAAATTGACCACTTCGGCCAACGGGACTTTTGGTTTGACCGAGAGCGGGATATGCTGTTTGCGCGAATTGACCTGGTGTTGAACCTGTTTTCTCCGGAGCAAAACGCAAAAATACTGAAAGAGGTAGCGGAGCATCCTCACCGCGGCGGATTTGTATCCGTCATGATTCACGAGCAGTATTTTTACCCCGACTACAACAGACATCTCCCCGACTTTGCCTCCCGCGTATTGGATGCGGCAAAGTACCTGTGGGAAAACGGCTACCGCGGAACAAGACTGACGGAGCTGCTGTAAAAAAGAAGATTTCACCGCCACAGCAAACGGCGCCGAGGGATTCGCACCTCTCTCGGCGCCGTCTTTTTTTCGAAATTTTTTTATAATGTAGGCTTTTTGCGATTATTTTCGAAAGAAACCGCGGCTTTGCTTGACAATTGCCGCGTTTTGTGGTAACATGGAGCGGTGACAAAGTGATTTTATTTTTTGGAGGTATGACATGGTATTCGGAAAGCATATCAACCGCTATTATTTGCGTTATTCTGGGGTGCTTCTTCTCGGTCTGTTGGCGCTGATTGCGGTGGACTATGTGCAATTGGTCATTCCGGAGCTGTATAAGTCGGTCATTAACGGCATCAATGACGGCGTTGTGTTACAGAACGGGCAATATGTACCATTTGATTTAAATTTTCTGTTGGATGAGGTTTGTTTGCCGTTGCTCATCATCATTCTCATTTTGGTGGTAGGCAGATTTTTGTGGCGAATTTGCTTTTTCGGCACGGCCATCCGCGTGGAAAACAACCTGCGCAACCGGATGTTTGACCACTGCAAGGACCTTTCGCATCAATACTACCAGGTCAACAAGGTGGGCAACATGATGTCCTTGTTCACCAACGATTTGGAAACGGTGCAGGAGTGCTTCGGCTACGGCATCATGGTATTTTTTGACGCCGCGTTTCTCGGCGGTCTTGCCGTTTTCAAAATGTCGCAAATGAACGGCTTCCTAACCGTGCTCTCCATGATTCCCATGCTGTTTTTATTGCTCAGCGGAATCATCCTGAGCAAGCATTTGATGAAAAAGTGGGATGAGCGGCAGGAGGCATTTTCCGAGCTTTCGGACTTCTCGCAGGAGAATTTTTCCGGCATCTCGGTTATCAAAGCGTTTGTCAAAGAGTCGCTGGAGCTGGCAGCCTTTCGCCGACTCAACCGCAAAAACGAAAAAATCAACGTAGAATACACAAAGCTCTCCACGCTGATGCGCATTTCGCTGACGCTGTTTGTGGAGTCGGTGATTTGCGTCATTTTGGGCTACGGCGGTTACCTTGTTTGGAACGGCACCTTCAATGCGGGCGAGCTGATTGAATTCATCAGCTATTTCAATACCGTCATCTGGCCTGTAATGGCAATTTCCGAATTGATTGAAATGAGCTCCCGCGGAAAAGCGTCGTTGAAGCGCATCAGCGAGCTGCTGGATGCCGAGATAGACGTCTGCGACAAAAATATCACCGAAGAATTGACCGATGTCAAGGGAAGGGTGGAATTCCGTCACCTCACCTTTCGCTATCCGAATGCGGAGCACGATGCCTTAACCGACATTTCCTGCACCATTGAGGCGGGCGAGAACGTCGGCTTGGTGGGCAAAACCGGTTCCGGCAAAACAACACTGACCGACCTGCTGCTGCGCACCTTCAATGTGCCGGACGGCACCGTATTCATCGACGGGCACGATGTCAACCGCGTCCCAATCCGCTCGGTTCGCGCGGCCTGCGCCTATGTACCGCAGGACAACTTTCTGTTCAGCGATACCATTGCCAACAACATCGGATTCTCTGCCGACGACGTTGACGAACGGCAAGTAGAGGCAGCGGCACGCATGAGCGACGTACATCAAAACATCGTTGATTTTACCGAAGGCTATCAAACCGTACTCGGAGAGCGCGGCGTAACCGTTTCGGGAGGGCAAAAGCAACGCATTTCCATTGCCCGTGCCCTGCTGAAGGAGGCCCCCATCATGCTGTTGGACGACTCCGTTTCGGCGGTGGACACCAACACCGAGCGCGTCATTCTGGAAAACCTGAAAACCGCACGCAAGGGCAAAACCACCGTTCTCATTGCACACCGAATTTCCACCGTGGAGCAAATGGACAAAATTATTTTCATCGACAACGGCAAACTTATGGACATCGGCAAGCATTCGGAGCTGTACGCGAGGTGCCCGGAGTACCGCCGCATGGTAGACCTGCAAAAATTGGAGGAAGAGGAAGGAGGAAACCGATAATATGCGAGAATACTATCCCTTACTGGTGGTGGGTGCCATTATCGGCATGTTCTCTGTCTGCTTCATCGTCGCATTCGCGTTGATGAAGAACAAAAAGGAAGCCATCGGCTTCGACCGTCAAATGAAGGACTCCGAGATTACACGCCGCCTGTTGCACTATGCCGCGCCCTACAAAAAAAGATTCCTGTTGGTAGGGCTGTTGATGCTGTTTTCCATTGCTTACGACATCATCTCTCCCCTGCTTGTGGGGTATGTGGAGGAGCTGGTAAAAGAGAATTTCGTCCTCTCCGAGCTGTTTGCAACCGTCGCTGTTTATGCCGGCATTTTGGCGGTTTCGCTGGTTTGTACCTATTTTCAAGCCATCATCCTGCAAAAAACCGGACAGCGCATTCTTTCCAATTTGCGCGAGGACCTGTTTGTGCACATTGAGTCCCTTTCGCACGACCAGCTCAATCACATTCCCGTGGGCAAGCTGGTGACAAGACTGACAAACGACACCAACGCCATTTCCATGATGTTTACCGGCATTTTGGTGGACTTAGTCAAAAACATCTGTGTCATTTTCGGCGTACTGATTGCCATGCTGTGCCTGAACTACATGCTGACGCTGATGGTGCTTTGCTTTGTCCCCTTCATTGTGCTGTTTACCGTCATCTTCCGTAAATTCTCTCGCAAGGCGTACCGCCAGGTGAAGGACGGCACCACCGACATCAACACCTACCTTTCGGAAAACCTTTCGGGCATCAAAATCACGCAAATTTTCAACCGAGAGGAAAAAAAGATGAGCGATTTCCGTCAAAAAAGCGCCAAACTTGCCAAGGCACAGCAAAGCGAAATTTTTGTGTTCGGCATCTTCCGTCCCATGGTGTACATGCTGTACATTTCCTCGGTGCTGTGCCTGCTGTACCTCGGCGGCAAGAGTTATATCGACGGTGCGGTCATTCTCGGACAAAGCATCTCCAGCGGAATCATTGTAACCTTTTACATGTACATCAGCAAGTTTTTCAATCCCATCCAAAACCTTGCCGAACAATTCAATCGTCTGCAAAGCGCCTATGCCTCGGCGGAAAAAATCTTCACCATTTTGGACACGGAGCCTGCCGTGACGGACGCTCCGGACGCCATTGAATTGACGCAAATGAAGGGTGAAATCGAATTTCGCAACGTGTGGTTTTCCTACGTCCCGGGCGAATGGGTGCTCAAGGATGTTTCCTTCCACGTTTACCCCAAGCAAACGGTTGCATTTGTCGGCGCGACGGGCTCCGGAAAATCCACCATTCTCTCCCTGATTTGCCGCAACTACGACATTCAAAAGGGGCAAATTCTGATTGACGGGATTGACATCCGCAAAATCAAAATTTCTTCTCTGCGGCGCCATTTGGGACAAATGCTTCAGGATGTGTTCCTGTTCTCCGGCACCATTCGCTCCAACATTGTTTTGCGACGCGAGAACTTAACCGACGAGGACATTATGGAAAGCTGCCGCTACGTCAATGCCGATTCGTTCATCCGTCTTTCCGACGGCGGTTTGGATGAGCCTGTTTTGGAACGCGGCAACAACTTCTCGGCCGGGCAAAGACAGCTGCTCTCCTTTGCGCGCACCATCATCCACAAGCCCGACGTCATGATTTTGGACGAGGCAACCGCCAACATTGACACCGAAACCGAACTGCTCATTCAAAATTCTCTGGAAAAGATGATGAACATCGGCACCATGCTGATTGTGGCGCACCGACTTTCCACCATTCAGCACGCCGACAACATCATTCTGCTCTCGCACGGCGAAATCGTGGAACAGGGAACCCATCAGGAGCTCCTCCGTCAAAAAGGGCGTTATCACAGGCTGTACACCTTGCAATACAACAAAGAGCTGTTGCAAAAGAATCCGTAACCCGAGGTTGTCCCGCGCAACACGCGTGAAATTTGTTGCAAAAAAGTTGTTTTTTGACTTGGTGCGTGGTATAATATACGCAAAAAGTCTTGCGGTGCAAGTTTTTGGGCTTCGCCCTACGCGTGCTTTGCACGCCTGCGTCTTTGACGGCTTCGCAAAAACGCCCTTGCAAGCAAGCATTTTTGCTTCATGGTATAATAAGCGCGGAAAGAGCCGTTTTGGACTCCTCATCCACCGCTTCCGCGGTCCCCCTTCTCCCGCAGGAGAAGGCAAAAACGGACCGAACCAAGGGTATTTGTCGGTTTGTAACTTTGCCTCCCTTGTGTAAAGGGAGGTGCCGAGGAACGAGGCGGAGGGATTGTAAA
>CAZWXE010000017.1:0-22722 GCA_964638045.1 uncultured Ruminococcus sp. | reverse complement strand
CCCCGCCGGACACCGCGTGCTTTCCCGCCCGAGATTCCGAACGGTGCTCCGCACCGGTCGATTCTCGCTGACGCTCGAATTTCGACTACGCTCAGAATGACACGGGCGGGGCTACTATTTTTGTGTCACCCTGAGCGGAGGGCGCAGCCCGCAGTCGAACTCGCAGGGCGATGCGCAGCATCGGGGTCTGCTATCGGCTTTTCGCCCGATATTTTGCTTTACAGTTCGACTTCATGAGCCGCAAGCGCTTCATTTCGCTCGGAATGACACGGGCGGGACGCGCGGCGAGAGCGTGACTGCTTGGCTTTTCAATTTCAACCTTTCGATAAAATAAAAAATACATTCCGGAGGAACCCAACAATGAAGTTTGAAATTCACGGCGGCAATCAAGGCGCCCAAATTTTTATCGACAACCAATCGGAAAAGGACGGCGTTCTTTTCTTTGATGTGGAAATGCTGTTCGCGTCCGAGCAGGTGCCCGAAGAGGTCAAAATTACGTTCGATACGCCGTGCGTCGATATCTATTCCGTGTGGAGCCCGAGCATTCGTTATGACAGATTCCTCGGTCCGAACTGGTCCAAGAAGACAACCTCCTCGCGACTGGCGTCGTGGATGCCGTTACATATGTTGGTGTCTTCCGGCGGAAGGAACCGAATGGCGGTTGCCGTTTCCGATGCGAAAACACCGATGTGCATTCGTACGGGCGTTTGCGAAGAGGACGCTTGCATTCAATGGGAAATTACCTTTTTCACCGTTCCTGTGGCTCCGCGGAAGGAATACCGGGCAACCGTGCGCATCGATACGCGCGACATCCCGTACTATGACGCGCTCTACGATGTGACGGCATGGTGGGAGAACGAGTGCGGCTATCACCCCGCGTACGTGCCGGAGCATGCCAGACTTCCGATGAATTCTCTATGGTACACCTACCATCAGCAGCTCGATGTGGAGGATATCATTCGGGAGTGCGCACTGTCGAAGGAAATTGGTATGGACACCGTCATTGTGGATGACGGTTGGCAAACCGATGACAACAACCGCGGGTATCGTTTTTGCGGAGACTGGAAGGTCGCTTCCTCCAAAATCCCGGATATGAAGGAGTTCGTGGAGCGTGTACATCAAACGGGAATGAAAATCATGCTGTGGTTTTCGGTGCCGTTTATGGGAACGGGCGCCGAGAACTATGAGCGCTTTCGCAGCATGCTGTTGGACGAGACGGGCAACAAACAAACCTATTTCGCACTGGACCCCAGATACAAAGAAGTGCGCGGTTATTTGTGCGACATCTACGTCAAGGCCGTTCGGGAATGGGGCTTTGACGGCTTGAAGCTGGATTTTATCGACAGCTTTTTGCTCAGAGGAAAATCCATCGAATATGATGAGAGACGTGACTATCAAGCCCTTGAGGATGCAATCGACGCGTTGATGACGGATGTGACAAAGAAGCTTCTCGCGGTCAATCCCGAGGTCCTGCTGGAGTTCAGACAGGCGTATGTCGGCCCTGCCATTCGCAAATACGGCAATATGCTTCGGTGCGGAGATTGTCCGAACGATGCCATTCGCAACAGGATGAACACGGTAAATTTGCGATTCACCTCCGGAAAAACGGCCGTGCATTCCGACATGCTGATGTGGCACCCGCAGGATACGGTGGAAAGTGCCGCACTGCAATTTGTCGGCGCACTGTACAGCGTTCCGCAAATTTCCGTCAAGCTGGCAACGCTTTCGCAGGAGCACCGAGAGATGCTTGCGTTTGAGCTGTCCTTCTGGAGGGCGCATCGGGATATTCTGTTGGACGGCAAGCTTTCGGCAGAGCATCCCGAAGGGGTTTACAGCACCGTGTGCGCCGAAAAGGACGGCAAGGCGATTCTTACCGCTTACGGCAATTCGTTGGTAGATTGCGGCGGATTTTCCGAAATGATTGCGGTCAATGCTTCCGCGGCGCCTGCCTTGGTTCTTAAGGGGGCCGACGGAAGGAGCTATCGGGTTTTGAATTGCAGAGGCAACACCGTGGCAGAGGGAACCGTTCGGGGAGCGCTGTGCGAAATCGAGGTGCCGCTTGCCGGAATTGTTTTTGTGAAATAAAGGAGCGAAAAGGAGCACGCGATGAAAAAATACTTGTTGCCACACAATGTGGAAGGCTTCAAAGCCAACCTGCACTGCCACACCGACCTTTCCGACGGCTCATGTACTCCTCAACAGGTCAAAGAGTTTTACATGGAGCGGGGATATTCGATTGTCGCATACACCGACCACAATGTACTCATCCCACACCCGGAGCTCAACGATGCACGCTTTTTGGCGCTCAACGGCGTGGAGTACAACATTTCTCCGCAGGTGTATGAGGACATCAACCTGCGCAAAACCTGCCACTTCTGCGCCATTGCGCTGGAGGCGGACAACGTGGTGCAGCCCTGCTGGCACCGCACCAATTATTTTCGCGGTGGGGCTGTCAAATCCAAAGATTTTGTCGCATATGACGAATCCCTGCCCGATTGGGAGCGGGACTACTCTCCCGAGGGGGTAAACAGCATGATGAAAGAGGTTGCAAGACATGGCTTTTTCATCACCTACAACCATCCCACATGGTCTCTGGAGCAATATCCGGAGTACATGGCGTATGACGGCATGCACGCGTTTGAAATGTTCAACGGCTCTTGCCTTGTGGAGGGCTACGATGATTACAACCCCCGCGTTTATGATGATATGCTGTTCGGCGGAAAACGCCTTTATTGCATCGGCGCGGATGACAATCACCTGCGGCATTCCGCGGGCGCCTACTGTGACGGCGGCATCGCTTACACCGTCATCAAAGCGGAAAAGCTGGAATACCGCGCCGTGACGCGGGCGCTGGAGGAGGGCGTGTTTTACGCGTCCGAGGCTCCCGTTATCAAGAATTTGTGGCTTGAGGATGGCAAGGTGGTCATTGAGACCTCTCCCGCCGTGCAAATTTACGCCAACTACGGATGCCGACAGGCAAAAGCGGTGAACGCCGAGGCGGGCGAAACGGTGACGCGCGGAGAATTTCCGTGGGATGAGGGTTGGCGCTGGCTCCGTTTGACCGTTGTGGATGCGCACGGCAAGCGCGCCTGCACCAACGCATATTTTGCAGAGCAATTGAAGGATGCCGAATAAGCGGCCGCGGTCGGCTTCAAACAACAAAAACAAAGGAGATTTTCGATGAAACGTACCCCTTTTTCCGAGCAGGAATCAAACGAAGGTTTTTTCACGCAGGAGGAGCAGAATGCTTCTCCCTCCTCTGCGGAGGGAACGGCTGAGACATCGCCTTCCGCAACAGCTGCGAACGTCGCCTTGGAAAAAATGCGGCAGCAGTACAAGGTTGCAAGGGCAAATTTGTTGCTGGTTGCGATTTGTACATCGCTGAACATTCTGCTTTATTTTTTCTCGGACCTGTATCTGTTGTTTTCCGCAAACATTCCGTATTTGATTACGGTATTCGGCGATTTGCTTGCGACGGAGACCGCATTTCCCGTGTTGCTCTATGCGGCAATTGTACTTTCGGCATGCGCCGTCGCACCGTATTTCCTCGGCTATTTTCTTTCGCGGAAGCACTACGGATGGCTGATTGCCTGCCTGGTGTATTTCGCATTGGATACCGTGGCAATGTTTTCGGTGCTCCTGCTCTTCGGAGGACTCGGCAGTGCGTTGTTGGACGCGGTGTTCCATGCTTGGGTTATTTATGAGCTTTTTCGGGGGATTCGCTGCGGCAAGGCGCTCAAGGATGCAGATGTCCCCGCCGCGGATACGGCGGAAGAAAAGCAATAACCGCGCACTTCTCCCTTGACAATCCTTTTTCGCTGTGCTATAATAAATTCGTTCAAAAACTCATTCGATCGGTGCGCTTCAAGAAAAGAAGCGGACTGCAAGCAGGGAAAGTGCGGTGAGATTCCGCCACAACCGCCATTGCCGTCATCGGGGAGCAACGCTTTCCCGCAAGTCGGAAGGCCTGCCGAGTGGGGCTTTGGAGAACAGGCTGTTTGCCTGTGTTCATCCCTTGGGCAAGAGAAGGGAGGCCAAGGTGTACGAATGCTTTTTCGTATGCTCTTTTTTGCCGACCTTGCCTCAGGTCGGCTTTTTTCTGCCCCGGGAGTGAAAAAATATGCCGAAAAAAGGAGAAAAAAGAAAATGAAAAAGACAATGATTCGTTTGATGGCGACACTGTTGGCTATTCTGGCATTGTTTGCTTTTGTGGGCTGTGACAAAACGCAAAATGTAAACGGAAGCTGTACGGTTGTTGTGGGCGAGGAGCCCGAAAAGGTTTACGAGGTTTCCCTGGATGACGTGACCGTGGAGAACGGTTTGATGTCGGTGCTGGAATACCTGAAGGAGAAGAAGGGACTGTCCTACACCTCCAATGATACGGGCTACGGTGCTTATTTAACATCGGTAGGCGCCCTGCAGGAGGATTCGTCTGCTTCCACCTATATCTTTATTTATACCAGCGTAGAAGCGGATTTTGATGTCAGCGCAATGGCAACCACCAAGGACTACAAGGGTACCACCTTGACCAGTGCCGGCGTGGGTGCTTCCTCGATGACCATTGAGGACGGCGCGATTTATTACATCGGAACGGTGAAATATTAATGTACGGGCGAATGTCCTCCACCCGTAAAGCGGTGCTTCGCATCGTGCTGGTGGGGCTGTGTGCCGCCTCCATTGAATGCGGAAAGCTGGTGCTTGCCGCCATTCCCAATGTGGAGGTGGTCACTCTGCTCACCGCGCTGTACGGGTATGTGTTCGGCGGGCTGGGAATTGTTGCGTCGGTGGTTTTTGTGTGCATTGAGCCTTGCATTTACGGCGTTGGCAGTTGGGTGCTTTCCTATTTCATCTATTGGCCCCTGGTTGCCACGGTGTTTATGCTGTTGGGCAAAATCAAACTGCAAAATCGTTGGCTGTTGACCTTAACGGCAGTGACGCTGACCGTTTTTTTCGGGTTCTTGACCACGGTGGTGGATGTGGGCTTATTCATGGGACGGTTTGACAGTTTTTGGAAAAGGTTTTCCATCATTTATCTGCGAGGCATCCCGTTTTATGTTGCTCAAATTGTCACCAATTTGGTCGTGTTTCCAACTTTGTTTACGCCGTTGCGCATCTTTTTGCAAAAAAGTGTGGGAAGGGCATTGAAAACGTAATACAAGCGGGACCGTGCGAGAGTCGTTTGTCGACCTTCGCACGGTCCTGTGCTTATATGAGCAAATAGGTGACGCCGGCCAAGGATTCCGGAGAGTCGGCACGCGGGGTGTCAGAAAGCGCGTTGGAGGAGGAAAGCGTCGAGACCGCGCAATGATAACGTTTTGCAATGCTCCAAAGTGTGTCGTCCTTTCCGGGATAGCAGACGGTGCAAATCGAGCTGTTGGCTCGGATTTCCTGCCCCATCACCGCCTCGGTCAGCAGGGAAAAGCTTTTTTCGGTGCGCATGGAAAGGCAAACGGACAGCTCGGCATCCACGCCCACACGCTCGCCGTCGGCGCGGCTGCGGCAGGTGATGACGTCGACGGCAGCCTCGTAATCGGTGGGAGCGGTCGGGCAATCCACGGCGTAACGGAAGGGCAGGTCGAACTCCTGAATGCTGTATTCCTCTCCGTCAAAGAGTACGGCAAAGCAACGGCAGTTGCCCGACAGCTGCACCTTGTCGCGCTCGCTTTCCACGGAGGTAACGGTGGGCTGCAGGTCAATATCTACAATGCGCTGGCCCGGTCGGATGCCTGCTTCCTCCAAGGAGAGCGTGGTGTTGAGGGAAACATTGCCATTGTGACAGCGCAGGGCGCAGGGGGCGGTGCAGCTGACGTAACGGTTTTCGGTTTCGGCAACGGTGGAATACAGGTCTTGGGTGTAGGAAACGGAGACGTTTCGTTGGGCCTTGGTTTTCAGAAGGATGCCGACGTCACACAGAATTTTTCCGTCCTCCACGGTGATTTGTAAATCCGAGCAGCTGCCGTAGGCACAGCAATCGCAGTTGACCTCAACTCCCTCGGTGGGAACCTCGTGAGAAAACGGAATGCGACGGAACAGAGGGGACGGGATGTCGCCCTCCACCTCGTGTGCGCACAGCAGCTTGAGGCAGACCTCTCCGCGGCAGTGCACGGTGCCGCTGCCTGCGGTTGCCTCGGTTACAAATACCTGCGCGGAGGCGCAAATGACGCGCAGGGCGTCTCCGGTTCCTTCACAAAGAATTTCATCTCCCAACCGCAGCGGCTCGTTGGTGCCCGCAAAAATTTGGGCGCATTCCGTATGAGAGAGCAGACGCTCGGTCCCCTCGGGGGGAAGGCTGTTCAGCTGCTCCTCTATACAGCGCACCCCGAAAATGTGTACGGCAGAATGCAAACGGCACTTCAGGGCAAGCTTTCGGGGAGCGGTGACGCGGCCGGACGCGCTTTCCGTGCAGGTCAGTACGTCACAAAGCAGTCCCTCGCCCAATTCAATGTCGGAGGCAACCTCCATCGGTATGCCGAAGCGGTATTCCTCGGTATGATTTGCGCAATAGATGGCAGAATCCTCTCCCGCATAGAGTACGCTGTAATCCACGGTGCCCGAAAACTCCGCGTTGCCCGCGCTGATGTAGCGGTCGGGCGGGGATGCGACGGCGCGCACGCGCAGCAGTCGCTTGACGGGCGGCTGATAATCCGGCAGCGTCAGGTCGGCGGAAAGATCGGTTGTTACCGTCCTGTTGAGAATGGGAACTTGAATGCGCAAAGCATGCTCTTGTTTGGTAAACTCCATGGTTCTGTCACTCCTTTTGCGTTTTTGGTGTTACATTGTATGCGGAAAAAGGGAAAATAATGTGTTGCGCGCGGAAGAACGCGCGCCTTTTTCCTGCGGCAAGACACAACAAAGGGGATTGCAAAAAGTCGGAATCTATGGTATCCTGTAAGAGAAGTATCCGAAGGCCTCACTGACAGCGCTTTCGGGTGCTGTATCAAACAGGAAAGCACGAAGGAGAAAAGCTATGAGCTCGTATCAAAGAAAGGCAACCGTCGGGAACACCGATTGGTTTGTACACGACCGATTCGGAATGTTTATTCATTTCGGCTTGTATTCCCTGCCTGCACGGCACGAGTGGGTGCAGTCCAGAGAATTGATTCCCGAGGAGCACTACCGAAAATACTTTGAGCACTTCAATCCAGACCTTTTCGATGCGCGGGAATGGGCGAAAAAGGCAAGGGAAGCGGGAATGAAATACGCGGTGCTGACAACAAAGCATCATGAGGGCTTTTGCCTGTTCGATTCCCGATACACCGATTACAAGTCCACCAATACGCCTTACGGCAGGGACATTGTGCGCGAATATGTCGATGCCTTTCGTGCCGAGGGTCTGAAAATCGGATTTTATTATTCTTTGCTGGATTGGCATCATCCGGATTATCCCATTGACAATTGCCATCCGCTTCGCAAGGCGCCCAATGCCGCCGAGCTGGACCGTGGACGGGACATGAAAAAATACGCAAAATATATGCGGGACCAGGTTACCGAGCTGTTGACCGATTACGGAAAGATTGACATCTTATGGTTTGATTTTTCCATCGCCCCCATGAAGAACCCGCCTGAATGGATGCAATTTGGCGGAGAAAAGCGTGCAGAGCAATGGGAGGCGGAGGAGCTGCTGGCCACCTGCCGACGTCTGATGCCGGGCATCATTATCAATGACCGCACCTCCATCCCGCAGGATTTGACCACTCCCGAGCAGACACAGCCCACCGAATGGGTGCGTGATGCCAAAACCGGAGAATATTTGACGTGGGAGGCATGCCAAACCTTTTCCGGCTCGTGGGGCTACCATCGCGACGAGCGCTCTTGGAAGTCGCCCAACATGCTGCTCAATCTGCTGGTTTCTTCGGTGGCACTGGGCGGAAATCTGATTATGAATGTCGGTCCCACCGCGCGCGGCTGCTTTGATGCGCGTGCCGACAAAGCGCTGAAGGTATATGCCGACTGGATGCGCGTCAACGGACGCTCCATCTACGGGTGTACCATGGCAGAGCCCGGATTGCAGGCACCCGAAGGGGTACGCCTGACACAAAGGGAGGACGGAAAGCGGCTGTATCTCCACCTGTGCAACTATCCGTTCCAAAATTTGAGCATTCGGGGGCTGCTGCCCGAGCAAATCGAGTATGCACAACTGCTGTCGGACGGCAGTGAAGTTCATTGGAGTGTTCACAAAAACGCAAACGACGCTGCGGGCAATCCGTTGCCTCCTGTTATGAGCATAACCGTTCCGGATACGGCATTTGAACAAACAAACGCCGTAATTGAGGTGTTTTTACATTAAAAAAGCCCCGTCGAAGGGGGCTTTTCCGGGAACTTAAACGCTCCCCGAACCGCACGCTGTGCTGTTCGGGGAGCGTTGCTTTTTATTTTGCGTAATCTACGGCGCGGGTTTCGCGAATCAGATTCAACTTGATTTGTCCGGGGTATTTGACCTCGTCCTCAATCTTCTTCGCCATTTCCCGTGCAATCAGCTTCATGCCCTCGTCATTCACCGCCTCGGGCTTGACCATGACACGAATTTCTCTGCCTGCCTGAATTGCATAGGCCTTGTCCACACCCGGGAATCCGACTGCGATTTCCTCCAGCTTCTGGAGACGGCGGATGTAGTTTTCCATATCCTCGCGGCGTGCGCCGGGACGGGCTGCGGAAACCGCATCGGCTGCCTGTACCAGGATGGCAACGATGGTGCGCGGCTCTACGTCATTGTGGTGCGCCTCCACCGCGTGGATGACCTCTGCGCTTTCCTTGTACTTTTTCAGCGCGTTGACGCCGAGCTCGACGTGGGAGCCTTCCATATCCTGGGGAAAGGCCTTGCCGATGTCGTGCAGCAAGCCTGCGCGGCGTGCCACGGTTCCGTCTACGCCCAATTCATCGGCCATCATACCTGCCAGCCAAGACACCTCAATGGAGTGCTGCAAAACATTTTGACCGTAGCTGGTGCGGTAGCGCAAACGTCCCAACAGCTTTACAAGCTCCGGGTGAATTCCGTGCACGTGGGTTTCAAAGGTTGCACGCTCGCCGGCCTGCTTAATGACGGCTTCCACCTCGCGGCGGGATTTTTCCACCATCTCCTCGATTCTTGCGGGGTGAATGCGACCGTCGGCAATCAGCTTCTCCAAGGCAAGCCTTGCCACCTCGCGGCGAACAGGGTCAAAGCCCGATACGGTGATGGCCTCGGGTGTGTCGTCGATAATCAATTCCACGCCGGTCAGCGTTTCCAATTTTTGAATGTTTCGTCCTTCACGGCCGATGATGCGGCCCTTCATGTCCTCGTTGGGGAGGACCACCACCGAGATGGTGGATTCGGCAACGTGATCGGCTGCGCATCTTTGAATGGCCAACGAAAGCAGATTCCGCGCTTTTGCGTCTGCTTCCTCCTTGAAGCGGTTTTCCAGCTCGTTCAGCTTTTGTACCAAATCGTGCTGGGCCTCGGCCTCCACCCTTGTCAGCAGCTCGTTCTTTGCTTCCTCCACGGTATAGCCGGAAATTTCCTCCAAGCGTTGCAAATGCTGGCGGAGAACCTCGTCGATTTTCTCGCGGGCAGCGTCATTTGCCTTCAGCTTTTCGTCCAGCTGTTCGTTCTTCTTTTCCAGAGCCTCTGTCTTTTTGTCCAGATTCTCTTCTTTCTGATTCAGTCTGCGTTCTTGGCGGGATATTTCGCCGCGACGCTCCTTCAATTCGCGCTCGGTCTCGTTGCGCAAACGCAGGGTTTCTTCCTTTGCTTCCAACAAAGTTTCCTTCTTTTTGGTTTCCGCACTTTTGATGGCATCGTCCAAAATTCTCTTTGCTTCTGCTTCTGCCGAACCGATTTTGGATTCTCCGATTTTTTTGCGAATGACAAAGCCGATGAAAGCACCTGCGGCCAACGCAACCACACCGACAAGAATCGGAATCAAAACCTCCATAAAACACCTCCTCGATTTTCTCTTTTTTTATTCTCTTTTTTGTATGAGCATGCATGAGCAGAGTCATGCGCGCATGAACAACCATACGTCGTTTATTATACACGTTTTCGGCTCAAAAGTCAATAGCTGCCGCAAATATTCTGCGGAATTGTCAATAATAGGAAATAAAAATATTTTCCGTTTCGCTCTTTACTTTTCTTCACTAATATGATAAAATAGTAAACAGAGAAAGAAAGGGGGAGCTTTACCCGATGAATACGAACAAGAACAACTCCGAGTTTGAGTATTTGTGCAGAGGAATTTTGACGCTGCAATCGATGGATGAATGCCGCGACTTTTTGGAAAATCTTTGCACCGCATCCGAATTGGAGGAGATGTCCCGCCGTTTGCAGGCCGCAAAAATGTTGAAAAACAACTTCATCTATTCGGAAATCGCCGCGCAAACCGGACTTTCCACCGCCACCATCAGCCGCGTTAACCGTTGCCTCAAATACGGGCCGGACGGTTATCGAAACGTGTTGGAGCGTCTGGAAAAGGCCGAGCATCACTGAAATGGGTTGTGAAGGATACGGCGCCCTGGCGCGTGTTTACGACCGACTCAATGCCGAAATCGACTACGAAGCGTGGGCGGATTTTGCGGTGGCTTGCTTTGACCGCTTTCTTGCAGCCCGACCGGAGCTGGTTTTGGACCTTGCCTGCGGAACGGGACGAATGACTGTTCCGCTTGCCGACCGCGGTTTTGATATGATCGGGATTGACGGCAGCCCGGATATGCTGTCCGAGGCGTTTTCGGCAGGTGAGGGCAAGGGCATTCTTTTTTTATGCCAGGACATGAGAAGCTTTGAGCTGTACGGCACGGTGGGGGCGATTACCTGCTGCTTGGACAGCATCAATTATCTGTTGAACGAGCAGGACATCGCACAGTGCTTTGCCTGCGTGCACAACTATTTGGAGCCCGACGGGCTGTTCCTCTTTGATATGAATACGCCCTACAAATTCCGTCATGTTTACGGCGACAACGCGTATGTTCTGGAGGAGGAAGGCGACGCCGCGGAGCAGGTCGAGGAGGGCACTTCCGCATCGGTGTATTGCGGTTGGCAAAATGCCTTCGATGAGGAAAGCGGAATTTGCGATTTTTACCTTTCGGTATTTGAACAGTTGCCGAACGGCGATTACCGACGCTCGGATGAGCATCAGCAGGAAAGATGCTATGAATTGGACACGGTTCGACGTTTGCTGGAGGAAGCGGGTATGGAGCTGCTGGGGGTGTATTCGGATTTTGAATTTCATGCCCCCGAGGAAACAACTCCCCGCTGGTACTTTGCGGCAAGAGCAATCAAGTAATTTAGCAATGGATTTCGAGGAATAAAACAATGTCATCTACCATTTTACGCGCTATGACTGCCGATGGCAGCGCTCGCATTCACGTGTTGCGCTCCACCGACATTGTCAATGAGGCAGTTCGCCTGCATCATACCACACCCACCGCCACAGCGACGCTCGGTCGGCTTTTGACCGTGGTTTCCATCATGGGCTGTATGCAAGGGAACAAAAACGATACCGTCACCGTTGCGCTCAATGGGGACGGCCCCGCAGGGCATGTGCTTGCGGTTGCCGATTACATCGGCAATGTGCGGGGCTATATTCAAAATCCGAATGTGAATTTGCCCCTGCGTGCCGACGGGAAGCTGGATGTGGGCGGTGCCGTGGGCAAGGGCCTGCTCAATATTATTCGCGATTGCGGAGAGGGCGAGCCCTACAACGGCTCCATTCCGCTGGTCAGCGGGGAAATTGCCGAGGATGTGGCATCTTATTACGCACAATCCGAGCAAATTCCGACGGTGTGCGCACTGGGCGTTCTGGTGGACGTGGACGGTACGTGCCGTGCCGCGGGCGGCGTGCTGGTGCAGCTGCTTCCTTTTGCCGACCCTGCCGTTGTGGATTTGCTTGAGCGCAACGCACGGGAACTGACCAACGTTTCCGCACTTTTCGACAAGGGCCTTTCCAATCGGGAAATTGCCGATATTGCCCTTCGGGACATTCCATACGACGTGTTTGACGAGCTGGACGTGGAATACCGTTGCAATTGCAGCCGCGAGCGTACCACCAAGGCGTTGCTCACGTTGGGCAAGAAGGACCTTTTAAAGTTGCTTGCCGAGCAGGTTGCCGAGGGCAAGCCCGAACGGCTGGAGGTTTGTTGCCGCTTTTGCGACAAAAAGCAATATTATAACCGTGACGATGTGGAAAAAATGTTCTCTTAACTTCAAGAGAAAACGAAGGGGCTGCCGTTTTTAAGACAGTCCCTTTCAATTTTTGTTCTTTCAACGAATGCGAAATCGTTGCCGAAGCCGCAGTAGATACAGTGTGATGATGCGGGAGAGCGCGTAATCGTAAACCCAAAACGTGAAAAAAGCCAGGCCCCAAAGCAAGGCCGCCATCCACGGAATGCGGTATTCCTCCAACGCAGCGGGGAAAAATACCTTCAGCAAAATGCAAATTGCCGCCAGGCAAAGGTGAAACAGTCCTGTTTTCAGCAGCACGGAAAGCAGGCGCGGGAGCTTCTCGAATTTTTCCTTGACAATCGGATAAAAGCCGGTAAACAATCCGTAAAACAGTGCGGGCGTTTTTTGCGGAAGCAACAGGACGGAGAGAAGAGCGGTAACCAGCCAGATGAGCCACGGATAGGCACCTCCCATTTCAATGACGGCATATACAACCAAAAGGGACGCAATGGCCGAAAAGGTCAGGTCCAGTACCTCCACCAGGGAGCCGAATCCCAAAAGGACGACGCCGAGCGCCGACAGCATGGCGCTGACGGTGAGGTATTTCAATTGTCGATTTTTTTGCGCGCGGTCGTTCATAAGCAACCTCCTTTCCGCAAAACAACGGACGGATTCTTTGTTTTTGGATGCAGTCGTAGTCGTCAGCAGCAGGGAATCAGGTCGCCGCCCATCATCTCACAGCAGCAGTCTGCGGCGCAAAGGGAACAGCATGGGTCCCCGCAAAAGCAGCCGGAGGGGGAGGTTGTTGTGCGATAGCCTCCGCCGTAGGTTGACGCGCGTCGATGGAGCTCTTCTCTTGCCGAACGGTATTCGGTATTGTAGGGGTCCATTTTGCAGGCATGGTCAAACATTTTTTGCGCATCCAAAAAGTAGCCCCTTTTAAAGAGCACACAGCCCATCAAAAAGTGCCATTCGGCGTTCTGTCCGGTGACATCCACGCTTCGCAAAAGGCGCTCGGCCTCTTGAATTTCCCCCTCGTTAATCAGACGGCGTACCTGCGCAAAGCTGCCCTTGTAGTCGGCTCCCGTACGGGGGTTCCCGCTGTAACCGGAGCTGCCCGACGTGCCTCCCGCTGTGCTTCCGGCGGCGCGCATTTTTTGAATTTCATCGTATGCGGCATTGATTTCCTTCATTTTTTCGGTTGCCAGGTCGGCAAGGTCGCTGTCGCGATATTTGTCGGGATGGTATTTTCGCGCCAAATCCCGGTATGCTTTTTTGACCTCCTCGTCGGATGCCTGCGGGGAGACGCCGAGGACGCTGTACGGATCTTTCATTCTTCTTCGGTTCCTTTCTGAATCGATGGTGTGCCGTTTGAAACGGAAAGCACTCGGTCGGCACATTTCGGGAGACCGAGATACAAAATGTTGTCAATGATTGCCCGCAGTTCCTCCGTGGGATGGGGTGGGAGCAATGCATAGGCTGCTTCCGCTTGAGAGAGCAGCCGGAGCAGAGCGGTGCGAATTTCTTCTTTTTCCTCCGCCCCGATGCGGCTGTCGAACAGGGCGCGGTAAGGGTTGAAGCGATGCTTTTTTACATCCGCTTCAAAATCGTCTGCGGCATCAACCAGGTAAATCCACCGCCCGACGGCCAAGCCGACGGAGGAGGCGATGCGTGCTTCCGTACCCTCCAAGCCGTAAGAGAGCAGGTCCGACAAAAGCTCGCCGAACAAAACCGCGGGTTCGTCTGCGCCGACGTGCGCCGCGACGTCCTTTTCGTAGTCGGCAAGCGCGGTCAAGCGCCGTTGCACGGAGCAGTCCAATTCGGGCTCCCGCTTTTTTGCCCTGCGGTAGGCTCCGAGCAGGAACGGCGTCAGCAGACGCGCGCGGAGCCTGCGCAGCCCCTTTTCGTCGGCAAGGTCGTCGCGGTTCTTCCAATAAACCAGCAGAGCCGACGCATCGGCACAGTAGCGCAGGGTAGGACTGTCGACAACGGAATTTCTTTTTCGAAGGGGGTGCACCAAGCACCTCTTTTTGTGAAACTTGGGTACTTCTCCCGTCAATGCCATGCGCACGGCGGCAAGAAAAACAAAATCGTAGCTGAGCGTCATGCGGGAGCATTGCCCCGTGCAGGCTCCCATTTGGCGACACAGGCCGCAATACAGAGCACGGTAGCATTCATAATCCCGTACACGCAATTCGGGAGTATCGGTTCGAATATAGCCCAGCATCACAGTCTCCTTTGGAAATGATGCTTTTATCATACTCCTTTTTGGCAGATATTTCAAGAACATTCTGTAAATAATGAACAAGCAAAAAGCGAATTTAGCGGGAGAGGATGATTTCGTCGCCGTCCGAAACATTTTTGTTGGGCTGCTTTGCTCGAATTTTTGGCTTTTTAGCGTCCTCCGATACTTGTCGCTTGCGACATTGACACGACTTCCTTCGCTCAGAACGACACGGGCGGACCGGGCTTTTGTGTCGGAAGTTTGTTGCTTTGAAGGCTCCCTTGTGTAAAGGGAGCTGTCGCCGAAGGTGACTGAGGAATTGTTTGTTATATTGTTTTACTTTACAATCCCTCCGTCATTTTCTTGCGAAAATGCCACCTCCCTTTACACAAGGGAGGCTGAAATGTACACATTGTAAAGGCAGATAGAAGTCCTTCGCAGAGCGAACGTGGCAACGTTTTTGTGTCACCCTGAGCGGAGGGCGCAGCCCGTAGTCGAACCCACAGGGCGATGCGCAGCATCGGGGTCTACTGCCGGCTGTTTGCGGACTCCATATTTGCCTTCTCCTGCGGGAGAAGGGGGACCGCGGAAGCGGTGGATGAGGAGTATTAAACGCCCATTTCCGCACCTCGGTTCGAAAGGTAAATTCCGAAAGTTGATTGCTTTTGACTGAGGGATTGTTTTGCAAAGAACACTTGTTTTTTGAATTTTAAAACAGCACTTTTTGAACTTTTAAACAGCGTTTTTCAAAACGGCGTTTTTTTGGTTGACAAGTGTGCAAAAATGTGGTAATATTATACTGAAAAGTTATGAAAAAAAGTAAAGTGAGGTTTCTGTCGTATGCATTGGTCAGAAGAAATTGCACAAAAAATCATTGAGCGCAATCCCAACAAGGAAGAATACGTTTGTGCCGCGGGCATCAGCCCCTCCGGTTCGGTTCACATCGGCAATTTTCGCGATGTGGCAACTCCTCTGTTTGTGGTAAAAGCACTTCAAAAAAAGGGCAAAAAAGCAAAGCTGCTGTTCTCATGGGACGAGTATGACCGTTGCCGTAAAATTCCCGCCAACGTGCAAGCCGTGGTGGGCAGTGACTTCGACAAATATATCGGCGTTCCCTATGTGGACATCCCCGACCCGTGGGGATGCCACGAAAATTACGCAAAGCACTTTGAAGAAGAATTTCTGAATGCCATGAAGCAGTTCGGCATTGAGATGGATTGCCGCTATCAAAGCGAGATGTATCGCTCCGGCAAATATACCGAGGATATTTTGGAATCTTTGCGCAAGCGGGGCGAGATTTTTGAAATTTTGGATTCCTTCAAAACAAAGGATTCCTCCAAGAGCGAGGAGGAGCTGAAGGCGGAGCATGACGCGGAAAAGGAAAAATACTATCCCGTCAGCATTTTCTGCCCCGAATGTCACACCGATTTTACCACCATCACCGCGCTCTCCGACGATTGCACCGAGGCGGATTACACCTGCCGATGCGGACATTGCGGACACTTCAATTTCCGCACCGATTTCAACTGCAAGCTGGGCTGGAAAATCGACTGGCCCATGCGCTGGAGATACGAGCAGGTGGACTTTGAGCCGGGCGGAAAGGACCACGCGGCGCCCACCGGTTCTTACAGCAATTCCAAGGTGATTTCCAAGCAAATTTTCGGCTATGAAGCGCCGCTGTTTCAGGGCTATGAATTCATCGGCATCAAAGGCATGACGGGCAAAATGTCCTCCTCCTCCGGTTTGAATCTGACTCCGGAAACGCTGCTCAAGCTTTATCAGCCCGAAATTATTCTGTGGCTTTACGCAAAAACCGACCCGACCAAGGCGTTCGACTTTTGCTTTGACGATGGCATTCTCCGCCAGTATTTTGAATTTGACAAAATGCTGACCGATGTCCGCGAGGGTAAGGCGAGCGATGCGGTTCGGGAAATCATGGAGCTTTGCGCGGTGAAGGGCAGGGAGCCGCAAACCGTTCCCATGGCGCTGTTGGTTCAGTTGGGTTCCATCGTCAACTTCAACGTTCCCATGCTGGAAACCGTATTTGAAAAAATCGGGATGTTCTACAAGGCGGAGCAATTTGAGGACCGCCTGAGCCGTGCAAAATTCTGGCTGGAGCAGTGCGCACCCGAGCAGGTGAACCGCCTGCGCACCACCCGCAATTTTGAGGTTTGGAACGCTTTGGATGAAAAGGAGCAGCAGGCCGTTCGGCTGTTGCAGGCCTACATTGCAAAGGGCGGTTACACCCTGGACGAATTGAATGCCGCGCTGTATGCCATTCCCAAGCAGGTGTACGGCACCGAGCTTTCCGACAAGGAGTTGCGGAGCATTCAGGGCGGATTCTTCCGCAATGTGTACCGCTTGCTCATCGATAAAGAAAAGGGACCCAGACTCTATTTGTTCCTGTATGCCATTGAGCCCGAAAAATATGTGGGCTTGTTGGATTTCTCCAAGCCGCAAACCCAAGAGGAAATCGACGCCGAGAATGCAGTGGAGGAAGTGGAGGAGCCGACCGTGGAGGAGGTTCGCGAGCCCGATCCCGTGGAGCCGGTGAAGCCCGAAATTCAAATGGATGCGTTTTCGTTGTTGGATTTGCGTGTGTGCAAAATTTTGAAGGCAGAAACACTGCGCAAGTCGCACTCCTGCTTAAAGCTGACGCTGTTTGACGGCATCGGCGAGCGCGTCATTATGTCCTCCATCAAGGAGTATTACACGCCCGACCAATTGGTGGGCAAAAAAATCATCGTGCTGGCCAACCTCAAGCCCAACCGCATTTGCAACGTCAATTCGCAGGGTATGCTGTTGGCGGCAACCAACAATGCCTGCGGCTGCAAGGTGCTGTTTGTGGATGATTCCGTGCCCGAGGGTACGGCCATTCACTGATTGCCGTCGGCTTCGGTTGTTGCACGGAGGAACAGACGATGAATTTTCATTTGAATGTCAAGCTGAAATTGAGCCGCGGAATGTCGGCTCCCGAATATGCCACCGACGGCTCTGCCGCGGTGGATTTGCGGGCAGCGCTGGAGGAGGGTGAGGTGCTGACCATTGGCGTGGGACAGCGTGCGATGGTGCCCACGGGCCTTTCCATTTCCCCCGAAACCGAGCACGTGGTGGCGGTCATCGCCGCCAGAAGCGGGCTGGGGACCAAAAAGGGCATTTGCCTTTCCAACGGCATCGGTGTCATCGACAGCGACTACCGCGGAGAAATCCAAGTGGGATTGGTCAACCACGGAAGCGAGCCCTTTGAGGTGCGCCGCGGTGACCGCATTGCGCAGATGATGCTTTTGCCTGTGATGTGTGCAAATTTTATTGTCACCGACGAGCTGGACGACACCGAGCGCGGCGCGGGCGGGTTCGGACATACAGGTGTCCGGTAAAGAGAACGAAAGCTGATTTTTACGGGAGGTAACAGGATGGGGTGGCCGGAACCGCTCAAATTAAAGAGTGTATGCAGAGCCCCCATCTGGGGCGGAGAGCGCTTGAAGCGTGCATGGGGCAAGGAAAGTGACAGCCCCACCGTCGGAGAAAGCTGGGAGTTGACCGTTCGTCCCGATGCGGTTTGCACGGTGGAGAACGGTTGCTTTCGCGGCCGACCGCTGTCCGAGGTTCTTGCCGCCCACGAAGAAGAGGTGTTGGGTGAGCTTGCGGGCGGGGCTGCGTTTCCCATTCTGGTAAAGTTGATTGATGCGGCGCAGCCCCTGTCGGTGCAGGTACATCCCGATGACGAATATGCCAAGTGCGTGGAGGGCGACCGCGGTAAAACCGAGCTCTGGTACATCTTGGAGGCGGAGGAGGACGCGGAAATTCTATACGGACTTGCCGACGGAGTCACGCGCGAAGCGTTTGCAAAGGGCGTGCGGGAGGGCAACACCGAGACGCTGTTGCGCCATCAAAAGGTGAGCCCCGGGCAAACCTACTTTATTCCGGCCGGAATGCTGCATGCCATCGGAAAGGGCATTCTGCTTGCCGAGGTCCAGCAGAATTGTGACTTGACCTACCGTGTGTATGACTACAACCGCACCGATGCCGACGGAAGGCGCCGTGAATTGCACATTGAAAAGGCGTTGGAGGTGATTCGTCCCTACACCGTCGAGGAGGTCCACCGCATTCGCTATGCGCGTAACAAGGTTGACGCGCTCGCAACCGAATTGCTTGCCGATTGTCCCTATTTCGGTGCTGCACGTATGACGCTGACGGCTTCCTTTGCTCCAATTGTGCGGGACGGACGGATGCGACATGCTCTTTGTATTGCGGGAGACGGCCTGATTCGCTATCCGGGCGGCTCGTTGCCCTTTTCAAGGGGAGACAGCATTTTGCTTCCCGCAGGCTTGAAGGAGCTCACCGTTTGCGGCAGTGGGAAATTGTTGCTTTCATGGGGGTATTTGGTTTGAAATTCAATGCCGAAGCATCAAAAATCAAAATATGAAACGAAAAAGGAGATTACTATGAAACGCATGTTATCAAAGGTTTGTTTGCCGTTGCTTTCTCTGTTGTTGCTGTTGTCCCTTGTCTCCTGTTCCGCATCCGGAGGCGTGGATGTCGGTGATTCTTTCCGAAACGAAAGCGGCGATTCCGAAAAAATCGAGCCCGGAAACGGCGTACTGACGGGAGGCAATTCCTTGCCGACAACCTCCGAGGAGCAGGTGCGCAAAATTATCAAAACCTACAATGTGAGCGGGCAATGCAAGGATTTTGACGCTGCCGTGGCGCTGGTTCAAGCACTGGTTTCCGACAACGGCGGCTATATCGAATCCTCCTCCTTCCGCAAAAACGCAAACGAAAAGCGGTATGCCGACTACACCATTCGCATTCCAGCCGAAAAAGCGGACGAATTTGTGGGTTCCTTGAACGGAGAGTTGAACATCACCGGCAGCAGTGCCGAGGTGAAGGATGTCAGCGAAAGCTACTATTCCACGCAAGCACGGCTGGAGGAGCTGGAAGCCGAGCGGGATTCGCTGCTGGCTATGATGTCGTCGCTGAATTCCAAAACCGACTACGATTTTTGGCTGACGTTGCAAACGCGGCTTTCCGAGGTCCGTCAGCAGATTGCCGTTTATCAGGGGCAAATTCGGTTGTATGACAGTCAGGTTTCCTACTCCACCGTGGAGTTGAGCTTCGGCGAAACGCAAACCTACAAGGAGAAGGATTCCTTTGCCGCACGCCTCGGGAATTCCTTCTTGGAGAGCTGGGAGGATTTCGGCGAAGGCTTTGAGGATTTTGCCGTATTCCTGGTGGGTGCCGTTCCCACACTGCTGGTGCTTGCGGCGGTGGTCGTTTGCGGCGTGCTGTTGCTCAAAGCCGTATTCGGCAGAAAAAAGAAAAAGAGCCGTTCCCAAAAATCCGGCAAGGAAGAATAACGGCCGATTCGAATGAAGAAAGCAACCGTGTTTCGGGGATTTGAAACACGGTTGCTTTTTTTGAGATGTATTGGGTTAGCGCAAAAGCAGCAGCGCCATCAAATTGCAGACGAAACAACCGCGTTTCGTCAATTTGGCAAAAGCTTTCGCCCGCCTTTTTGGGGAGCGGCGCGGTCAAACTCTCCTCGCGCTCCGCAGAGTGCGAAATGTTCCACGGCGTTTTCTTTTTGTGAACTTTTCCTTTTGCGACTGCGGTGTCAAAAGAAAAAGTGGCTGAGAATTTTGTGCCATTTAACGCCATCCACAACACTTGGAAGTCAAAATTACAAACCGACAACAACTCCGCCGAGATTCTGCTCGGTTTACAACCTCGCACTGCTCCGCAGTTCGACTCATGTATCTGTTATCTTCGCGAAAAACAATCCCTCCGTCACGCTACCGCGTGCCACCTCCCTTTACACAAGGGAGGCGGCTAAAGTCGGGACTTTTACCAAAACAATAAACTTTGACGTAAAAAATTAAGAAAAAATAATCGTTGTTTTACCAAAAGTACGGAGCAAATTCGCCTCCCTTGTGTAAAGGGAGGTGGCATTTTCGCAAGAAAATGCCGGAGGGATTGTGAAAACATCCGTCAACCGCAAACCACGCCGGACACAGCGTACTTTCCCGCCCGAGATTCCGAACGGTGCTCCGCACCGTTCGATTCTCGCTGACGCTCGAATTTCGACTATCAGAATGACACGGGCGGTACTGTGCTTTTTTGTGTCACCCTGAGCGGAGGGCGCAGCCCGCAGTCGAACCCGCAGGGCGATGCGTAACATCGGGGTCTGCTTCCGGCTGTTCGCCGCCGTTTGCAAAAGGCTAGCAAAAACCTATACAAAGAAAAACGCATTTTTTCAAACACAGCTCGAAGAAAGGACAGTGCGGCATGAATTATCACATTACGGAACAGGACGACGGCGTTTGCATTCGCCAATTTTTACGGCTCAAGCTGCACCTTTCCAACAAAATGACCAAATACCTCAAATACCGCAGCAACGGCATCACCGTCAACGGAGAGCCCTGCACCGTGCGTCGCATTTTGCACAACGGAGATGTGCTGTCCCTTGCCATGGAGGATACGGAAAGCAGCGCGCACCTGCACGCAGTGGAGCTTCCCCTGGACATCCTTTACGAGGACAGAGAGCTGGTGGTTCCCTCCAAAAGTGCCGAGATGCCGACGCATCCGTCGCACGGTCACCGTGACGACACCGTAGCAAACGCACTCGCGTACCGATATCGGCAGCAGGGCACCCCATTCGTATTTCGTCCAATCAACCGCCTGGACCGCAATACATCCGGATTGCTCTTGATTGCGCGTAATAAGCAATCGGCCGGCATTCTTTCCACGGCCATGCAAAAGGGTCAAATTCAAAAGGCATACCTTGCCGTTTTGGACGGAGAGATGACCGAATCGCAGGGCACCGTCAACGCGCCGCTGCACCGTACCGCGGAGAGCATCATCGTGCGCGAGGTCTGCTCCCCGGATGCGGCGGATGCGGACGCAGCGCTCACCGAATACCGTGTGCTCTGCCGCGGGAACGGACACACCCTTGTATTGGCTTACCCCATCACGGGTAGAACGCACCAATTGCGTGTGCATTTTGCACATCTTTCCCACCCCATTACGGGAGATGAGCTGTACGGAACCCCGTCGTCCCTCATCGGGCGCCATGCCCTGCACGCCTACGCCCTGCGGTTTCCTCATCCGTCCGACGGAGAAACAAAAACCGTCCTCGCACCTCCGCCCCCCGATTTTTTACAGCTGCTCCGTAGCCTCTTTCCGGAAGTATCCATAGAAGAACAACTGCGGCAAGAAAGGATTTTTGCATGAATCAAAAAGTGTTACAAGCTTCCGCTCCGTTCGAGGGGAGAAAAAAAGAGTCGAAAAAAAGAAGCGCCTCCGCTCCGCGCAAAAAGCTTCCTTTGGTCTGCAAGGTGATTTTTGTGCTGTCTGCCGTCAGTGCACTCCTTTACTGCCTGTTCCGCCTCAACGCCGATTTTGCCCAATGGTTCAATCAAAGCATCAGTCATTACGGGCGAATGCTTCTCGGCACCCTCACCGCATGGCTCCCCTTCTCGTTGGCGGAGCTGCTGCTCATCACCGTTCCGCTGTGGGCGGTCACCCTCATCGTCATTGCCGTCAAGCATTATTCCTCCTGTGCGCATGACGCTTTGGTATTCTTGGGCATTTTGTCCTCGCTGGTCCTGTCGGTACTCATCCTCTTTGTTTGGAACTTCGCTCCCGGCTACTACGACAGAGGCTTGGCGGAAAAATTGGGGCTGAAGCGCGAAAAGGTCAGCGCAGAGGAGCTGGAACAAACCGCAACCGTTTTGTCGGAACAAATCAACGAAATTGCGGATGAAATTACGTTTTTGGAAAGCGGCAGCTCTCTGATGCCCTATTCCTACCGAGAAATGAATGACAAATTGCTGGAGGCCTATGAACGTTTTTGCGAAAAGAACGATTTTATGAGCACCTTTTACAGCTGCGTCAAGCCCGTGATGCTCAGCGAACCCATGAGCTACACGCACATTACGGGTGTTTACACCTTCTTTACGGGCGAGGCCAACATCAATGTCAACTTTCCCGATTATTGCATTCCCTACACTGCCGCCCACGAGCTTGCACATCAACGCGGAATCGCGCGAGAGGATGAGGCAAACTTTGTCGCGTTTCTGGTTTGTATGGAATCCGACGACCCCTACATTCGATACAGTGCCCTGTTGAATGTATACGAATACGTAGGCAACGCCCTCTACTCCGCAAACAAAACGCTCTACCGCAAGGTCAACAGCACACTGCCGACGGAGGTCCACGCCGAGGAAGCGGCCTATTCCGCCTTCTTCGAGAAGTACAAAGAGAACGTCGTCGCCGAGGTCAGCCAACAAACCAACAATGCCTACCTGCAATCCCAAGGGAACAAGGAAGGCAGCAAAAGCTACAACATGGTAGTAGACCTGGCCGT
>CAZWXE010000016.1:2212-22818 GCA_964638045.1 uncultured Ruminococcus sp. | reverse complement strand
CCACCGCTTCCCGCGGTGCTTTAGTATTATACTACTTTATGGACAAGTTGTCAAGGGCTTTTTTAAAAAAGTGTGAAAAATTTTAAGAAGTTGTTCATAATATCAAAATTCGAGAATAAGCGCAACCAATCGACACAAACTAATGCACAAACAAACCGTCCGAAAGCGGAGAAAGGAGCATTGGCATGATTACCATTTTGATTCGCACCCTGATTCTTTACTTCTTTCTCGTGTTAACCATGCGGCTGATGGGCAAGCGTCAAATCGGAGAATTGGAATTAACCGATTTGGTTACCACACTGTTGCTTTCCGAAATCGCCTCCCTTCCCATTACCAACCTGGGGATTCCCGTCTCTCACGCGGTGATTCCCATGCTGACATTGTTGGCCTTGGAGGTGCTTTCTTCCTTTATTTTGATTCACATTCCGTCCCTTCGCGGCTTGGTTGCGGCAAAACCAACCGTCCTGATGCAAAACGGGGAATTGAAGCAGCAAGCGCTGACCGAGCTACGCATTTCCATGGAAGAGCTGATGAGCGAGCTGCGCCAACAGGGATTTTCCGAGCTGGAGCAGGTGCGGGACATTATTGCGGAAAAGAACGGGAAGCTGAGCGTGTTCCCCCGCGCAGAATACAGCACGCCCACGGCAAAGCAGCTGGGCGTACAAACAACGGAGGAGGGACTGATGCACATTGTGTTTCTGCACGGGCGCATCAATCGTGAGGGCCTGCGTCTGATTCAAAAAGACAGTGCTTGGTTAAAGGAAGAATTTCGCAAAAAGGGCCTGCACCCCGCCACGCTTTTTTGCGTCACCGCAAACTGCGGCGGTACACTTTATTGGATTGAAAAGGAGCAGAACAAATGAAATCAACCGTCGTCACACTTTTGCTGGTGCTGATGCTGCTGCTTTGTATCAGAGCAAACAATTGTTATATCAATGAGGTAAAAGAAATCATGAACGAACAAATTCACGCGCTTCCGGACCCGACGGACGCAAGCTGCACCGATGCGGCAGGTCGCATTCGGGACTACTGGGCAGAGCAAAAGGCCTATGTGGGGCTTTCGGTTGAATACAATGTGGTAGACCGCGTCTCCGAGCAAGCCACGGCGCTGTTCACCTGCGCGCAATGTCAGGACCTTTACGGCTACTATACCGCGCGGTCCCTCTTGGCAGATGCGGTGGAGGACATGAGCCGCTTGGAGCAATTCTCTTTGGAAAACATCTTCTGAACGATAATATGCCGAAGGGGCTGTCTCAAATGCAAATTCAGAGCATTTGAGACAGCCCCATAAAAATCATTCAATCGGTTCATGCATTTGTCTGCAATTCGGCCATATTGCGTCAACTCGATTTTCGGACCGTCGAGGACGCCGGTCCCTACCACACGAAAAAAGTCTGTAATTCGACCACATTGCATCCATTCGATTTGCGGACCGTCGGGGACGCCGGTCCCTACCGCGCGAAAAAGTCTGTAATTCGACCGTATTACTGTCCGAATGCGCTCATTCCTCGGTTTCATCCGTGTACAATTCATCATGATACCAACGAATCGGATTTTCACGGATATACCGTAAATGCTCCTCATAATCCCGAGCATTGCGGATAATATGGTCATAGGAACGATATTGCCAGATGTTTTTTCCGCACTCTTTATTGCAAAATCGTTTGAATGTTGATACAAAGCGCGAAACAATAGAATTTTGTACCGTAGGGACCGGCGTCCCCGACGGTCCGGGTTCTCCCGACAATATGGAAGGCGCGTTGATATCCCCTTTGATTTCCAACATGATATGAATGTGGTTTGGCATAATGACATAGCTTTCAACAGAAAGCTCGTCATAAAAATCATTTAATTGATTCATGTACTTGTCTGCAATTCGGCCATATTGCGTCAACTCGATTTTCGGACCGTCGGGGACGCCGGCCCCTACCGCACGAGAAAGAATGCACCGCCGCTCTTTGATGCAAAGCGTAAGGAAAACAATGCCTTTGCAGCTGTAATCCGCGCCCCGGAGCCGCATCGTCTTGCGACTCTTCCACTCATTCACCGGAAGCGCCGTCATTGCATCCTGCGCCAGCCCATGCTGCGGCCGATGTTTTCGCCTTGTTGCACCAGCTCCATGGCGGCAAGCACGCGCACGGCGGAATAGGCGTCTCGCCCTCGCAGTCCGGAAAGCTTTGAAAAATCTCCGACGGTAAAATGTTGCGGCAATCCTTCCGGAATCAACAGACGAAAATCCTCCCGGCCGTGGAAATGACGTTGCCCCAGCAAGGATAGCGGAATGCGTTCGTAACGCATACTCTTTTTGCGCCCCTCTTTGCCGCCGGCTTTCAGACGAAAATCATACACCTCGACATACAGCAATTGAAAATGCAACCTCGGATTGTTCAAAAAAGGAAGCAAACAATAAAGCTGTGCCAACAAATCAACCGTTTTTTCGGTACGCGCCACACGCTTGCGAGGGGAAACCTCCGGCACGCTCTCATCTATCCAAGACAGCCACCGCACCCACGGAACGGGGTGCACAATGTGGACGGTGTAATCGGTGTTTTCCAAATAATAGGCAATCTTTTTCGCCATCGGATGAAACGCTCCGGTTTGCACCTCGTACACCTCGTTTCCGATGCGCACATCCGAAACGTATCGACTGCCCTGCACACCGACCTCATGAAAGCTTTCATCTTCGCAGAGAAAATGCTTTACCACGGAATGCAGTCGCTTCTCCTGCAGCGTACCGATACCCTCCTCCTGCAAAAAGGAATGCTCCAAAACCGCCCTGTCGCAAAGGCGACCGAAGCAGGCGCGCTCCGCCTCGGTAACTTCCTCCCACTCCGTGGGGGCGGCTTTGCTCGTTTTGGCTTGTTTCATACCGACCTCCTGCCGAGCATATTCTCCTGTTTTGAAAAATTTCTTACGGGCAACTCATTCCGCCTTCGTCAGCCTTGCGTAGGTTGCCATCAGCTTTTTCATTCCCACCTTTTCAAAGGCAACCTCGTACATCGTGTCTGCTCCCATGGCGCGCACGGTTAAAATTTCACCCTCACCGAAGGTAGCGTGACGCACCCTGTCTCCCGCAGCAAAGATTTGCTTCGGCGCAGGCGCTTTTGCGGAAAGAGGCTTGCCGACGGTGGCCGCTTGCCCGCCAAATGTCAGAGTCGGCCGTTTGGTAGCCGTACCGCTCACAGGGGAGGAAGAAATGTAGGTGCGCACCTGATGAACGGGCGCCTCAAAGCCTCGGCCTCCGGCGCCGGAAGCACCGAAGCCGCGGCGCACGGGCACGGCTCCTCTCGAAAGCGCTCCGTCCTCCTCGACCTTTTCGACAAGCGACGACGGAATTTCACTGATAAAGCGAGAAACCGGATTGTACATGGTTTGTCCGTACAGCAATCGGCTCCTCGTATGCAGTACAAACAGCTCTTTTTTCGCTCTGGTAATTGCCACATACGCCAAACGGCGCTCCTCCTCCATCTCGCTGTCCCCTGCGGTAATGGTCTGCATACCGGGGAACAAGCCGTCCTCCATCCCGGGGAGGATGACATACGGGAACTCCAAACCCTTTGCGCTGTGCACGGTCATAAGAACCACCGCATCGGCACTTTCGTCGTAGCGGTCCACGTCGGCAACCAACGCCGTCTCCTCCAAAAAGCCGACCAACGTAGGCTCCTCGTTCTCCTTCAGATATTCCAAAATGCCCGACTTAAACTCGTCCAGGTTTTCCAGCCGCTCTCTTTCCTCCTCTCCGCCGTCAATCAGCATTTGACGGTAGCCGGAGCAATCCAAAACCGCATCGAACAGCACATCCAGCGTCACGCGCTCCTGCAGTGCGGTTAAATCGTTGATGAGCTGCGCAAACAGCAGCAGTGTGCCCTTGCTGCGCTCCAGCGCGACAAAGCTGTCGGCATGCTCCAACACCCAGAACTGGCTCTTTCCCTGCTCCTCGGCAATGGCGGCAACCGCCTCCAGTGTTTTTTCGCCGATTTTGCGACGCGGCTCGTTGATGATGCGGCGCAGGCGAAGATTGTCGTCGTGATTGCTGATCAGCTGTAAATATGCCACCGCATCGCGAATTTCCTTGCGGTCGGAAAAGCGCGTGCCGCCAAGTACGCGATAAGGAACCGCCGAGCGTGCAAATGCCTTTTCAAGACTGTTGGATTGCGCGTTGGTGCGGTAAAGCACGGCAAAATCGCGCCAAGCCGCCTCTTTTTTTGCCACTGCACGGTTGACAATGTCCACCACCTGCCGCGCCTCGGCGTTTTGGTCGTCGCACAGCGTCAAGTGAATTTTCGCGCCCTCGTCCTGCGATGTCCAAAGCGTTTTTCCCTTTCTGCCGCGATTGTTTGCGATGACCGCATTGGCGGCATTCAAAATGGTCTGTGTAGAGCGATAATTTTGCTCCAGCTTAATCACCTTGGCATCCGGATAAAGGCGGTCAAAGGAGAGGATATTCTCAATGGTGGCACCGCGAAAGCGGTAAATGCTTTGATCGTCATCACCCACCACCATCAAATTCTTGTGGTGAGCGGAAAGCAGTGCGGTCAGCTCCAGCTGCGCCAAATTGGTATCCTGAAACTCATCCACGCAAACATATCGGAAACGCATTTGATACTGCTCCCGCACCTGCGCATGATGACGCAGAAGAAGCACGGTTTGCATAATCAAATCGTCAAAATCCATGGCATTGGACTCTCGCAGCAGCATTTGGTACGCCTCGTAAATGCGGGCCAGCTGCTGCCGACGGAAGTCCTTTCCGGCCTCTGCCGCAAACACATCGGGAGATTGCATTTTGTCCTTTGCGCGGCTGATTGCGTTCATCACACTCTTCACCGGCAGCAGCTTTTCGTCAATGTTGCACTGCCGCATGGCGGCAAGCACGGTTTTCTTGCTGTCGTCGGTGTCGTAAATGGTAAAGCCCTGTCGGTATCCAAGCAGCTCGCAGTGTCTGCGCAGGATGCGCACACAAACGGAATGGAACGTGCCCGTGGCAATGTCCGAGGCCGCCCCGTCCTCCTCGGACAGGACCGCGGCAAGACGCTCCTTCATTTCATTTGCCGCCTTATTTGTAAACGTAATGGCAAGAATGCGGTACGGCTCGCAGGCATGATTCGAGAAGCGCGGAAGAATGCGCTTTTCGATTTCGGCAACGGGAAGCGCAAGCGCAGCCCGCAGCTCCTCAACCGCCGCCATGTCGGTGCCGTAAGGGATGTAATCGCTGAAATAGGCATTGCCGTAGCGAATGATAAAGGCAATGCGTTGCACCAAAACGGTGGTTTTTCCGCTCCCGGCTCCCGCCAACACCAGCAACGGGTTGTTCACGGTGTACACCGCCTCTCTTTGACGGTCATTCAGCTTTGCGTAAACGCGGTCAAACAACGCGCGCTTCGCCAAAAGATATTGTTCTTCAACGGTATTTTGCATAGACTCCTCTTTCCTGTTCATTCATCAATTCAAAGCAATCAACCGGCAATGCGTGTGACGCGGAAGCCCTCGGGCTCCCCGTCCACCAAAATCTCCAACCGTGGAGCCTCCGCGGAATCCACGGTGAAGCAAAACAGCACGTCGCTCCCCTTCCCCTGCTCCTCTTCGGCGGGGTCGTCCGGCCGCAAAACCAACACACCGTCCGACGCGCGAAAACCGACGCGAACCGCATCGTCCTTTCCCCGCACGGCACTGTACAGATAACAACGGTAGCCCTCTGCCTCGGCAACCGTCAAAACCGCATAATCGATTTGCTCGGAATCGCGCGCCTTTGTCAACCATTCGACAAAATCCCCATCCGTCGGGAACGCCTCCTCCCGTAAAAATCCGATAATTTGCACATTTTGCGCCAACGGCTCGGTTTCCGTCTCCCGCTCCGCGGTGGTTCCCTCCTCCGCAGCGTGCTCTGTCCGACAGGAAACCGCGCAAAGCATCAGCAGGAAGCAGACCGCCAACAAGCCAGTACGCATCAAAAACAGCCTCATTTCTCTCCCAAACCTTCCTTGTCCATTGCCGCAAGCAACGTTTTTTTCATGAACAGGGCATCCTCCGCTTGCGTACCCGCAGACTCGCAAATGATGCGCGGCGCAACGCCCTCGCGCACAATCGCCTCGGCAAGCGGTTCAAAGGAGGGACCGAAAACGGTATCCTCAAAGGTCAAATGCTTCTTTTCTCCCGCCTTGGTATACTCGATTTTGGAAAAATGGCAGTGCAAGCTCTTGGCATATTCGTCTCCCAGCACTTCTCCGATGCGCGAAAAAACCCGACGGTAGCTGTCCGCATCGGGAAAAACACCGCCGATGCCGCGTGCATTGAGGTGTCCGAAGTCCACCACGGGAACAAACAGCGGAGAAACCTTGCATTGCTCCAAAACCTCCTCCAAGGTGCCCAGCTGATTCACCTTGCCCATGGTCTCAATACCAAGCCGCACCTTGGTGTCGGCAAAGCGCTCCGCCACGCGGGAAAGTGTATCGCAGGAAAGGCGCATCGCTTCCTCACGGGAGATTTTTGCCGCAGAACCGCTGTGAATGACAATCGTATCTGCCGAAAGCAGCTCCGCCGCCCAAACCGATTTGCCGATATACTCCAAGCTCTTGAGCCGTTTTTCCTCCTCCACACCGGAGAGAGATATAAAATAAGGCGTATGAAGGGACATGAGCACACCGTGCTCCCTTGCTTTGTCGCCGATGGCGCGCAACGTCGCCTCGGAAGCGGAAAGTCCGCTGCCCGCCTCATATTCAAAGGCATCCAGGCCGAAATTCTTCACCCATCCCGGGCTTTGCACGGTGGCTTTATTGCCCTGCGCGTAAAACAGCTCGCCGTTGCCGCCGGGACCGAAGGTTGCAATACTCATTTTGATTTCCTTTCCTCACGGGACCGCGCCTTCGGTGCCTTGACCTTCCAAAAGGACATCCAATCGCTGTAACCGTGTAATTTTGCGTATTTTCGAATAAACGGACGCTCACACCGCCGTTTGAAGCGGAAGAAGAAGGTGGGCAGGTCGTGGATGGGCGGCACAATGATTGCGCGAAGCCCGATGTGCTTTCCCGCAAAAGCGTCGGTCAGCAGCTGGTCTCCCAGCACCGCGGTTTCGTCGCGGGAGGCGCCCAACAGCTCCATTGCGCGTTCGGGAATCCTGCGCCGCGGCTTTCCGCTTTCCGAAAATGCAAGCAATCCGAGAGAGCTGTTGAAGCGCTCCACACGCGGTGCATGGTTGTTGGACACCAGAGCCACCGAAATACCCGCTTGCTTCAGGCAGGAAAGCCACGCTCGGATGCGCTCATCCGGCTCCGGCTGCTCATAGGGCGCCAGCGTATTGTCAATATCCACCAGCAATGCCCGAATACCCATTTCCTTCAGCAGCTCCGGCGTCAGCTCGTCGTAAGCGCCCAGCATCAAATCGGGCGTCAAATAACTCTTCATACAAAAATCCTTTCCCGTGGGCAGACAGCCGCTCCCGTCACTCCACTCCGTAGTAGGCCTTCAAAATCCGCCCCGCCGTAAACGAGGCATATGCACCCGTATATCCCTGCTCCAGCACCACCGAAATCACAATTTCCGGCTCGTCGTAGGGTGCGGCGCAAACAAACAATGCGTTGTCGCAGTTCTTTCCGGTTTGCGCGGTTCCCGTTTTTCCGCCCACCTGAACGGGAATAGAGGATGTAATCCATCGGCGGATGGTGTCGCTCTCCTCCACCACCTCTTTCATGCCTTCAAATACCACGTCCAGCACGTCGGACGGAATGTCCAGACGGGAGCGTACGGTTTCCTCCGTTTGCGTATACACCTCGGTGGGTGTATCCGATCCGAAGGCATACACACTGTGCAAAAGATGCGCGCTGTACCGTGTACCGCCGTTGACCAGCGTTGCCACGTAACAGGAGAGCTGCAATGGGGATGCCTGATTGTCGGACTGACCGATGGCCGCCTGCCAGGTGTTGCCGGTTTGCCAAACGTCCAGTCGGTTTTCGGCACGGTAGGTCGGGCCTGCCAAAATGCCGGTTTGCCCACCCAGCTCCAAGCCCGTCTCCTCGCCGAAGCCGAACTTTGACATGTATTCCTCCATCCGCTCGATTCCGAGGCGGTTTCCGAGCTCGCAGAAAAAGCTGTTGCAGGAAACGGCAATGGCACGCACCACATCAATGGCCCCGCGATGCGCAGTGCCGTAGGTAGAGCAGCCCACTCCTCCGGAGGCGTTTTTATACGGATATTCTCCGGAGCAGTTGATTTTTTCGGAGGCATCCAGCTCTCCCTCCATCATGGCAACAGCCGCCATCCCCAATTTGTAGGTGGAGCCGGGCGCATAAGTGCCGTTGAGCGCACGGTTCAGCAAAGGCTTTGCGGGGTCTTGACTCAACTCATCGTACAGCAGATTGTAGGTTTCCAAATTGTAGGTGGGATACGAAGCGATGGCAAGCACGTCAAAGGTGTCCGGGTCCATGACAACCGCCGCGCCCGCGTTACAGCCGCTCCCCGTGGATTCGCCCGTTGCACGGTCCACCACATAGGCAACATTGTCCCGCAGGCCGTCCTCGGCGGCAATTTGCAGGTCGATATCAATGGTCAAATAGACATCACTCCCCGCCACCGGCTCCACCAGCACCTCGGTCCGAATGACCGTACCGTTGGCGTCCTCCTCAATCAGAAGCTTGCCGTCACTGCCGTGCAAATAGGACTCAAAGGCGCGCTCGCACCCGCTCTTGCCCACAATGGCGTTCATCTGGTAGCCTTTTTCGTTGTAATACTCCCATTCCTCGGAATAAATCGGCCCCACCGTTCCGAGAATATGGGAAGCGTATCCCTCGTAATTGTATACGCGTTCGGCGGAGATGGTGAAGGTGGGCCCAACCCAACCGGGCTCCTTGATATAGGACATCAATGCTTGCGACACGTCCTCCGCAACCACATAATCGTTTTCGGCGCCAAAGCGGTTGGCGTCCATGTCATAGTACAGGCGAATCAGGCAGTCCACATCGTCGTCATCCAACAAACGGACACCGTCCTGCAACGCCAGCAGCTCGTAGGTGCTGACATAATATTTGACCAGCTGCTCCGCCGAAGCATTCTCCTTCAATCCCAGCTCGGACAAGACGCGCGTTAGACGATAGCGCACGGTGGTATCCTCACGCTCCGCTTCGGCGGACCAATAGTAATGCGGGTAGGTTCCCTCCAACGGGAAATATTTTTCAACATGCTTTTCCGACTCTCCGCATGCCTCCAACGCACGCACCGTTGCAAGGCATGCCGCATTGCGCGTGCTCATGGGATTGGAGGTCAGCGCGGTGTAGGACAGCGTCAGGTCATAGGTGTACTCATTGGTGACAAGGGGCTTGCCGTTGCGGTCGTAAATTTCACCCCGCACCGCCTGAATGGTCACCGTGCGAAAGCTGCTCGTGCCGTCGGAGCTCTCCTCCCGCTCAAACAGTTGAATGTAAAACAGACGTCCGAGGTACACCGTGCACACCAGCAGGAAGAACACCGTGAGCGCCGTGTAACGCAGATAATTGGTATGTTTTTTGACGGACATCAAGCTCCTCCTCCCTTTGCCCGAGGCATGCGGACCGAACGGCTCCCGCCCTCAATCACACAAGCCTTTGTCAGGCTTTATTGTTCTTTTCGATACGCGGCCTTCATCCCGCAACCGACAGCACAAACATTGCGACAATGCAACCGAGCAACGCCCAAACCGCCGGGTTCAAAAGCAACACCCGCACCCATTCGCGCCCCTTTAAGGGAAGCGCCGCCTTTTGAGGCTTCCGACGCGGAAGCAGGTATACAACCGTTACCACCGCTCCGCAAACGGCAATTCCCAACAATGCCATGTAGGCAAGCAGCATCGCGTAACCGCTGAGCGCGCGCAGTGCGTCGGCAAAGGTATACACCGTGTCCTGTCCGAGTCCCATGCGCTTGGTCGCCTCGGCGGTAAATACGCCTCCCGTAAAATTGACGGCGGCATGAAGTCCGACGGAATAACGCAGCTTGCCCGTATAGAGATAAACGCCGCCCAACAGACAACCGATCATTGCGGCATAAAAGAATTGACTGAAATTGCCGTGAATGAGTCCGAACAGCACACCGGAAAGCAACACTGCCGGAACGGCCCCGTAATGACGCAGCCGGTCGATGAGCAGCTTGCGGTAAAACAACTCCTCGAAGAGCGGTGCCAGCACGGCAACAAACAACAAATTCACCCAAAAGGGAGAGTCCTGCGTCATCTCGGCAACGGTGTTTTCAATCGGCCTGCCCGTCCACAGGGACAGCGCCTCGTTCACCGCTGTTCCGAGCAAGCTGCCGACGAGAGACATCGCAAAGCACAACGCCAGCAGGCCGAGAAAAAGCGGGAAGGAAAGGCTCCTCTTTTCCGCCGTTCCCACACTTTTGCACGGGCGCAAAATCAAACAAGCCGACGGCATGGCAACCGCATACATCGGCAGCTGCATCAACCACATCCAATAAGGGCTTTCCATCACGGACGGTGCCAATGAGGAACACACGGCAACCGCCAAAAGCTGGACGGAAAAGGTGCAAAAATATACCCAAAGCACGGAAAGCGCCAACAGCGCAAGCCGACGTCGCTCGCGGCGAAGCACCGCAGGCTCCAAAGAAGCGTTCGGCGTCGAGTACGCCGCAAAGTCTCCGTTCATTATGATACCTCCCTTCGGAAAAAAGAAAGAGACAGCAATTCCGTCTGCCTCCTCCCGTGCCGCTCACGCATCGCTTCTCATGAGCCGCACACAACTGTCATTTGGTCCGATAACGCACAAATTCGGAAAAATCTCCGCCGGTGCTCTGCAGCATCCTGCCAAGCCCCGCGCAAACGCAATCGGTCGGCTTGCTCGGAATGATGATGCGCACACCCGTGCGTTCGCGAATGGCTTGCTCGATGCCGGGCAACAGCGCCCCTCCTCCCACAAGCACAATGCCGAAATCGAAAATATCCGCCGAAAGCTCGGGAGGCGTTTCCTCCAGCGTCATCTTTACCATCGAAATAATTTCGGAAACCGGCTCGGCAATCGCACGGCGGACCTCATCGGTACTCACCTCCAGCGTCACCGCAAGGCCTGTTTTCAAATCTCTGCCGCAAACCTCCATGGAGCCGCGGTCAATATCCCGCACGGCAGCTCCGATGCGGCGCTTGAGGAGCTCTGCCGAAACCTCTCCGATTAAAACACCGCGGTGCGCCTTCAAATAGTTGACAATGGCCAAATCCAATTCATTTCCCGCCACGCGAACGGAATTGGATGCCACCACCCCGCCAAGGCTCAGCACCGATGCCTCGGAGACGCCGCCGCCCAAATCCACCAGCATGGCGCCCCGTGCCTTGGACACCTTAATACCCGCGCCCACAGCCGCCGCAATGGGCTGGTCAATCAGCTCCACGGTTTTGGCGCCCGCCTCATAGGTGGCGTCCTCCACCGCACGTCGCTCCACCTCGGTGACACCGTCCGGGATGCACACCAGTGCGGAGGGACGGTTGAACACGGAAACCATGTCCAAGCGGGTAAAAAAGTCGTGCAGCATGAGGGAGGTCACCTCCAGGTCGGTGATGACGCCGTCCTTCAACGGCCGCAAGGCCAAAATATTTCCCGGCGTTTTGCCAAGCATTTCTCTTGCGGTTTTTCCCGAGGCAATGACCTCATGCGTCAAACGGTCGATGCTGACAACCGAAGGAGCGCGAAGCACAATGCCCTTGTCCTTGACATAAATTCTGGTGTTTGACGTACCGAGGTCAATCCCGATTTGCCTTGCCATTTGCGCCCCTCCCTTCCGTCAGTTTCCGTACAGCGCCGCGTCAGCCGCGACAGGCATCAATGCGCGATTGCAAATGCTTTGCCACATCGCCGATGTAGCGTAACGCCACGGGGATAAACTCGTCCTCCATATATCTGAAATATGCAGGCCCCACCTCATAGGTGAAATCTCCCCGATAATCAATTTCGCCCAGCGCCTGTGTCACCCGGCGCCAATCGATTTTGCCCGAATAAACGGTTCCGTGCAAATCTCCGATGTAATCGTTGTCATGGATGTGCAAGGCCTGCAAGCGCTCCCGTCCGAGGTGGCGAATCACATCCCACACCTCATCCTCCTGCGGTGCAAGCCCCACATGTCCGATGTCCAGACACGCCACGGCATACGGGCTGTCCAGCTCATCCACATAGCGGGCAAACTCCTCCTTGCGCGAGCAGGTGTCGTGCGTGATGTACTTGGTTCTCGGGTCTCTGTCCCACATGTTCTCCACGGCGATCTTCACGCCGTATTCCTCGGCATAAGGGAGAAGCGTGCGATAGAAATCCATGTTTTGACGGAACACGTCCTCCTTGTCGGCATAGTTGTGATAGTAGTGCAGGGGATGCACCACGGCAACCTTGGCACCGAGCATACCGGAAATTTCAATGGAGCGAACCAGCGCTGGAAACACGCGCTCCTCGTAAACCGTTTTATCCAAATAGGCCGTTCGGCCGAAGGAAAACGGTGTGTGCGTCTGGTTACAGGTCAGCCCCGCGCTGCGAAAATCCGCCAAAACCGACTGCGTGTATTCCTTCCAGTTTTCCTGCATGAACGGGCTGTCCGCCCGAATCATATTTTCCAAAGAGCAATCCAGCGCGGTAAATCCGCACTTTGCCGCAAGGGCTGCCATTTCGGCATAGCTCATTCTGTCCGACAACATCGACGTGCTGAAAGAACGTTCCATTTTCCGTTTCTCCTTTTGAACAAAACCAGTGCTTCATTTACAAGACTACGTCTATTATATCACAAAGATTGATGTTTGGCTATACTTTCCCGAAAAAAAGAGCCTCAAAGCAACAGTTTTTCGCCGTACGTTTCGCGATAAAGCGTGCAAAGCCGATGCACGGGAAGTCCGACCACATTGAAATAATCGCCGCGGATGCCGCGGATGAAGGAGCAGGCCGCGCCCTGAATGGCGTAAGCCCCGGCCTTATCGTAGGGGGCCTCCCGCAAAATGTAGGACCGAATGGTTCCCTCGTCCAGCACGTCAAAGTCCACACCCGTCACCTCATGTGCGGAGCAAAGCTTGCCTCTGCCAAGCAGTGTAATTCCGCTGACCACCTCGTTGCTCCGTCCGGACAGCAGCCGAAGCATTTGCCGCGCCTCCGATTCATCGCGCGGCTTGCCGAGAATGCGGTTGTCCACGGATACCACCGTATCGGCGGACAGAATTACGGTGTCGTCCAATGCCTTTCCCTGCCGAAGCAGGAGAGCCTGCACAGCCAAGGCCTTTCGGCGGGAAAGCTCCTCCACCAGCAAACGGGGGTCTGCTTCGGCGCTGCTTTCGTCCGCATCGGAAACAACAATTTCAAAGTCAAGACCCAAGCCTTTCAAAATGTCTCGACGTCTGGGAGATTGGGATGCAAGAATCAGTTTCATCGGATTGTTCGGGGCCGAAAGTATCGCCCCTTCCTTTCCATATTCGTTACTTTCATTATACACGACGAACGCGCAAATGTCAAGAAATACCCCCGCGCGGAAGCAAACAAATGCGTGCGGTTTTTACCCACCCGCGCGAAAAGCAAAAAGCAGGGCCTCCCCGTTCCCGGTTTGACCCTGTTTTTCGTATCATGCGGCACTGCAAGCGGCAGCTTACCGAACCAAATGCCGTTTAATCTTTTTGGAGGTCGTTTTTTCAAACGGCTCGTAACGGAACTCCACACCGCGCACCTGCTTGTAGCCCACCAGCTTGCGGTTCATCTTATTCACCTCGTCGCGAATACCTTTTTCCAGTGCTTCCCGCTCCGCTTGGTTGCTTGCAAGCTCCGGCTGAGGATAAACAATGGCATGCAGCGAAACGCCGCCGTCATGCGACTTTCTTCCGACAACCACGCATTCGCAAATGCTCTGAATTTTACCCAGATACTCCTCGATTTCTTCCGGGAATACATTTTTTCCGTTTTCCAGAACGATGACAAATTTCTTTCGGCCCGTGATAAAAATGTACCCGTCATCGTCCATGTACCCGATGTCGCCCGTGCAGAACCATCCGTCCTCGGTAAACACCTTGGCGGTTTCTTCCGGATTCTTGTAATATCCGAGCATTACATTGTCTCCGCGAACCTGAATTTCGCCCTCGCCGAAGCCCTTGTCGTTGACGTGCGTCACATCAATGCGAACGGTGCAGCAAGGAACCGCGGGTCCCACCGAGCCGCGCTTGGGAGCGGCATAAGGATTCACCGCAATCAGCGGAGCACATTCGGTAATTCCGTAGCCCTCAAATATCTCCATGCCGAACTCGTTGAAGTTGTCGGCAATTTCCGGATTCAGTGCGGCTCCGCCGCAAATGATTTTTTCCAAATTTCCTCCGAACGCGGCGGAAACCTGCTTGAACAGCGTGCGGCGAACATCGAAGTTCACCTTGCGCAGGCCCTTGGAAACATCGGTCAAATAGCGCAGCAGCTGCTCCCTGCCGTTCTTCTTCGCTTCCTCCCAAACGCGCTTGTGCATGGTGGACACAAACAGCGGCACCAAAATCAAGCCCGTGGGACGAAACAGTGCAAAATTTTTCATCACACGCTTCAAGCTGTCGTTGATGGCAATATTCACACCCAAATTCAACGCGGCAATCATGATGCAAAGCTCATAGGTGTGGTGAATGGGGAGCACCGAAACAATCGAATCCTCCTCGGAAAAGTTCACCGTTGCGCAAGCGGAATTGACCGCGGCAAAAATGTTCTTTTCGCTCAGAGCCACGCACTTGCTGCTGCCCGTCGTGCCCGAGGTAAACAGCATTTCGGTCATACGGTCCATATCCGTCACCGCAGGATAGTTGTAGCCCTCCCGCAGGCGGTCTTCTCCCATCTCCATCAGGCGCGTATAAGAAAGAATGCGCGGATTCTCCTCATAGGTCCCTCTTTCGGGCTCCACGGGAATCAGCACGGTTACCGTAGGGTGCTCCTGTGCCAAATGTGCGAATTTCTGATTGAAGCTGTGAGAATACACAATGGCATCGGCCTCTGCCACGGCGAGGAAGTTTTCAATTTCCTCCACCTCCAATTCGCGATCCAGCGGAATGGCAATGCCGCCGCTTGCAATGGTGGCAACGTAGGTGCAAACCCACTCCACGCAGGTTTCGCCGATGATGGCAATGCGCTTTCCGGCAAGTCCTGCCGCGGTCAATCCCGCCGCCTCCTGCAAGAAGCGCGCGGAAAGGTTGCGATAGGTCAGGGAATGCAAATTGCGCTGACGGTCGAAATAACGGTAGGCCGTTTGATCTCCGTATCTGGCAATCTTGTTTGCGAAATGCGCCATATTTTCGGCAGGGGAATACTGCCTCTCTGTCTTTTTACGAGTCATTTTTTGATTTCCGCCCCAAGGGCGCCTCCTATGATTCTGCCGGCGGCAACGGTGCCGGCGGCGTCGGTTACACTCTTTTCGGCGGTCCGCAGGAAGGACCGTGCGCAGGTCCCGCTTGACCTGCTTGCAAACGATTATAACAAACAAAGCGCACCGTGTCAAGAAAGAATGCCCGAAATTTACAAAAAAGACACGTGATGCAAATGCCGTGGAAGGAATACACCCGGTTATTGACTTTTTTTCGCTTGCATGATATAATGGAGATACAAAACCATCTGCATCAAAGGAAACCGCAAAAAATGGAACAACAATACAAAACCGTTTACGAAAAACAAACCTTTTCACAGGAACGCGCACTGTACGGAAGTCACGGCGTCCGCCTGAAGGACTGTGCCTTTGACGGCGCGGAGGACGGCGAAAGCGCCTTGAAGGAATCCTCCGACATTTTGGTGGAGAATCACTTTTGCAATCTGCGCTATCCCTTTTGGCACGACACACGTCTGACCATCCGCAACACCGAGATGACCGAGCTCTGCCGCGCGGCACTGTGGTATTCCGATGACATCGTCATCGAAAACAGCCGTCTGCACGGCATCAAGGCACTGCGTGAATGCAACCGCGTCACCGTGGACGGTTGCGACATCGTATCTCCCGAATTTGCGTGGTCGGTCCACGGTCTCACCATGACGAACACAACCGCCGAAGGAGAATATTTTATGCTCCGCTCCACGGACTTCCGCTTTGAGAATGTCCGCTTCAAGGGCAAATATTCCTTCCAATATGCCGAAAACGGAACCGTTGAAAACAGCATGCTGGACACCAAGGACGCATTCTGGCATTCCAAAAGCCTGACGGTTCGCAACTCCGTCATCAAGGGAGAATACCTTGCATGGTATTCCGAGAACCTCACCCTCGTCAACTGCAAAATCATCGGCACACAGCCCTTCTGTTACTGCAAAAACCTGAAGCTGATTCAATGCGAAATGACGGATACCGACCTGGCTTTTGAAAAATCCGAGGTGGAAGCAACCGTCACAACCCCCGTCATCAGCATCAAAAATCCGACTGCGGGACGCATTACCGTGCCTGCCGTGCAAGAATTGATTCTCACCGATGAAAACGCCAAGGCGGAAATCATCGTAACAAACGGTTAAAGGTTCTCTCCCCCAAGAGAGCTTCGCAAAAACGCCATTGCCTCCTCGACGCTGTCCGTCACGGCAAGGCAGCGGCACCGCTCCAGCGCGGTACGGCTCCGATGCCCGCACGACAGCAGAATGCAATCCGCTCCCATCGCGGCGGCAACCGCGGCGTCATGCTCGGTGTCCCCCAGCATCAATGCCGTTGCATGCGGATGACGTCGGCGCCATTCCATGCCCACCGCTTCCTTGCCGTATGCCTGAATATTTTGCGAGCCGAGGATTTCATCGAAGCATTCGGCAATGCCAAGCTCCTCCACCTGCCGTTGCAGCATTGCCTGCTCGGTGGCGGAAAGAAGCACCTGAGAAAGCCCCAAGCGCCTCCCCTCCTCCAGCACGGACGGAAATGCGGGGTACAGCGCGGCATCATGTGCGGCTTCCGAATAATAAGAAACCCACTCCTCGGCCAACTGCGGATAGGAAACACGTTCAAAATCAAAGCCGAGACGGCGATAATAATCGATGACGGGAAAGCCGAACAGCACTCGGTATTGCTCCTTGCTCTCCAAGGGCGCCAGACCGTGGGCGCGCAACAATCGGTTGGCACTGACAATTCCGGCATCCACATCGTCGTACACGGTTCCGTTGAAATCCCAAATCAAGTGTGTGTAATTCACGTTTTCTCCTTGTTTCAATTTGCTCCCAAAAGGCAAGAAAGGCGCTCTTTCGAAAAGGGCGCCTTTTTTGATACAAAATTTTCGAAACGACGTTACGCCAGATAAGGCTTGATTCGCGCGGTCAGATTCGTTGCGATTTCGGTGACGCCGTCAATGTTGGGATGCACATGGTCACCCGACAGGAACTGCGGTCCGTTCATCAGCTCCAAGCCGTTGAGATAAACCACATACGGGGACGCTGTTTTTGCAACCTCCTCCGCCATGGCCTTGCGGTATTCCGCCACGCGCGGCTTGCCCTTGAAATCGTCGTTGCAATAGAACACATCAATCAAAAACAGATATTTTTCGGGCTCTGCGCCGTGAACCGTATCAATGAAATTCCGCACGCGTCTGCGGTACTCCTCCGTTTCCACACCGCCGAGGATATTGATGCCGAGCTCTGCCACCATTGCATCCCAGTCCCCTTTTTCGGCAAGCCACTTCGCCATTGCCGGCTCCATATGACAGGAGCCCGCATAGCCCTGATTTTGTACGTCCCAGCCAATGGCGCGTCCGACGCGGGCGGAAAAGAAACCGTTGGGCGAGCAGGCAAGACTGCCGTGCGTAATGGACGAGCCGTAGAACATCAGACATTTGGAGGGAACCTCCTCCGCTTTCGGCGGGCGAGCCTTACCGTGCACATCCGTCAGCGCAAGCTTGCAGCCCTCATCGGGCAACAGCAGGCGGAACACACGGGGCGCAAACGGAAGATGTGCGCTTTCGGTGTACGCCTCCAGCGTAGCAAGGTCTTGCGATTGGAAGGTCAGCGTGGTGGGCGTGTTGCGAATGTAATGCACCAGCGTGGACCAGCCCGATTGAACCGAGCCGAAGTACAAAACGGCACGTTCGATTTCCTTCCCGATGGAGCGCAGGGTAATTTGAACCTCGCCCGGCTCCTCCATCACAAAGCGAATTTCGGAGCCCGTGGTATAGGCCGCCGCATTTTGTGCCCCGGGATTCAGGCAATCGGAAACCTCCTTGGGACAGCGAAACAGCTGCACACCCTCTCCCCCGTCCTCGGGGGTACGCACCTCTGCGGTGTTGAATAATTCAATGCCGTTGTAAATCATGAATTTTTCTCCTCTGTTTAAAAAAATGGTTAAATGTAATGAATATCAATGTTGCCCATCTTGTTGTCGCCCTCGATGACCAGCAATGGGCCATTCCCCGACATCATGCCGGCAGGCTCGGAGATAGCACCAAGCTTTGTGCGCACCCTGTTTTCGATGCGCCAAGCATGCGGAACGTACACATCCATGTTGCCCATGTAGCAGGACACCTCCAAATGCAGCTCCCCTTGCACGTTCTCCGTGTTGGTGAAGTACAGGTTGGCGTCCCCCATTTTCACCTCATAGCAAAAGCTTTTGGCAACGGTGCAATCAAAATACTTGCTGGCAGAGGACATTTTGACGCAATTTTCTTCATCGTCCTCGTCGTACTTGCCGTGCTTGTCATCGTCCTCGTCATCATTGCGGTCATGATTGCCGTTGATAACGACCTTAAACCGATTCTTTCCCTTCTTTTTGCGTCTTTTAAACGGGGAGGACAGCAGGGAAATGCCGACCGAGGCAATCACCGCACAAAGGAATACCACACCGTTATTCATCAAATTGGAGCTTGCACTGCCAACCAGCCTTGCAATGTCCGATTCCAGCGCACAGAAAAGCACCGCGGCCACAAAGGGCAACGCCTCCCAATTGCCGTCGATGCAGCAGTTGACACCGATTGCAAGCAACACCGCCGCGACGACAATGTCCATCGTCGAAAATCCGAAAATTCCGCCTCCGGCGCCAAAGCCGACGCCCAACTCCATCAGCACAAGCAGCACCGCCGCCGCCAAAAGCAAAATACCCCATATAAATTTTTTCATTTTGACAACCTCGTTTCATAAATCAGCTCTTCCAGAGCCTTGTAATACATGCGTGAGACATATGCGATTTTTTCACATCCGAAAAAATGCACCGTTGCGGTTCCGGTCACCGAGCGAACCATCGAGGCAACCTTCGCCGAATTGAGAATGCAGGATTTGGATACGCGCAGAAATGTGTGCGGCAGCAGCTGCTCCAGACTGCGCAAGCTCAAATCGGTGTACAGCATTTGCTTTGCCGTATGAGCGGTCAGACGCCCGCCTCCGTCGGTTTCAAAAAACAGAATGGATGAAATGGGAACAAAATATCGGCTGTCCCCCAAGGTAAACGAAAGCTCCGTGGGATGCCGTGCATCCTGCAGCATTTGTTGCAAATGTTGAATTTCATCGGTCAAGCGACGACACCGAATGATGATTTCGTCGTCGTTTTGCTCGTCGATTTCAATACGGCACCTCAAATGAGTCAACCTCCCTTCCGTTTTCTCTATTATAAACGAAAAAACCGATTTTGTAAAGAACTTTTCCGAATAAATTACAGCCGACAACCGTCCGTCGGCAAAAAAGCACGGCAAATCAAATCTCTTGATTTCCCCACCGGCCGACTACTTCGGAAAATCGCGAGACATCTTGATACTGTCCCAAACGGACGCTTGAGGGACAAATACGTTTTGCCATAGCACCGTCGATCGAGCTCCCGACGGTTTGCCGTCGACTTCCCGGAATGCATGCTCACCGCCCTTTTTTCGGTGCCTCTCCAAGCATCCCGCAAACAAACGGAAACCGCAATGCTTTGTTTTGTTCTTCTCCTTCATGCTCTTACCCTCCGTTTCGAATTCCGTTTTCCATTATAGCCGCAAAAAAATTTTTGTAAAGGGCTTTTCCGCAACCGGTTGCCCCGGGACGGTAAGTTGCGTTTTTTCGGCGTTAAGAGGAGTGTTCTTTGCCGCGCTTTTTCTCTGTTTCTTCAAAAAAATCCGAGCCGTCCGACTTTTAATTTTCAAAAGAGCCTTGACTTCTTTGAAAATCTGTGTTATAATGACGGCGTATTCGAGATATTATTTCTGCCTCACATCATGCTTCATGTTTGTATTTATGTGCATTTCGTAATTTTCCGGGTACACAATTTTTAACGGAGGTACCCGACAATGAATAAAGGTACAGTAAAGTGGTTCAATGCGGAAAAGGGCTACGGCTTCATTTCCAACGACGAGGGTGGCGACGACGTGTTCGTACACTTCTCCGCAATTCAGGTGGAGGGCTTCAAGACGCTCACCGAGGGTCAAAAGGTCAACTTTGACACCGAGCCCGACCCCAAGAACAGCGCAAAGCTCAGAGCGGTTAACGTTACCATCGCCTAAAAGTCAAAACGGCATACAAAAAGGACGCGAAAGAAGAAATTCTCTCGCGTCCTTTTTGTGCTTTAGAACCTACGGCAAAATGCCGATGTGGCTCCTCCCACATCGCAGTACGGTTCCTTCCGGAACCGTACTTGAAGTTTTGGGCGTTTTACCGCTTTCCCGCGCTCCGCACGGCCTCCGCAAGCAGGGCGTTTTTTTCGTTGGGGAGGACTCCGTCAATCACCTGCTCCAACAGCGACTCCAGCAC
>CAZWXE010000016.1:0-2112 GCA_964638045.1 uncultured Ruminococcus sp. | reverse complement strand
TTTTTTCGTTGGGGAGGACTCCGTCAATCACCTGCTCCAACAGCGACTCCAGCACCGCGCCGATTTCTTTTCCGCAAAAGCCGATGGCGGAAAGATCATTGCCCTTCACCGCAAGCGTTTTCAGGGAAAAGCAGGTGCCCGATGCCCGCAGACGCTCCATCACGGAAGGGATTTTTTCCGACTCCGAAAGCACCTCCGCGGAAATTTCACCGCCCGCAAGGCAGTTGCACCGTTGCAACTCCGAAAGCCGCAAAATTTGTGCCTCGGAAAGCGCCCGCATCAGCCGCTTGACCGCTCCCTCCTCCGAGGAAAGCGGGCGGTTGTGCCATTCCGTCAGCTCCGCAACCGCCGACACCGTGGCATTGTCAAAGCGCAGCTCCTTCAATACCCGATGCACCGAGGAAGGCTCCTCCGCGTAGCCGAGGCCGCAAAGCAGCATCGCCAAGCGAGTGAATAAATCGCCGTTTTTTTCCGACGGCAATGCGCACAGCATTTGCCTGTATGCCGTTTCGGAGCAGTTCTCCCGCATAGGAAGGAACACCGCCGTCACATCCCCGTATTCCTCCAAAATGCGTGCCGCGCCCTTCCCGCACAGCAGCTTGCAAAACTCCTCGCGAATGCGTTCGGCGGCAATGTGCTTAAGCAATTGCCGTTGCGCATGGAGCGCCCGCGCGGTTTCGGGATGAATGTCAAAATCCAATACGGCCGCAAACCGAAGCGCACGGAGAATGCGCAGGCCGTCCTCGTCAAACCGTAGGCAGGGCTCCCCGACGCAACGAATGATTTTACGCTTCAAATCATCCTGTCCGCCAAAAAAATCCACAATGCCTTTTTGCGGATGGTACGCCATGGCATTGACGGTAAAATCCCGCCTGGAAAGGTCCTCCTCCAAGCTTTTGGTAAAGGTGACGCCGATGGGATGGCGGTGGTCCGAATAGTCCCCGTCGGTGCGATAGGTGGTAATTTCCAAAGGCATTCCGTCCATCAGAACGGTAACCGTTCCGTGGACAATACCCGTTTTGACAACGCGGCAATCGGAAAACGCCGCGCAAATTTGCTCCGGCTCTGCCGAGGTGGTAATGTCCCAATCGTTCGGATATTTCGACAGCAGCCTGTCTCGAACGCATCCGCCCACGACGTACCCCTCGTACCCGTACCTTTCCAGACGGCGAAGCGCTTTTTCAACCGCAAGGGGAATATTCATGCGGTCATCTCCCTTCCAAAACAAAATCGGTTATTGCAAACGCAACCGTCGAAACACGTCATACCGCTTCAATGCATTCCAAAGCACCATTCCCGCCACATAGGCGGAAAGCACCTCGCCGAGTCCCACGGAGAAAAATAAAAATCCGATTCCCTCCGGTGCATGGTATCCGTAGGCCAGCACAAACGGAATGATGGCGGTGTTTGCCAGCACCGTCGGCAACGGCATCAAATACGGGACGCGGCGCAGCAAACGCGCTCCCAAAGCGCCCAGCAATGTGGCAAGCGTCCCGAAGAGCACATCCTGCCAAATGCCGCCGCTCAACAAATTGAATAAAAAGCATCCCACCGTCACCCCGGGAATCGCGGCGGTTGTGAAAAAAGGAAGCACGCACAGTGCTTCCGAAATGCGAAGCTGCACTGCACCGCCGGCAAGTCCCAGCACTTGAACCAAAAACGACAGCACTACATACAGTGCGGCAATTAAGCCGGAAATACAAACATAGACAATGCGGCTTCTTGCTTTTGAACGGGCAGAACGAGGTTGTATCATTATTTTACACTCCTTAGTTTTGTTTTTCGTGAGGATGGTTACGAACTCACGGCAGGAGCAAGCATTGCTCCCAATGGGCAAATCATTTTTTCGCGCTATTGCGAATGAAGCCGGAAGTAGACCCCGATGCTGCGCATCGCCCTACGGGTTCGACTCCGGACTGCGCCCTTCGCTCAGGGTGACACAAAGACATTGCCCACCGTTGCAAATTTTCCGCACGCCATTTAAAAAGTAAAATACGGAAGTACGTGTAGGGGCGACCAATGGTCGCCCGTCGTTCGGTTGCGATGTTCCATCCGCGGGCGACCATTGTGTTAAGTGTGCTAAGATAGTATACAAAAAGTGTAAGGACATAG
>CAZWXE010000015.1:0-23150 GCA_964638045.1 uncultured Ruminococcus sp. | reverse complement strand
AAGGGCGCAGCCCGCAGTCGAACCCGCAGGGCGATGCGCAGCATCGGGGTCTACTGCCGGCTATTCACCCGATATTTTACTTCGCAGCTCGACTCATATGTCTGTTATTTTTGCAAAAACAATCCCTCCGCCTCGCTTTACACAAGGGAGGCGAAGTTATTCCGCGATTTGGGCAAAAGACGATTATTCTTCTTGATTTACTTAGAAAATGTTTATTGCTTTAGATGAAGTGTAAACTTTAGCGGGCTCCCTTGTGTAATGGGTGACTCCCCACGGTGTGGGGAGATGCCTGCGGAGCAGGCAGAGGGGACGGCGCGTTCGCGTGGCGAGCGAATGCGAGCCTGAGGGATTGTCGCAAACAGAGCAGACGGCTCGGAGGAATTGTAAAAGACCCCGTCAACCACATCCCGGTCGGGCGCTGCGCAGCATCGGGCTCTGCTTTAGGCTTTCCGCCCACCTTTTGCGGAAACGGCGGGGTCAAGGGCAAGCCCTCTCCGCTGTCCGCCGAACGCTCAATTTCCCCCGAAGGTTTTTGCGGCGGCGGTGAGACTGTAATTTTTTGTCCCGATGCTGATGCGCTCCCACTGCTCGGCACTGCCGGTGTAGTGGACGCTTTGCAAATACAGGCAGTTGTAAAAGGCCATGTCGTGAATTTTCACCGTGGCATCGGACAGCAGAATGTAGTTGCCTGCACGGCGGGGCGGATACAGTAGCAATTCGGTTTCGTCGGCGGTAAACAGAACACCGTCGCGGTCAAGGTAATAGGGATTGCTTTCATTCACCGACAGAAACACCAAATTGTTGCAGGCGGCAAAGGCAAGGCTCCCGATGAGACGAACCGAACGTGGAATTTGAATAGCGGTTACGGTGTTGCAGCCGTAAAAGGCATGCGGAGCGATTTCAACCACACGGTCGCCGTCGGGAGAAAATTCGGGAATCACCACGCAGGCGTCCCGGCAGTTCCCCACCCCAACCAAGATGCAGGTACCGTCTCCGTACGAGCGGTAAAGCAAGCCCGATTCGGGCTCGTCGGTAACAGACGTTTCCTCGGTGGGCGGCACGGCGGTTGTGTCGGAAGGGCGCGGCCTTGTAATGCTTTCGGTGTGAGCGGCTGTGATTTCTTCACGGGTGTCGGTGCTTTGCTGTCCCTGCGCTTCGGAAAAATAAGACATTCCCATCAGCGCGGCTGTCATAATCAGGGCGATGACCATTGCCACTGCAACGGCAATGGGGAGAATGCGCATTTGAGGCTTCATGATTTTGTTCCCCTCCTTTTTATTCGTCTTCCTTGTCTGTTTTCATTATGACAGAGCAAAACGAATCCGTCAAGAAAAAACGTCCGAGAAAAAATGACAGGGGCGGCGAAAAAGAGACAAAAAAAGCAACCGACGGCAGCTCGGCTTGTCCGAAAAAGGCCGAACACACCGAAGGAGCCCGAAAGAAAACGAACGAAAATCGGTGCGACACGCGAAAGCAAGCCGCCGTCGATTCCCACAGGAGGTTACTATGAACATCGGAAATATAGTTCTTACACACGGTTTGGCATTGGCCCCCTTGGCGGGCGTCAGCGACCGTTCCTTTCGCCGCCTTGCCCGCAGATACGGCGCCGAATACACCGTCAGTGAAATGGTGTCTGCAAAAGCGCTTTGCTTTGAGCAGCGCTGTCGCAAGGCCTCCACGGCCGCCCGCTCCAAGTCGGCGGTACTGGCTTCGGTTCTTCGCGAGGAGCTTCCCATGGCAGTCCAGCTGTTCGGCTCGGAGCCGCATTTTATGGCGGAAGCGGCAAAGCTGCTTCAGGAAGGCGAATACTTCGGCGCGTGCGGAGAGGTACCGCCCTCGGCAATTGACATCAACATGGGCTGCCCCATGGCCAAAATCGTTGCCAACGGAGAAGGCAGCGCTCTGATGAAAGAGCCGGCGCTGGCCGAGGAAATCGTCCGTGCAGTGGTCCGGGCGGTTTCCGTGCCCGTAACGGTGAAAATGCGTGCGGGCTGGGACAGCGACAGCATCAACGCGGTGGAGCTGGCCAAACGGGCCGAGGATGCGGGAGCAGCCATGCTTTGCATTCACGGCCGAACCCGACAGCAAATGTACGCCCCCTCGGCCGACCGTGAAATCATCCGTCGGGTGAAGGAGGCGGTTTCCATTCCCGTCATGGGCAACGGCGACATCTTTACGGCGCAGGATGCGGTGGATATGATGCGTGAAACAGGCTGCGACGGAGTCATGATTGCAAGGGGCGCACAGGGAAATCCGTGGCTTTTTCAAGAGGTGACCTGTTTGCTGGAGGGCACGCCGTTTATTCCTCCCACCCGGCAGGAACGCTTCTCGGTGGCACTGGAGCATGCACGGCTTCTGGTTGCCGAAAAAGGAGAGCGCGTGGGAATCGCCGAGGCACGCAAGCACATGGCGTGGTATATGCACGGCGTGCGCGGAGCGGCCGCGGCGCGCAATGCGGTGATGTCGGCAAGCACACTGGGTGAGGTAGAGGCGGTGTTAAACCGCTTGATGTGCGGAGAAGAAACGCCGCTTTGATCGAAAACGCACGGAAAATCAAAAATGTGAAAAAAACTCTTGACATCGAAGATAAAATCGTGTATAATCTTAGAAGATAATTTTCGATTGGACAATGTTCCACGGGATATTATTTTTGTTCACAGCGGAGGGAGGGATAAATATGGCAGAAATCAGAGTCAAGGAAGGCGAATCTTTGGATAGCGCACTTCGTCGCTTTAAGCGTGCAACCGCCCGTTCCGGCGTCCTCACCGAGCTTCGCAAGAGAGAACATTACGAGAAGCCCAGCGTGAAGCGTAAGAAGAAGTCGGAAGCGGCAAGAAAGCGGAAGTACAAATAAGCTTGCTGTTTGAAAGAAGCTCGATTGAAATTTCATTGAAATTTCGGTCGGGCTTTTTTTGTGTTTTCTATTGTAAAAAATATTTTTTGTGCTATAATGTGCGCAGGAAGCCTTGCGGGACAAGTCTTTGGGCTTCGCCCTATGCGTGCTTTGCACGCTTGCGCAATTGACGGTTTCGCAAAAATGCCCTTGCAAGCAAGCATTTTTGCTTCATGGTATAATGTGCGCAGGAAGCCTTGCGGGACAAGTCTTTGGGCTTCGCCCTATGCGTGCTTTGCACGCTTGCGCAATTGACGGCTTCGCAAAAATGCCCTTGCAAGCAAGCATTTTTGCTTCATGGAATGATAAAGCGACATCTTTTTCACACGGCGGAGGTGCAACATGAGGGATTTAACGCAGGGCAATATCCATACAACCTTTTTGAAGTTTTCCGTTCCCATCATCCTGTCATCGATTTTAAGCTCGGCGTTCGGCATCATCAACACCTCCATTGCAGGCCAATATCTCGGAGACGTCGGTCTGGCGGCAACCGGTGCGACGTCATCCTTTATCACCTTTTTGCAATCCTTTTACTATGGCGTTGCCTACGGCATTTCGGTGTATGCGGCAAAGCTGTTTGCGGCCAAACGCTACCGCGACCTGAAGGAAAGCCTGTACTCCAATCTGGCTTTTGTGGCGCTCACCGCAGCGGCGCTTGCCGCCGTACTGTTTCCTCTGTACCGCCCGATTTTTCGCTTTTTAAAGGTGGAGGATGTCATTTGGGAGGACACGCGGATTTACTTTTTCCTGCTGTTGGTGCACATGCTTCCCTCCATGTGCAATCAGTGCATGCTCTATGCGTGCAACGCCATGGGAGAAACGACATTTCCGTTTTATATGTCCGTGCTTTCCGCCATTTTAACCATCGCGGGGAACATTGCCTCGGTGGCGTGGCTGAACCTGGGCGTACTCGGCTTGGGTCTTTCCAATATTCTCTCCTCCGTGGCGGTACTGCTGCTCTATTTGCTCCGCTTTCGCAAATACTTTCGGGAATTGGGCGTGGGCAAGGAGCCGTTCCGCTTCCGTCCGCACGCAGTGAAGCACCTGTTCAGTTACAGTCTGCCCAATATTTTTCAGCAAGGCGCCATGTACGTGTGCACGTTGTTACGCGCACCTCTGCAAAATTCCCTGGGATACACGGTGATTGCGTCCATGTCCATCATCAACAACATCATCAATTTGCATGATACGGTGTACTATGCCTCCGCGCGTACCTCCGGCAATTATCTTTCTCAATGCATGGGAGCACACAAGTACAACCGCTTTCATCAGGCTGTCGGCGTCGCGCTGTATCAGGGAATGCTGGCCTGCCTGGTGGTTATGGCGGTGGTGTACTGCTTCCCGGAGCCGATTGCACGCTTCTTTATCAACGAGGCATCCGACCCGGCGGTGCTTGAGAACGTCGTGCAATACATTCGTTGGTATCTTCCCTTTTTACTCCTTCATGTGGTGGGGGCGGTGTTCCATTCGGTGTTCCGCGGGGTAAAGTCGGGCATCAATTTGATTGTCTCGTCGCTTCTTTGCGCGGTGGTCGACCTGCTCGCCGCTTACATTTTAACACCGAAAATGGGCATTACGGGCCTGCATGTCAGCAAAATTATCGCGTGGTCCTGTGAGCTGCTGTACATCGCCGTGGTCTATTTCAGCGGCTTGTGGCTGCCGAAGGCGCTGCGCGCGGAAATGAAGCAAGCGGATGCGCTTGCCGCGGGAAGAGCGCCGTCCGACGTCCACTCCGACACGGTTGCGGAAAGCTGATTTTGACGTAAATTCTCAAAATAAGTGAAAATTCCAAATGCAGATGCCAACGCTTCGGAACAGTATTTGCTTCGGAAATTCACTTTTTCCCAAAAAACCGCTTTTTCGGCAAGCAAAATGAAAAAACCTATTGACAAACCCCCCAAAAACGGGTATAATATTTGATATCGCATTTTATGTCAACCGAAATCTGGGAGGAACGCACATGGTGTTGGATTTGTGCCCGATGCTTCGAGGGGAAACCAATCACATCCACATTGATTATCTGCTGACGCCAACCCTTCCGGACGGTGTGGAATTCGACGGCGATGCGCACGTGGTGGGTGACATCACGGACGAGGCGGGATACATGCGTGCAATCTTGCAGGTTACCGTAAAGTATCGCGCACAGTGCGCTCGTTGCTTGGAGCCTGTCGACGGAGACTTTGCCGTTCAGCTGGAACGGACGGTCGTCGCGGAGGGAACCTTAACGGAAGAACAGCTGGAGGAGAACGCGGATGAATACGTGGTTCTTCAAAGCGGCAAGCTTCATGCGGATGACCTCATCCGCGAAGAGCTTCTGCTCTCGTTCCCCATGCGCATTCTCTGTCGGGAGGATTGCCCGGGCCTTTGTCCGAAATGCGGCAAGCCACGTCGTCTCGGCGACTGCGGCTGTCCCACCAAGGAGCTTGACCCACGGCTTGCCGTGCTGAAAAAGCTGTTTGACAAAAATGAAGAAAACGAGTAATTACACGGTATTACATACCTGACCAGAGGAGGTGTAGAAATGGCAGTACCAAAGAAAAAGGTCTCTTCGGCTCGCAGAGACAAGAGACGTTCGAACAACAGCAAACTCTCCGTACCCGGTATCGGAAAATGCTCCAACCCTGCATGTGACGCATTTGTAAAGAACCACTGTGTTTGCAAGGTTTGCGGCTTTTACAACGGCAAAAAGGTTCTCGATGTAAAAGAGAACGCCTAACGCACCAAAAAACGCTTCCGCATTTTGCGTGAAGCGTTTTTTCTTTATTTAAGTCCCCGACAAAAATTCAATTCTCGTCCGGTGCCGAGGGAATGACAAACAGGCACACAATGTAGGCAAGCAGCCCCGCACCGGCCGTGCAGCTGAACAGCACCCACAGCAAGCGCACCAGCGTGGGGTCGATGTTCAGATACTCACCCAATCCGCCGCAAACACCGCCGAGCTTTTTGTCCTTTGTGCTTCGATACAGCTTCTTTTCCATGATACTTCCTCCTTCAAATTGTAATATTGTTATCGGTCAACCTCTGCAATCACCTCAACCTCCACCAGCACGTTTTTGGGTAGCGTTTGAACCGCCACACAGCTTCTTGCGGGCCTGGAGGTGAAATAAGAGCCGTAAATTTCGTTAAACGCGGCAAAATCGTTCATATCTGCCAAAAAGCAGGTGGTTTTGATTGCCTGCCCGTAAGAGGAGCCTGCCGCCTCCAAAACCGCGCCGAGATTCTTCATCACCTGCTCGGTCTGGCTGCGAATATCCTGCGCCTCCACCGCTCCGCTTGCGGGATTGATGGCGATTTGCCCCGAAGTGTACACCAAACCTCCGCAGATTACTGCCTGAGAATACGGGCCGATGGCTGCGGGTGCTTGCGTGGTTGTAATGGTTGTTGCCATGGTTGTTCGTCCTTTCCCATCCGACTCAAATCAAGCGGAAGCCGAATTCGGTCAACGCCGATTTGATTTGTCCGATGTGTTCAAAATTTCTGGTTTCCAAAATGATGCGCAAATAGCATCCGTTGACATCCGCGCCCTCGTTGGCACGCTCATGGTGTACGGAGATGACATTTCCGCCGAGGTCCGCAATGATGCGAGACACATTTTTCAGCTGTCCGGGCTTGTCGGTCAGCTCAACGGTCAGCTGGCACGTTCTGCCCGACATCAGCAGGCCGCGCTTGATGACGCGGTCCAAAATGGTGACGTCGATGTTGCCGCCCGAAAGCACGCACACCGTCTTTTTGCCCTCCAAGGGCAGCTTGCCGAACATCGCCGCCGCAACGGCAACCGCTCCCGCACCCTCGGTAACCAGCTTGTGCTGCTCCATCAGCGCGAGAATTGCCGCCGCGATTTCGTCGTCGCTGACGGTTACGATTTCATCCACGCATTGCGTGCAAATTTCGTATGTAAGCGTTCCGGGCTTTTTCACGGCAATGCCGTCCGCAATCGTCGAAACGCTTGAAAGCGCCTCGATTTTGCCGTGCGCCACCGCATTTTTCATGGAAGGGGCACCTGCGGCCTGAACGCCGTACACCTTGACATGCGGCGCCAACGCCTTGACCGTGAAGGCAATGCCGGAAATCAAACCGCCACCGCCGATGGGGACCACAATGGCGTCCAGAGCCGGCAACTGGTCCATCACCTCCAAGGCAATGGTTCCCTGCCCCGCAATCACATCCTCGTCATCGAACGGATGGATGAAGGTGTAGCCCATTCGGTCTCTCAGCTCCAACGCCTTTTGATAGGCATCGTCGTAAACCCCTTCCACCAGGCACACCTCCGCCCCATAGCTTTCGGTAGCCTGGATTTTGGAGATAGGCGCGTTGTCGGGCAGACAAATCAGGGCCTTGATTCCGTTCTTTTGTGCGGAGAGCGCAACACCCTGCGCGTGGTTGCCTGCCGAGCAGGCAATCACGCCCTTTTTCTTTTCTTCTTCGCTCAAACGCGACATTTTGTAATAGGAGCCGCGCACCTTGAAGGAGCCCGTAATTTGCAGGTTCTCCGTTTTCAAATAAATTTCCGCACCGGGGCAAAGCTTCGGCGCGTAAATCACGTCGGTTTTGCGCACCGCGTCCTTGAGCACGTAGCTTGCACGATAAACATTATCCAATTTCAGCATGTTACATATCCTCATTTCTCGGCTGTACCGACCGTGTCGGAAACAAGCTGCTCGATAAACTGTTCGGCACAGCGTGCCGAACGCACCCCCTTGCGCAAAGCAAAGGTCTCCGCCCTCAAATTCAGCTCCTCCGCGTCCATCCGAAGATGATACCGCGCGGCAAGCTGCCGGACAATTTCCAAATACAGCATCTTGTCGGGCTTTTCAAACAGCACCACAAGACCGAAGCGTTGGGACAGGGAAAGGCTTTCCTGAATTGCGTCATTGCGATGCACATCGGTCCCCTCTCGCTCCTCAAAGCTTTCTTTGACGATGTGTCGGCGGTTGGAGGTGGCATAAATCACCGCATTCTCCGCCTTTACCGATGCCGAGCCCTCCAGCGCCGCCTTCAGCATTCCGAAGCTGTCATCGTTGCAACGGAAGGAAAGGTCATCGATAAAAATAATGAATTTCAACGGGTTCCCGCTGATTTTTGCCATCACCTCGGGCAAATAGGACAGCTGGTCCTTGCGCAGCTCAATCAAGCGCAGACCGCGGTCGAAATAGCGATTGACCGCCGCCTTCACCGTAGAGGATTTGCCCGTTCCCGCATCCCCGCAAAGCAATACGTTTGCGGCGGGAGCCCCCGCCAAAAAGGCCTCGGTGTTGCGAAGCACCTGCCGACGCTCCTCCTCGTAGCCGATGAACTGCGATACATCGACGCGGTCGGCACTGACAATGGGCTCCACACACTGCTCCCGCCCCAAACGGAACATGGGGTGCGCGGAAAAAATGCCGTAGCCGTACCGTCCGATGTTTTGCATCCGCTCCTCATAAAGAGCGTCAAGCGACACCCGCTCGGAGTGAAAGGCCGGCAGTGCGGACACACCCAATGCCTGCTCGAAATCCGAAACCGTCAGCGCCGCAAGCTCCGCGAAGCATGCAAGCTCCCGCTTCAAGGCCTGCTCCACGCAGGGAGGAATTTCGCGCTTGGCGCCCCGCGCCTTGACGTATATATTTTCATCCTCCGACAGCAAGCGCCGGACCAACGCGGTCAAGGAGCCGCCGCCATGCTCGTAGATTTCGTTCACCATTGCACCGTAAGACTGCAGTTGTTGCTCAAAGCTGCTGTCCGCACCGCAAATACTTGCAAAATGCACAAACAGCGGTTGTCGAATGACACGGCAAAAGACTGCACACGGGCAAAGGAGACGGTACAGCTCCCGCAGGCGTTTCATTGCGCGTCTCCTGCCAGTGCATCGATGATGCGGTCGGTCATTTCCACGGTACCGAGAGCCGGTGCGCCGTGGGAAAGGTCCGCGGTGCGGAAGCCTGCCGCCAATACTGCATCCACCGCAGCGACAATGGCGTTGCTTTCCCGTTGCAGGTCAAAGGAATATTTCAGCATCATGGCCGCCGACAAAATGGTAGCTATGGGGTTTGCTTTGTTTTGTCCCGCAAGGTCCGGGGCGGAGCCGTGAATGGGCTCGTAAAGACCGCGGGTGCCCTCCCCCAAGGAAGCGGAGGGCAGCATTCCGATGGAGCCCGTGATTTGAGAGGCCTCGTCGGAAAGAATATCCCCGAACATATTGGAGGTGACAATCACGTCAAATTGAGCGGGATTGCGCACCAACTGCATGGCCGCGTTGTCCACCAGCATGTCGCTGACGGTGACATCGGGATACAGCGGTGCCATCTCGTGGATGATTTTTCGCCACAAGCGGGAGCTTTCCAGCACGTTTGCCTTGTCGATGCTCACCAGCCGACGGCTCCGTTTTTGAGCGGTTTCATACGCCACGCGGGCAATGCGTTCGATTTCCATCCGACTGTACACCTCGGTGTCGTAGGCTTCCTCGCCGTACTTGCCCTCGCGCATACCTCTTTCGCCGAAGTAAATACCTCCGGTCAGCTCGCGGACAATCATCAGGTCAAATCCGTTTTCCGCAAGCTCTGCACGCAGAGGACATTCGTCCTTCAACGCGGGATAAAGCTTTGCCGGGCGGAGATTGGTGAACAGCTGCATGGCCGCCCGAATGCCGAGCAAGGCCTTTTCCGGACGCAAATGCCCGGGCAACGTATCCCATTTGGGACCGCCGACAGCCCCCAGCAACACGCTGTCCGCCGCAAGGCAGCCTGCCACGGTTTTCTCGGGCAGCGGGATGCCGTACTTGTCGATGGCAACGCCGCCGATGTCATACGGTGTAAAATGAAAGGTGTGTCCGAATTTTTCGGCAACCGCCTCCAAAACACGAACTGCACTTTCCACGATTTCGGGACCGATGCCGTCCCCCTTCAAAAGAGCGATTTTCCGTTCCATATCGATACCTCTCGTTCTGTTTTCGCCGTTCTGCGACAAGGTCTGCCGAATTTATCGGAGCACGCCGCGGCGAACGGACTCGACCAACCCGCCGTTTTGAATAATGGTTTGAATAAACGGGGGAAACGGCTCGGTTTGAAAGACCTTCCCCGCGGTGCGGTTATAGATGATTCCCTTGTCCAAATCCGCTTCCACCACATCGCCCTCGCAAATGCTGTCCACCGCCTCCGGACACTCCAAAATGGCCAGACCGATGTTGATGGAATTGCGATAAAAAATGCGTGCGAAGCTTTTGGCAATCACAAGGGAAATGCCGCTTTTCTTAATTGCAATCGGCGCATGCTCACGTGAAGAGCCGCAGCCGAAGTTCCAGCCCGCCACCATAATGTCGCCGTTGTGCACCTTTTGGGAAAATTCCCTGTCGATGTCCTCCATGCAATGCGCGGCAAGCTCCTTTTTGTCAATGGTGTTGAGATAGCGTGCGGGGATAATCACATCCGTATCCACGTGATCTCCGTATTTGATTGCGTTTCCTTGATAGTTCATACACTCTCCCCTTTACGCTCTCATGATTTCCGCCGGGTCGGCAATTTTGCCTGCCACGGCGCTGGCCGCGGCAACCGCCGGAGAGGCCAGATAAACCTCGGAGTTCACGTCTCCCATGCGTCCCACAAAATTGCGGTTGGTGGTGGCAACCGCGCGCTCTCCGGCCGCAAGAATGCCCATATAGCCTCCGAGGCACGGGCCGCAGGTCGGCGTGGAAACCACACAGCCCGCCTCGATGAAGGTTTTCAACAGCCCCGTCTCCATCGCCTTCAGATAAATCTCCTGCGTTGCCGGAATCACGATGGCACGCACATTCTTTGCCACGGTTCTGCCCTTGAGAATTTCCGCCGCCTCCGCCAAATCCTTGTAATGTCCGTTGGTGCAGGAGCCGATGACCACCTGGTCGATGCGCACCTCTCCCACCTCATCAACGGTGCGGGTATTCTCCGGCAAATGCGGAAACGCCACGGTGGGACGGATGGAGGAGAGGTCAATCTCGTACACCGCATCGTACACCGCGTCCTCGTCGGCGGTGTAAATGACGGGCGTGCGGTCACTTCTCTCCCGAATGTAGGCAAGCGTCTGCTCGTCCACCGGGAAAATACCGTTCTTCGCCCCCGCCTCGATAGCCATGTTGGAAATGGTCAGGCGGTCGTAAACGGTCAGGGCGGAAACGCCCTCCCCCGCAAATTCCATGGATTTGTACAGGGCTCCGTCCACGCCGATTTTGCCGATGATGTGCAAAATGACATCCTTCCCCGACACAAAACGGTTCAGCTTGCCCCTGAGCACCAGCTTGATGGCGGACGGAACCTTAAACCACGCCTTGCCGATGGCCATACCGCAAGCCATATCGGTGGAGCCGACGCCGGTGGAGAATGCCCCCAACGCACCATAGGTGCAGGTGTGCGAATCGGCGCCGATGACCACGTCGCCCGACACCACCAGTCCCTTTTCGGGTAACAGGGCATGCTCGATGCCCATCTTCCCCACATCGTAAAAGTGGACAATTCCCTCTCGGTTGCAAAAATCACGGCACATTTTGCACTGCACCGCAGCTTTAATATCCTTGTTGGGAGCAAAATGATCCATCACCATGGTCACCTTCTCCCGGTCGTATACCCCCACAGAGCCCAGCTTTTCGTATTCGCGGATGGCAACGGGTGAGGTAATATCATTGCCCAACACGCGGTCCAGCGATGCCAGCACCAATTGCCCGGCCGAAACGCTCTCCAAGCCCGCATGCGCGGCAAGAATTTTTTGTGTCATGGTCATTCCCATGTCTGTTTCCTCGTTTTCTGTTTTGTTTAACGGTTGATAATGGCACCCTTGTCCGCGGAGCTGACCTGTGCCGCATAGCGCTTGAGATATCCCGTAATGTTCTCCTTGCGCCGAATGGGCATTTCGCTCCTGCGGCGCTCCAGCTCCCCGTCGGAAACCAAAAGCTCGATTTTGTAATTCGGAATATCGATGGAAATCATGTCCCCGTCCTTGACGTAGGCAATGGGACCGCCGCTGACCGCCTCGGGAGAAATGTGACCGATGGAGGCTCCGCGGGTGGCACCGGAGAATCTGCCGTCGGTAAGCAATGCAACATCCTTATCCAAGCCCATTCCCGCAATGGCGGAGGTGGGAGAAAGCATTTCCCGCATGCCGGGACCGCCGCTGGGGCCTTCATAGCGAATGACCACCACGTCGCCCTTGACAATTTTCCCACCGTAGATGGCTGCAATTGCCTCCTCCTCGCTCTCATACACCTTGGCAGGGCCGCAGTGTACCAGCATTTCGGGCGCGACGGCGCTTCTCTTCACCACGCAGCCGTCGGGCGCAAGGTTCCCACGCAACACGGCAATGCCGCCGGTTTTGCTGTAAGGGTTCTCCGCGGGTCTGATGACCTCACGGTTGAGATTTTGCGCGTTTGCAATGTTTTCGCCCAGAGTTTGTCCGGTACAGGTCATCACCGAGGTGTCGAGCAAATTCAGCTTTTCCAGCTCCTTGAGCACCGCGTACACACCGCCCGCTTCGTTCAAATCCTCCATGTAGGTCGGTCCAGCGGGGGCAAGATGGCACAGGTTGGGCGTACGCTCGCTGATTTCATTGACCTCGTCCAGGGAAAACTCCACCCCGCACTCGTTGGCAATGGCGGGAAGATGGAGCATGCTGTTGGTGGAGCAGCCCAGCGCCATGTCGGCAGTAATGGCATTTCGGATGGCCTGCGCCGTCATGATGTCGCGGGGACGAATGTTGCGCTTTACCAACTCCATAATCTGCATACCCGCGTGCTTGGCAAGCTCAATGCGTGCGGAATAAACCGCGGGAACAGTGCCGTTGCCGGCAAGTCCCATGCCCAACACCTCGGTCAGACAGTTCATGGAGTTGGCCGTGTACATGCCGGAGCAGGAGCCGCAGGTGGGACAAACCTTCTTTTCGAATTCGCAAAGCTGCCGCTCGTCGATTTTGCCCGCAGTGTAAGCGCCAACCGCCTCGAACATGCTGGAAAGGCTCCTTTTTTGACCGTCCACATGACCCGCAAGCATGGGGCCTCCGCTGACAAAAATCGTGGGAATGTTCAGGCGTGCAGCTGCCATCAAAAGCCCCGGCACATTCTTATCGCAGTTCGGGAGCATCACCAAGCCGTCAAAGCCGTGTGCCAAGCACATCGCCTCGGTGGAATCGGCAATCAAATCTCTGGTGGCAAGCGAATATTTCATGCCCGTGTGTCCCATGGCAATGCCGTCGCAAACGGTGATGGCGGGGAACATGATGGGCGTTCCACCCGCCATCGCAACCCCAAGCTTCACCGCTTGGGCAATTTTATCCAAATTGATGTGTCCGGGTACAATTTCGTTATAGGAGCTGACCACGCCGATGAGCGGACGGCTCATTTCCTCCTCGGTGTATCCGAGCGCGTGGTACAGCGAACGGTGGGGGGCGTTTTGAAACCCGTCGACAATGGTATCTTTAATCATGGCAAACCGTCCTCAGTTGTTAATCAGCTTATCCTCGTCGCTCCAGCTATACAGCTTGCGAATTTCCTTGCCGACCAGCTCGGAGGGATGCTCCGCCGCACGCTTTCTCATGGCGTTGAAGTGTACCTGCGCGCCTGCATCGGACATATCCAACAGGAAATCCTTTGCAAAGGTTCCGTCCTGAATGTCGGCAAGCACCTTCTTCATTGCCTTCTTGGTGTCCTCGGTGATAATCTTCGGACCGGTTACATAATCGCCGTACTCGGCGGTGTTGGAAACGGAATACCGCATGCCCTCAAAGCCGCTTTGATAAATCAGGTCCACAATCAGCTTCATCTCGTGGATGCATTCAAAATAAGCGTTGCGCGGGTCATATCCTGCCTCCACCAGTGTTTCAAAGCCCGCCTGCATCAGTGCGCAAACGCCGCCGCACAGGACAGCCTGCTCGCCGAACAGGTCGGTTTCGGTTTCGGTACGGAAGGTGGTTTCCAGCACACCCGCTCTTGCTCCGCCGATTCCCAGCGCATAAGCAAGACCCAGCTCCAATGCGTCTCCGGTTGCATCCTGATGCACCGCGATCAGACAAGGAACGCCCTTGCCCGCTTGATACTCGGAGCGAACGGTGTGTCCGGGGCCCTTGGGCGCAACCATCATGACGTTGACATTCTTGGGGGGCTTGATGCAGCCGAAGTGAATGTTGAAGCCGTGCGCAAACATCAAGCTCTTGCCTTCGGTAAGGTTCGGCTCAATGCTCTCACGGTACAGCTTTGCCTGCTTCTCGTCGTTAATCAAAATCATAATGATATCCGCATTTTTGGCAGCGTCGGCGGCGGTCATCACGGAAAAGCCCGCCTGCTCCGCCTTTTCCCAGCTCTTGCTTCCCTTGTAAAGGCCGACAATCACCTTGACGCCGGAATCCTTCAAATTCAACGCATGTGCATGCCCCTGCGAGCCGTAGCCGATGATGGCAACGGTCTTGCCGTTGAGCTTATTCAAATCACAGTCCTGTTGGTAGTAAATTTTTGCTTGTTCCATAATGATTCTCCTTTTCTGCTTTTTTCGGATATTTTATTTTGATTTTTTATTTTCCCAAAAGGTTGGTATTGCCGCGCTCCAATGCCACAATTCCGGTGCGGCACATTTCGATGATACCGAACGGAAGCATCAGTTGAATGAATGCGTCTATTTTCCCTGGGTCACCCGTCACCTCGATGCACATTTCGTCCACGGTGTAGTCAATCACCTTGGCACGGTAAACATCCACTGCCGAAAGAATGTCGGCGCGGGAGCCTCCGTCGTAGCGTACCTTGAGCAGCATCAGCTCCCGCTGAATGCAATCCGCCTTCAGGACATCGATTTTTTTCACGTTATACAATTTTTTGAGTTGATTGAGGAGCTGCTCCCGCGCATAGTCGTCGCCCGTCAGGGAAATGGTGATGCGGGAATATTGAGGGCTTTCGGTTTCTCCGACCGTCAGCGCATCAATGTTAAAGCCGCGGCGGGTAAACATGGCGGTCACCCGTGTCAAAACACCGGGAGCGTTGTCCACATACACCGCAATGACAAATCGACCTACCATATCAATTCCCCTTTCTTGTGATGATGTCGTCAATGGAGCCGCCGGGCGGCAGCATGGGCAGGACAAACTCGTCCTTGTCAATCGGTACATCGATGACGGTAACCTCCTCCGAGGCAATGGCCTCGGAAAAGGCCTTGTGAAATTCTTCCTTCGTGCCGACGCGGATTCCAACCGCGCCGAACGCCTCGGCCAGCTTGACAAAATCGGTTTTGCGCTGTCCCAACACGGTGTTGGAATACCGATGGTCGAAAAACAGCGTTTGCCACTGACGAACCATGCCGAGAACGCCGTTATTCAATATTACGATGACCAGCGGAAGCCGCTCCGACACCGCCGTGGCAAGCTCGTTGAGGTTCATGCCGAAGCTGCCGTCTCCCGTCAGCAGCACCGTAGGCGCCCCGGAAGCAACCCGTGCACCGATGGCGGCGCCGAGGCCGAAGCCCATGGTGCCCAATCCTCCGCTGGAAACAAATCGACGCGGCGTATCGAACTTCACATACTGTGCCGCCCACATTTGATGCTGTCCCACATCGGTGGCGATGACCGTCCCCTCCGGTTTGACCTCGTTGATGACGTCAAACACATCTCGGGGAGTGAAGGCAGCCGCGGAATGCTGCGCGATGTACAGCTCGTTTTCCCGCTCGGTTTGGCGCAAGGCCTCCACCTCGTCGTTCCATTCGCTGTGCGGTTTTTCCGTACAGGCGGCGGCAATACGCGAGAAGGCATCCCGCACATCTCCGACGATTCCGCAATCCACCTTGACATTTTTATTGATTTCCGAAAAATCGGGGTCGATTTGAATGAGCTTGCAGTTTCTTCCGTAGCGGGAGATATTCCCCGTGGCACGGTCACTGAAGCGAACACCGATGCCAATCAGCAAATCCGCGCGGTCCTGCGCCATGGAGGAAGCGTAATGCCCGTGCATGCCCTGCATTCCGAGAAAGCGCGGACAGCTGTCGGGAATGGCGGAAAGTCCCATAAAGGTACAGCCGATGTAAGCGTTGATGCGCTCCACCAGCGCCATAATTTCCTTTCCCATCCCGAGCCCCGCCGCTCCGCCGCCCACATAAAGGTAGGGGCGCTTGGACTCTTGAATCAGCCGAACGGCCTGTTGAATTTTGGACTCCTCCGCACAACACAGAGGAATTTTGGGAGCAACATCCTGCTCTTCGTATTCGCACAGTGCGGCTTGCACGTCCTTCGGAACGTCCACCAGCACAGGCCCGGGGCGTCCGGACTTGGCAATGGAAAACGCCTCCCGCAGTGCGGGGGCCAAATCCTCCACACGGGTGACAAAATAATTGTGCTTGGTAATGGGCAGAGTCACGCCCGTAATATCGATTTCCTGAAAGCTGTCTTTTCCAATCAGATTGCAGGGCACGTTTCCCGTAATGGCCACCATGGGAACCGAATCCAGCATGGCGGTTGCAATGCCCGTCACCAAATTGGTAGCACCGGGCCCCGAGGTTGCAATGCAAACCCCCACCTTGCCCGTCACGCGGGAATACCCGTCGGCGGCGTGCGAGGCTCCCTGCTCATGTGCGGTTAAAATGTGATTGATTTTGTCCCTGTGTCGGTACAGGGCATCGTAAACGTTGAGGATTTGTCCTCCCGGATATCCGAAAACATCGGTAACACCCTGCTCAATCAGCGTGCGAACGATGATTTCCGCTCCTGTCAGTTTCATATAGCGGATTCTCCTTATTGAAGTGCGTGGGAAAGCATTTTGTTCACGGCACTGACCAAAGCCTTCACCGACGACATGCTGATGTCTGCGTTGACGCCGGTTCCCCAGTAGGTCCCGTTCGGCGTCCCGATGCTGACGTAAGATGCCGCGCGTGAGGTGGTGTTGCCGTCCAATGCGTGCTGTGTATAGGTTTCCAAAGTATAGGGTGCTTCGGGCAACAAGGATTTTAAGGCGTTGCTGACGCAGTCCAGTCGCCCATTGCCGACGGAATGAATGATTTTGCTCTCTCCTCGGTAAGAAACGGTAATATAACCCTCGATTTGCCCTCCGGGTGCATCACTGTAAACCGCCTTTTCCACATCCAAAAGGCCGTGCAAATTGACAAAATCTCTGCAAAAAATGTCGTAAACCTCTTTGGGCTGCAGTTCTCTGTGCTGTCTGTCGGAAATGCCCTTGACGTGGTAGCCGAACACCTCTCTCATCTTGGGAGGAAGGTTGAAGCGGAACTGCGTTTCCATAATGTAACCGATGCCGCCCTTGCCCGACTGCGAATTGATACGAATCACATCCGCCTCGTAGGCTCTGCCCACATCCACAGGGTCAATGGGAAGATAGGGAACCGTCCACTGCATGTCTTCCCTGCCCTCACGGTATTTCATTCCTTTGGCAATGGCGTCCTGGTGCGAGCCGCTGAAGGCGGCAAATACCAACTGTCCGCTGTACGGTTGCCGCTCGTAGACATGCATGCGGGTGACCTCCTCGTAGACGGCGGTCAGCTTCGGCAAATCGGAAAAATCCAATTGCGGGTCCACCCCCTGCGAGAACAGGTTCAGCGCCAGCGTGATGATGTCCACGTTACCGGTGCGTTCTCCGTTGCCGAACAGGGTTCCCTCAATGCGGTCGCCGCCTGCCAGCAATCCCATTTCGCTGTCTGCCACGGCACAGCCACGGTCGTTGTGCGGGTGCAGAGAAAGAATGACGTTCTCGCGAAACAGCAAATGCTTGTGCATATATTCCACTTGATTGGCGTAAACGTGCGGCATGGAATGCGAAACGGTGACGGGAAGATTGATAATTACCTTGTCCTCCGACGTCGGCTCCCAAATTTTCAGCACCTCGTTGCAAATTTGCGCCGCGTACTCCGGCTCGGTGCCCGTAAAGCTTTCGGGAGAGTATTCGAATGTAATGCTCCCCTTCGCCTTCTGCTTGTATTCCTTGCAAAGCTTGGCGCCGAAAACGGCAATGTCGATGATTTCCTGTTTGCTCTTGCGGAACACCTGCTCCCGCTGCGCCACCGAGGTGGAGTTGTACAAATGCACCACTGCGTGCTTGGCACCGTCAATGGCCTCAAAGGTTTTTTGAATGATATGCTCGCGGGATTGCGTCAGCACCTGAACGGTCACATCGTCCGGAATGAGGTTTTGCTCAATGAGGGTGCGACAAAACTCATACTCGGTTTCGCTTGCGGCGGGAAAGCCGATTTCGATTTCCTTGAATCCGATTTCACACAGCAGCTTGAAAAAACGCAGCTTTTCCTCCAAGCTCATGGGAATAATCAGCGCTTGGTTGCCGTCCCGCAGGTCTACACTGCACCAACGAGGTGCACGGTCCAGCCCGTTCTTTTCGGTCCACTCCATTTGCACATCATCCGGTGCAAAAAACTGCCGTTTATATTTTTGATAACCTTCCATACCGTATCCTTTCTGTTTGCACATTCCGTTCGAGGTGAGCGTCATTCTCGGAGAAGAAAACAAAAATCGCCCCTTTTACGCAAAATACCCTTGCATAAAAGAGACGAAGAATCCTCCGTGGTACCACTCTGATTGGCTGAAAAACCCACTCACCTTGCAAAAAATCACAAGCTCTCGATAACGGGAGAACCCGTCCAACTCTACGGGCGTCAAGCGCCTTTCTCTTGGAAGCTCAAGGATGAGGACCCATTACGCGTACGTGTCGACTCGCACCGAGCCGCCGACTCTCTGTGACGCCGTATGTAAGGGGCCAAGTTCCCGTCATAGCCTGTCCTAAAAATATAAAGATGGAATTATTTTATAATATTTTTTTCCGTTTGTCAACAACAAATGCCGTCTTTTTAATCTTTTCTGTTTTTTTAACAAAACAGCACATCGATAAAATGGCCTTTTTGTGTTAAATGCACACATTTGCAAAAGTTGACATTTCCATGGGAATATGATATGATAGTGTCATAAAGGGCAACGGAAACCTTGCCGTACACCCGATTTTAGGAGGACAAAAAAAGATGAGCAGAATACTTCTCGGCGCGGACTATTACCCGGAGGATTGGGACGCCGCGCTGATTGATTCGGATATTGAAAAAATGAAGGAATGCGGCTTTAACGTGGTCAGAATCGCCGAATTCGCATGGAAAAAGATGGAGCCCTCGGAGGGAACATTCGACTTCGGCTGGCTACACGACATTGTAAATAAGCTGCACGCAGCCGGAATCGGCGTCATTTTGGGAACGCCCACCGCAACACCGCCCCGTTGGTTTGCGAAAAAGTATCCGGAGGCCCTGATGTTGGAGCCGGACGGCAACCGAAAAAGCCACGGCGGACGGCGCCATTGCTGCTCGAACAATCCGGATTACATCCGGCACAGCAAAATAATTGTAAACAAGCTTGCCGAGGAATTCGGCAAGGACGCGGGCGTCATCGGTTGGCAAATCGACAATGAAATCTATCATCATCAGCCCGGCTGCTGCTGCACGCACTGCATGGCGGCGTTCCACGCACATCTTGCCGAAAAATACGGAAATGCGGACGGCGTCAATCGCGCATGGAATTTGAATCTTTTCAGCCAGGCGTACGATGAAATCGAAGAAATACCGGCACCCTTCCATGCATGGCACAACCCCCACATCAAGCTGGAATGGGACCTGTCTCAACGGGACGGGCACAAACGTTTTGTGCACATGCAGGCGGAAATCATCAAAAAATACTCCTCGGCTCCCGTCGGAACCGACACCATGCCGCTTGGCGGATTTGATTACAGAGAGCTGAACGCACCCTTGGATGTTGCGCAGTTCAACCATTACAGCACGGATTTGTTCAGCGTTTCCATGTGGATGGATTACATGAGAAAATTCTCAAAGCGTCCCTTTTGGAACACCGAGACGCAGGCCTGCTGGAACGGCTCCACACAGTTCGGGCATTCCCTTCAACACGAGGGCTTCATTTACATGAACACATGGCTGCCCATTCTGCTGGGAGGCGAAGCAAATCTTTATTGGCTCTGGCGCACGCACTGGGCGGGACATGAGCTGATGCACGGCGCGGTGCTGGATTCCTCCGGAAGATACACATACGCAAACGGCGAAATTCGCCGTGCGGCTTCGGAATTTGCAAAGGTTTGCGATTTTCTTCCCGATTATCGGGTGGAAAGCGACACGGCGCTGCTGTTTACCTCTCTGAACTGGAACATCAAGCAAACGCAGGACATCAACGGCGCCATCGACCATCCGTCGGGCTTTGTCAAAAAGTTTTACAAATCATTGGTTGCGTCGGGCATTCACCCGGATGTCATTGATGCGCAGGAAAGCCTGGACGGCTACAAGCTGCTCTTCAGCCCCACCGCCTATACGTTGGAGGAGCATCATTTTTCGGACAGAATCGCCGATTGGGTACGCAACGGCGGCGTTTGGGTGGTGGGCCCCATGACCGATATCCGTACCTCCGTCGGAACCAAATACCAAACCTCGCCCTACGGCTCACTGGAAACGCTGACAAACGTAAGGCTTGCTTATATTCTTCCGAGCGATGACGGCTCGATGACACTGCAAAACGAACAGGGAGAATCGGTCCGCGGCGGTGCGATTTACGAGCTGTTCGAATCGGGAGAGCTTGAGCCTTGGCTGACGGTTCAAAGCGGTCATTCCGCACTGCTCGGAAAATGTGCCGCATTTGCAAAGAAGCTCGGAAAGGGCTATGTTGTGGTTCTCGGAACACTTCCGGAGGACGCGGAGCTTGAAAGAATCATGAAAAAGGCGGCCGCTCTTGCGAATGCCCACACCTACGATGTCGACAAAGGCTTGATGGTGACCAAGCGCGTGTCGCAAAACGAGACGCTGGAGCTGGTTGCGTCGGTTGGCGGCGTTGCGGGCGAATATCGCTTTGACGGCAGCTACATCGACATTCTTTCCGAAACGGTCTATCGGAATGTGCTGAAGCTGGAGCCGTACGAGCTGCATATTTTGCGGCGTCTGTAATCGGTTGCGAACGGTGCACGGCACCGTGATTGACCGTCAAATTCAGGAGGATTAGACAAATGAGATATGTTTTTCTGCGCTATCCGAACGGAAAAGCAAAAGCCGTCACCTTCAGCTACGACGACGGCGTTGTACAGGACCTTCTTCTGGCCGCACTGTTTGACCGCTACGGCATCAAGGCAACCTTTAACTTCACTTCCTCGGTTCGGTTTACAAAGGAAGAGATTGAGGAATGTTTTTTATCCAAGGGGCATGAAATCGCAACCCACTGCGCGCACCATCGCGCAAACGGCAACCTGCGTATGATTGAAGGCATCCGCGAGGTGCTGGATTGCCGATTGGCACTGGAGGAAATGTGCAACGGAATCATTCGCGGCATGGCGTACCCGGACACCGGCATCACCTTAATGGGGAACCTCGAAGGCTACGAAAAAATCAAGAATTATCTGACGGAGCTGGACATTGCCTATGCCCGAACATTGGGTGGCGACAACGATTCCTTCCTACTCCCGCAGGATTTTCACGCATGGATGCCGTCGGCACACCATGACAATCCGAATATCCTCGATTACATCGACTCGTTTTTGCAGGTGGACACCTCCGCAAATGTATATTTTTCCAAGCGCTACCCCCGCCTGCTGTATATTTGGGGGCACAGCTTTGAATTGGACCGCAAAAACAATTGGGAGCACATGGAGGACATTTGTCAACGTCTTGCCGGCAATGAGTCGCTGTGGTATGCCACCAACATCGAAATTTACGATTATGTTCAGGCATACAAAAGCTTGCGGTACAGCGCAAACGGACGGCGCATCTTCAACCCGACGCTGTTGACCGTCTGGCTGGACGTAGACGGAGAAACGTACAGCATCCCGTCCGGCGAGACGCTGTTGCTGCCGGAGCGGCACTGACGGGGCGGATGCTGCGATGATGTTTGAGCGCGTTTACGTTGAAATCGGAAATATTTGCAATCTTTCCTGCTCCTTTTGCACGGGTACGACGCGAAAGAAGCATCAAATGAGTGTAGAGGAATTTTCCGAAGTGTGCGAGCGGCTGCGGGGGCATGCAAAATATCTTTACCTTCATGTGTTGGGAGAGCCTCTGTTGCATCCGCAGCTCGGGCAGCTGTTGCGCGTTGCCGAGGCGGCAGGCTTTTCCGTTTGCATTACCACCAACGGCATGCTGCTGCCGAAGGTCGGAGATATTTTGCTGCAAAGCAAGGACACGGTGCACAAGGTGTCGGTTTCGCTTCACGCCCCGGAGGGAAACGGAATGCAGGCCGAGCAGACGTATCTGGACGGCGTTGTCGCATTTGCACGGCAAGCCTCCGAGGCCGGTGTATACACCGTATTTCGTCTGTGGAACCGTGACAGCGCCGAGGGGCGCGGGAAAAAGGAACAAAACGGTTTCATCGAGGCTTATTTAAGGGACGCCTTCCCCGAAAATTGGCAAAGCCGCCCGCGCGGCTACCGCATTGCCAAAAACACCTTTTTGGAATACGACGGAATTTTCACCTGGCCCACCGACAGTCGTGCCGAGAAGCGAGAGGATGGCTTTTGCCATGGTCTTTCCTCGCAAATTGCCGTTCTTTGCGACGGTACCGTTGTCCCCTGCTGCTTGGACGCCAACGGTGAAATTCCGCTGGGAAATATTTTCAAACAGCCGTTGGACGCGATTTTGGCGGGAGAACCCGCCGCCTCGATTCGCCGAGGCTTTTCGATGGGGAAATTTGTCGCTCCCCTGTGCAAAACATGCACCTTCGCTCGCAGGTTCTCCAAAAGGAAGTAGCCGACCGTTTTGAATTTTTCAAAAAAGCAAAGAGCGGTTCTGTCACCATGCCTTTCGGGACATGAATGACAGAACCGTCTTTTTCATTTGCAGTAACGCCTGCGCGGTTAAATGCGATAAACCCACCCGAAGGTGTCCTCCTGCTTTCCCCATTGGATTCCCGTGAGAATGTCATACAGCTGCTGTGTCACCTCACCGATTTGCTCGTTGTTGATGATGTACTCTTCGTCGTTGTACATCAGCCTGCCGATGGGCGAAACCACCGCCGCGGTGCCGCATCCCCATGCCTCTTCCAATGTTCCGTTTTTCATTGCCTCCGTCAGCTCCTCCACCGAGAGTAACCGCTCGCTGACGCGATAGCCCAAGGAGCGCAGCACCTCAATGCAGGACATCCGTGTGATGCCCGGGAGGATGGAGCCCGTCAGCTTGGGCGTTACAATTTCACCGTCCAGCTTGAACATCACGTTCATTGCACCCACTTCTTCGATGTATTTGCGTTCAACGCCGTCCAGCCAAAGCACCTGTGAATAGCCTTTTTGGGCTGCATTCTCTCCCGCTCT
>CAZWXE010000014.1:0-23693 GCA_964638045.1 uncultured Ruminococcus sp. | reverse complement strand
GATGCTTTTTATGAAAGACTGATGCGCATTTTTCAAAAATACGAGATTCGTTATTTCTTTTACATCGGCGGCAACGATTCAATGGACACCGTTGCCAAGCTTTCCGAGTACACCAAGGCGCACAACTGGGAAATGGTGCTTCTCGGTATTCCGAAGACCATTGACAACGACCTTGTCGGAACCGACCACACGCCCGGCTTCGGCTCTGCCGCCAAATACATTGCGGTTACCGTCAACGAAATCATCCGCGACTGTGCCGTGTACACGGTGCCGGCCGTAACCATTGTGGAAATTATGGGAAGAGATGCCGGTTGGTTGACGGCGGCCTCCGCCATCGGCAAAGTGACCGGCGGAGCCGAGCCCAATTTGGTTTACCTTCCAGAATGCACCTTCAACCTGCAAGACTTTCTTTGTGATGTGCGTGAACAGCTGAAAAAACAGCCGAATGTGGTGGTTGCCGTTTCCGAAGGAATTCGCTACGCCAACGGAAAATACGTCGGCGAGGGAACACAGACCGGTGTTACCGATGCTTTCGGTCACGCGTATCTTGCGGGGACGGGAAAGGCACTGGAGCTTGCGGTAAAGGCGGAAATCGGATGCAAGGTTCGCTCGGTGGAGTTGAATCTTCCCCAACGGTGCGCGGCGCATCTGTCCTCCGAAACCGACATTTCGGAATCGGTTTCCGTCGGCAGAGCGGCCGTACAGGCCGCATTGCAGGGGGTCAGCCGTGAAATGATGACGGTGGAGCGCCTTTCCACAAAGCCTTATGCTGTGCAATTCGGTCACCGTGATGTTTCAACCGTTGCCAACCGAATCAAATTCGTCAACCGAGAGTTCATCAACGAAAAGGGCAATCATGTCACCGATGCCTGCTGTGAATATTTGCTTCCCCTGATTCAGGGAGAATGCGACCTGCCCTATGAAAACGGTCTTCCGAAGCATTTTGTGATTTCGTAACCAAAAAAGATAAAGGAGTCAAATACGTATGAAAATTGCAGTGGTAACAGGTGCATCCTCCGGCATGGGAAGGGAATTTGTTCTTCAACTCAGCCGTGAGAAGCAATTGGATGAAATGTGGGTCATTGCCCGTCGCGTTGACCGCTTGGAGGCATTGCAGGCCGATGTTTCGGTGAAGATTCGCCCCATTCCTCTGGATTTGACCAAAGAGGAAAGTATTGAGGAATACAGACTGCTGCTGGAAAAGGAGCGTCCGGAAATTTCGGTGCTGGTCAATGCCAGCGGCTTCGGAAAATTCGGTGCCTTTGAAAGCATGGAGCTGGACACCATGTACCGCATGATTGACCTGAACAGCAAGGCGTATGTGGGAATGACCTATGTGAGCCTTCCTTATTTGCGGCAGGGCAGTGAGGTTTATCAGTTGGATTCGCTTTCCTCCTTTCAGCCCGTCCCTTATATCAATGTTTACGGCGCCACAAAAGCGTTTGTGCTGTCCTTCAGTCGCGCACTGAATGTGGAACTCAAAAATAAAGGCATTCGCGTGATGGCGGTTTGCCCGGGATGGGTTAAGACGGAATTTTTCAATCATGCGGTGACGGACGATACCATTACCTATTATAACCGTTTCTTCACTGCCGAGCAGGTGATTACCCGCGCATTGAAGGATATGAAAAAGGGCAAGGACGTCTCCGTTTGCGGCTTTTCCATTCGGGCACAAGTGCTTGTCACCAAGCTGCTCCCGCACCGTTTTGTAATGAAAATTTGGTGCAAGCAGCAAAAGAAGTGATTTCGGAAAAGGAACGGTAATATGAGATATTTTCAGCATTCGATTGAGGTAAACGGAAGCAGTGCTCCGTTGCGTTGCTATATTCCGGACGGAGCACCTGCGGCATTGGAAAGAACCAATCGCCCTGCCGTGCTTGTTTTTCCGGGCGGTGCATATAAAATTACGTACGAGGGCGAAGCTGAGCCGATTGCATTGCAGTACGTCGCCTCCGGGATGTGCGCTTTTGTGTTGAATTACAGCGTTTTTCCGGCACGCTTTCCGCAGGCATTGCTGGAGGGGCTGACGGCAATTCGGTACATTCGGGAGCATGCGGCGGAGTTCGGAATCGATCCCGGACGCATTTCGGTGTGCGGATTCTCCGCAGGAGGGCATCTTGCGGCCTGCACGGGCACGATGTGGAAGCATCCCTGCTTGAATGGCTTTTTGGATGATGACCGCCGATTGTACCGTCCCGATGCGATGGTGCTTTGCTATCCGGTCATCAACATTGCGCACAGAGGCTCGTTCCTCAATCTGTTTTCCGACAACGAGGAGGAGTTGACGGACGAAATAATTGAATTGCTTTCGCTGGAAAGCCGTGTGGATGCGGAAACTGCCGATACTTTCATTTGGCACAACGCAGACGATAACTGTGTTCCGCTGACGGGAACCTTGGCGTTTGCGTCTGCGCTGGATCGACACAAGGTTCGGTTTGAACTGCGCATTTACGAAAACGGCGGGCACGGATGCTGCCTCGGCACCCATGTAACAAAGCCGCTTCCCGTTGAGTCTCCGCTGCCGTGCTCGGCATGGATGAAGGATTCCATTGACTTTTTGCGGCGCCGGAAATCAAAAGTGTAATCGACACACAAAGGGATTGCCCTCAACAGGACAATCCCTTTGTGTGTGCTTTTTGATGTTACGACTCGCTTTCTTACTTCAGATGTGCATACGCCTCGTTCATAACCTTTACAACATAGGACGCAAAGCCGTGGTCACGGCTGCCATGATGCTGGCGGTATTCCCAGAGCGTGCCCGTTTCTTGCTCCATGCATCCGAAAAAGTCCTCAATGTCATGCAACAGCAGGCTGTATTCTTTCATTTTCAGCAACGCTTCCAGACGCAGATATGCACCGATAAAGGCATTGATTTCCGCCACGTCCGGGTGCGGCTCATGTCGGGTTGCGCCGAATGCGTGAAGCACGCGACGCTTCAGCTCGGCATATTTTTCGCTGTGGATGTCAATGCCGCCGAACAGGATGGCATAATATTGGCAAGCCTCGGAGCAATCCGCTTGACGGACGAGCACGCCCTTGTCGTTCCGTAAGGCGTGGTCGAGGAACATGGTTCCGTCAAAGGATTGTTCCACTGCGGTTTTGCGAATGCGCTCCGCCTTTTGCCGAAGGGAATCGTCACCGTAAATGCGGGAGACGCTTTCCAGTGCCTGTGCGTACAACATATTGGTGGGATAATTGACATCCCATGTCCATTGGTTTGCAACGCTCCACTCCACAAAATTCCACTCGGGCAGACGCTCCAATAAGCCGTCATCATTTTCGTAACGTGCAAAGAAGGAAAGCAGACCGTTGACGCTTTTGCGAAAAGCCTCTCGGTCGGCGGTACGGTTGCGCTCGTTGAGGTATTCCTCCAGCTCGATGAGATACCACAAATTCCATTGGGGAATGGCTCTTTTTTCGGAACGAATGTCCGTGGGGAAACACATGGGAAGCATTCCGTCCGGATAATCTCCTTCGTTTTCATAGTATGTAAAATTCTCAAGGAAGGCCTGCTCGGTTTGCACATTTCCGAACAGCTCCATTTCCGCCTTTGCGGTGAAATAAGAATCACACAGCCATCCCGCACGCTCACGGGAGGGGCAATCCATGAAAATATCTAGAGCGTTGTGCGCATAGGTGCGCACCGCCGCACGGTAAATCGCATCCAGCGTAGGATTGTCAAAGGTTTTCAACTCTACATCACGGACATCTCGGCAGAAGGTTTTGATGCCGAAATCCTCCAAAAGCAATTCGCCGGATTTCACGGCAACCAACGCATATTTGGCTGTGTAAGGTTCAAAAGAGAGCATTTCCGGTGCCTTTCCGGCGGCAAGCAGAAATTCCAAAACGGTTTGCGCGTGCATATCGGTAAATGCGAATTCCTCATTGCCGATGTCCTCGGAAAAAGCAATGACGACGTCGGCGCAGTGTTTGACATTTGCAAGGAAGCGGAAGAAGCCGGTTTCGATTCTTCCGAGGTCAAACAATGCGTACTCTCCACCGCATAGCCGGAGGGGAAGCTTTTGATTCCTTGCCGTGGAAAGCAGTTCCTGCTTTTGAATCCATTCGTACGGATGGTAGGGAATTTCATTCCAATCAAAGCATCCCCAGTCATCATCGCAAACAAACGAGAAAAAGCTCTTGCGAACCGCTTTCTCTTCTTCATGCACACATCTTCCGACCGAGGCGGCACAGTTTGCCGAAACGTTTTCACAGTATGCATACGGTGCAACACGGTCGATGACAACAGGCGGAGCTTCCAAGCACTCTGTCTCCGTCAGAAATTCCGAAGAGGTCACGTCATATCCCGCGGAATAATCCCAAACCTCCGCAAACAGGCGTTGCCCGGAATAGCGTTCCACCTTTTGGACACATTTTTTCGGAACATAAGCGCAAAAGCTTTTGCCCGTGTAGGCGATAACAGTGCTGCCGATGCAGACCTCCGCTTGCAGGAAGGATGGTTGCTTGACCGTGGTCATGGATTTGCAATAATGGCCCAGCACCTCAATCAAAAGTTGATTTTTTCCGTCCGTCAAAAAATCATCCAGGCAGAGGACATCCTCTCTTGCGTAGCCCTTTGCGGTTCTCGCGGGGCCGGAAGCAACAAAAACGCCGTTGACGGAAACGCGATAAAAGGTGGCGGCGGTGATATGCAAAACGGTATTGCTCGCCTGTTCGATTTCCGTGGCGAACGCGGCGTGAATATGCGGCTGCTTGCTCAAGCCCTTCGGAAAGACGGGAATTGCTTTTTGAAACATCTTTTTTCTCCTTGACGTAAATTTACTGTAAGGCCTTATACATCGATATCCTTCATGTAACGGCTGCCGTTTTCGGTGATGAATTTTTTTCTGGAAGCCAGATTGTCACCGAGCAGCGTGTCGAAAATAAATTCGGTTTGCGCCGCATCGGCGGGAGAAACCGAAACCAGACGCCGTGTTTCGGGGTTCATGGTTGTTTTCCACATCATTTCCGGCTCGTTTTCACCCAGTCCCTTGGAGCGTTGAAGGGTGTACTTTTTATTTCCGAGCTTTTTGAGAATTTCCGCCTTTTCGAATTCGTCGTAGGCGAACAGCGTTTCATCCTTTGTGGTGATTTCAAACAACGGAGATTCCGCAATGAACACCTTGTGCTCGGCAAGCAGGGTAGGCAATAAGCGATAGAACAGCGTCAACAGCAGGGTGCGAATTTGAAATCCGTCCTCATCGGCATCGGTACAGATGATGATTTTGGACCAACGGAGATTGTTCAAATCAAAGGTTGCGGCATCCTTGCTTCTTTTGCCCTTGAGCTCCACTCCGCAGCCGATGACCTTGAGTAAGTCGGTGATAATGTCGTTTTTGAAAATTTTGTCGTAGTCGCTTTTCAGGCAGTTCAGGGTTTTTCCACGAACCGGAATAATTGCCTGAAATTCCGCCGCGCGACCCAATTTACAGGAGGTGAGTGCCGAGTCACCCTCCACAATATAAAGCTCTGCCACGTTCGGGTCCTTGGAGCGACAGTTTACAAACTTTTCCACACGGTTTGCCACGTCCATGGAGCCTGCCAGCTTTTTTTTGATGTCCACACGGGCACGCTCGGCGGTTTCACGGCTGTGCTTGTTAATCAACACCTGGTTGGCAAACAACTCGGCGGCCTTTGGATTTTCAATGAAATAGATTTCCAACCGACTGCGTAAAAAGTCATTTAGAGCATCGCAGATGAAAGCGTTGTTGATGGCTTTTTTGGTTTGGTTTTCGTAGGAGGTCAGCGTGGAGAAGCTGTTGATGACCAGAACCAGGCAGTCGGCAATGTCGTTGTACGTAATTTTGCTTTCGTTTTTTGCATAACGGTTGTTCGCTTTGAGATACTTGTCCAATGCGTAGGTGAATGCCAGACGAACCGCGCGGTCGGGAGAGCCGCCGTACTCCAGGTAACTGGAGTTGTGGTAATATTCGGTCATCGTAACGGTGTTAGACACGCAAAAAGAAATTTCCGCCTTGAGCTTGTACAGGGGCTTGTCCTCTCGGTCACGCCCTTGGGTCTCCAGGTTCCACAAAACGGGTGCGGTCAGTGCCGCATCGCCCACCGTTTCGGCAAGATAGTCGGCAATTCCGTTGACATATAGAAACTTTTGCTCCGAGAAGCTCTCGTCCTCCTGCTCCGTCAAAAGGGTGAAGCAAATACCCGCATTGACCACCGATTGACGGCGCATGGTGTCCGCAAAAAATTCTTCCGGGATGTTGATGTCGGTAAACACCTCCAGGTCCGGGCGCCAACGGACAACGGTGCCGGTTCGTTTTTCTTTCGCCGATAAGGGACGTTCGGAAAGCTCCTTTGTAACAAAGCCTTTTTCAAAGGAAATGCTGCGCTCGGTGACACCGTCGTAGGATTTGACCTGCATAAATTCCGAGCTGTATTGCGTTGCGCAGGCACCGAGACCGTTGAGTCCAAGCGAATATTCGTAGGCTGCGCCGTCATCATTGTTGCCGTACTTTCCGCCGGCATACATTTCGCAGTAAATCAAATCCCAGTTCCACCGTTGCTCGCCCTCGTTCCATCCGAGGGGAACACCGCGGCCGTGGTCGTCTACCTCAATGCTTTTGTCACGGTAGACCGTAACCTTGATTTCCTTTCCGTGTCCTTCGCGCGCTTCGTCAACGGCGTTGGAAAGAATTTCAAAAAAAGCGTGCTCGCATCCGTCCAATCCGTCTGAGCCGAAAATGACCGAAGGGCGCTTGCGCACACGGTCCGGTCCTTTGAGGGATTTGATGCTTTGGTCGTTGTATTCTTGCTTTTTTACCGATTTGGTTGCCATGAATTTTTACATCCTTTCGTAAAAAGAGTGGCATTCTTCTGCTTTTTCTCTGTTATGACCTATTATAACAGAAAAAAAAGGTTTTGAAAAGGGGATTTTGCAGAAAAAAGGTTTTTTTGTTTTTGCTATTGCACTTTTCGATAAAATATAATATAATATTATATAGTATTAAAGTAATACGGTATTCAAGGTCTTCCGCGCGACTGTGGCAGGTTGCGCGGTCTCCTTGTGACAAGGAGGGATTGAATTGACATGGTCTCGGTGGAAGGAGCAATTGTGCGCCGCGCCCTGTGCCGTCATCGGGCTTGGCGTATCCAACCTGCCCTTAATTGATTTTTTGCTTTCCGTCGGAGCCACCGTGGTGGCAAGGGACTGCAAAACGGAGGAAGAACTCGGGGACACCGCTCGCCGCTTGCGGGCAAAGGGCGTCAGGCTTTGCCTCGGAGCAAATTATCTGGAGCAGCTTTCCGAGCGTACCGTTTTTCGTTCCCCCGGATTGCGCCCCGACCACCCCGCGCTGGTTGCCGCACGGCAAAACGGCGCTCTGCTGACAAGCGAAATGGAGTTGTTTTTGGATTTGACTCCTGCCACGGTCATCGGCATAACGGGAAGTGACGGAAAAACCACAACCACAACCATCACCGGGAAGCTGTTGGAGGCGGAATGTAAAAAACGGGGAACGGGCAGAGTTTACGTGGGGGGAAACATCGGAGCTCCGCTGCTTCCGAAGGTGTTTGAGATGACACCGCAGGATTATGCGGTGGTGGAGCTTTCCAGCTTTCAGCTGCAAACCATGACACGCTCCCCGCACCGTGCCGCCATCACCAATCTCACGCCGAATCATTTGAATTGGCATACGGACATGGAAGAATATCAACGCGCCAAGCGGAACATTTGCACGCACGCGCCATGCTCTCTGACGGTGCTCAATGCCGAAAATGCGGCAACGGCACAGATCGGACATGCGCTGAGCTGTCCCGTTGCATGGTTTTCCTCGGCAAAGGAGGACTCGCAAATGTTTGCTCTCAGGGAAGGCGACTCTGCCGTGTACGCACGGGACGGAACAGTTTATGCATTTGACGGCGTTCGGGAGCAGGCATTGCTGCAAGTGTCTCAAATTCGTCTGCCCGGAAAGCACAATCTCGAAAATTATATGACCGCTTTGGCACTGACGAATGGGTTGGTTTGCGCGGAGACGATTCACGAGGTAGCAAGCGAATTCTGCGGCGTTGCGCACCGTTTGGAGCTGGTCAGAGTGTTACACGGGGTAAAATATTACAACAGCTCCATTGATTCCAGTCCGACAAGAACCGCCGCAGCGCTTTCCGCGCTGACGGAAATGCCCATTGTCATTTGCGGCGGCTATGACAAAAATCTGTCCTATGCTCCGTTGGCACAAGCCTTGGAGCAACGGGCAAAGGCCGTGGTGCTTACCGGTGCAACCGCACAAAAAATCAAGGCAGAGCTGTCCGACTTGCCGCGCGTACGGCAGGGCAGTCTCCCGGTGTACTGCGCTCCCGCATTTGAGGATGCCGTATGCCTTGCAAAAACGCTGGCAACGGACGGGGACACGGTGCTGCTGTCGCCTGCTTGCGCAAGCTTTGACGCGTTTCGAAACTTTGAAGAGCGCGGAAACACATTTCGTCGACTGGTGGAAGAATTTACATAGTACAGTCATTTTTCCGCTTTTTGCGGAGGACGTAGCAAATCAAAAAATATCAAATTACAGGAGAAATCATGAATCGACAACAGGACTTTCAAAATTCGTTTACAAGTGCGACAAAAATCAAAAATGCCGCATATTACCGTGAAAAAGCCAGGGAAACCTTAAAGCAGCATTGGGGCTTGGCAATTCTCGCTTTTCTGCTGGCCTCGCTGTTGGGTGCGGAGGGCTTTAGCCCGAAGTTTGAATTGGACTTTAACACAGTTGACCTCAAAAGCCTTTCGTTTGAAAGCCTTGAAGCAATGTTTTTATGGGTGAAGCAGTTTCTTGCCAACAATCCCGCTTTGAAAGCGGCTGCCATCCTTGCCACCGTCGGAAGCACATTGTTCTCTTTGGCAATTGTGTTGTTTGTGGGAGCGCCCCTGACGATGGGATATGAGCAGCTGCACTTGGATTGGCTGGAGGGAAAGCATGGCTCCGGAATTTCCGAGCTGTTTTGCTTCTTTAAAATCTGCTATCGAAAGGCTGTGGTGCTGCGTATTTTGTACACCTTGCTGCAACTGGCATGTCAACTGCCTGCCATACTGATGTCGTTGCCGTTGCTGTTTTACGTGCTTGCAACTCCGGTGGAGGCAATGGGAACCGTTTTATTGCTTTCCTTGCCGGTGCTCGCCGGAATCATCTGTTCATCCTTATTGAGCCTGTTTGTAAAATACAACTACATTTATTGCTTTATGATTCTGGGAGAAGGGCCCGAAATGAGCCCCGTAGATGCTTTGCGCAATTCCAGACACTTGATGAAGGGAAACAAATGGAAGCTGTTTTGCCTGGATTTCAGCTTCATCGGTTGGTATTTGCTGAGTGCGGTCACCTGCAACCTTGCAATGCTGTACGTAGGGCCGTATCATGAATCGGCGCGTGCGTCCTTCTTTTTGGAGGCTTCCAGCCTTTCCATTGCAAGAGAAACCGAATTTCCCAGTCTGAACCCGGATGATTACAATCATTTGGATGACAGCGCCTTTTGAAAACACAACAAAACGATTCGATACACAAAAACGATTATCAAAGAAAGGTTGCCGTGCTTCGGCACGGCAAAAACAGTGGAATGCAATTTTCTGATAAGCTTGTACAATTAACTGCCGAGGCAGAGGAGGCTTTGGCTCCTCTGTTTGCCAAAATCGACAAAAGAGCGTTTGAAAACACACAACGCGTGATGGATGCCTTCCGTGCTCACCGCGTTTCGGACGGAATGTTTCAATCCAGCAGCGGATACGGCTACGACGACCGCGGAAGGGAGGAATTGGACCGCATTTGGGCGGATGTATTCGGTGCCGAGGCGGCCTTGGTTCGACACAACATTGTCAGCGGCACCCATGCGCTGACCGTTGGCTTGTTCGGCATTTTGCGCCCGGGAGACGTGATGTACTCGGTTGCGGGACGTCCGTATGATACGCTGGAGGAGGTCATCGGGCTCAACGGAGCATCGGGAGACGGTTCACTTCGCGATTTCGGCGTCGCTTACGAGGAAACCGAGTTGAATGAGGACGGCAGCTTTCGCTTTCCGGAAATCGAAGAAAAGTTGAAGCGTTTCGGGTCGAAAGCGAAAATGGTATTTGTTCAGCGCTCCAAGGGATATTTGAATCGCAAAACCCTGAGCGTGGATAAAATCGGCGAATTGGTTCGGTTTGTGAAAAAAATCAACCCCGACACCTTTGTGGTGGTAGACAATTGCTACGGCGAATTTGTGGATACCGCAGAGCCCTGCTCGGTAGGTGCGGACCTTTGCATCGGCTCCCTGATTAAGAATCCGGGCGGAGGAATGGCGGAAACGGGCGGCTATCTTGCCGGCTCCCGCCGTGCGGTGGAGCTTGCAGCCTACCGCTTTACCTCGGTGGGACTTGGGATGGAGGTCGGTGCCACCATGGGGCAAAACAAGTCCATGTACAAGGGACTGTTTTATGCGCCGCACACCACGGCTCAAGCATTGAAAACCGCACATCTTGCCGCATATCTTTTCGAACGGTTGGGATTTGCGGTGGAACCGCGTTGGAATGAGGAGCGTCACGACATCATTCAATCGGTCATCACGGGAAGCGAGCAGGCCCTTTGCGCCTTTTGTCAAGGGATTCAAAAGGGCTCTCCCGTGGATGCGTTTGTAACTCCGGAGCCATGGGCAATGCCTGGGTATACCGACCGTGTGATTATGGCGGCGGGTACATTTACACAGGGAAGCTCCATCGAGCTTTCCGCAGACGGACCCCTTCGGGAGCCTTATACTGCCTTTTTCCAAGGCGGTTTGACCTATGAAAGCGGCAAAATCGGAATTCTTTTTGCCGCCGAAGCCATGCTGGAGCGGGGACTTTGCAAGGTGCCTACGGCATGAGATTTTTCAGGTTCTAACAAACGAAAGGATTACAACCAATCATGAAAAAAATGTGTAAAAAGCTTTTGGCTCTCCTGCTGTGCATCGGATGCATGCCCATGCTGTTTGCCTGCTCGCAGGAAAAGGAGCAGGAATACATTCCGGACGGCATGAAAATTGCAAACTGCGTGGGTGACGATTTCCGTCTGTATGTTCCGGACATTTGGAATGTCAATACGGGCTACGGTGTTGCGGGTGCCTATTACAAGTTGACCGTACAGTCCACCGTCAGCGTGGTCAAATATGCGGCCGACGCACAGCTGCCGGAGGAAACGGCGGAAGCGTTTTTTCTGCGGCAGTGTTATGCAACCGCCGAGGCACAGGCGCTTGGCGGAAGCTTAAAGCTGTACGATGAAGAGCCCGCCGTGGATTTGTTGGATGATGTCAATGCGGTGCGCCGTCATTATTCCGCAATTATGGACATTTACACGGAGGAAAAAAGCGAGCAACGGGAGCTGCACTTTTTACAGGTCATCGGTAAGCGGGAAGGGCACTTTTACGTGTTTACTTTTTGCGCGACGGCGGAGCTGTATGAAAGCTTGCTGTCGGATGTGGAAAAGATGCTTTCCGAATTTATATTCGCATCTCCCTACACCACCGATGATTACGTCAAATCATTGCAGGAGGATGCGGACGCACCCGAGGGCATGAAGCTTGCTTCCAATTCGGATGTAATGTATCGCTTTTATGTTCCCAAGGATTGGGTAATCAACCGCGAAGAGCGCATTTTCTCCGCGTATGTTGCCGACGACCGCTCCTCGGTCAGCGTTGTTCCCTATATGCCGGAATCCAATGCCATGAGTGTTGAACAGTATTTTGCCCTGAGTCGGGATTTGATGCAACAGTCTGGGGAAGGATGCTTTGAGTTGATTTCTTCCGGGGAGCAGGCAGATATGGGCGGCAGAGTTGCCACGGTGTTTGATTTCTATTACACAGTGGGCGGCGTGCAATATCGTTACCGTCAGTACATTTGCGCCTACCGCAGTATGATTTATTGCATGACCTACACGGCACTTCCCGAAAACTATGAGGCACATCTGTCGGATGTCACGGCAATCATCGAAGCGTTTTCGTTCCGTTAATCGCTTGGTGCAAGGGGAAGCTATGAAAGAAATTTATTTGGACAACAGCGCAACCACCGCCCTTTCGCGCAGTGCAAAGGAGCGAATGACCGAAGCGATGGAAATCTACGGCAATCCTTCCTCGCTTCATTCTGCGGGGCACCGTGCTCAGCTTCTTTTGGAGCATGCCAGAGAGCAGGTTTGGAAAAGTCTCGGACAGCGGGGAGCACCGGAAGCCGGACGTTTGATTTTCACCTCCTGCGGCAGTGAGGCCGACAATTTGGCTTTGCTCGGGGTTGCTTACGCAAAGCCCCGCCGTCGGGGCGGACGAATTATTTCCACCGATGCCGAGCACCCGGGCGTGGAAAACGCGCTCCGTTGCCTGGAGCGGGACGGCTTTGACGTGGTGCGCATCCCGACTGAGGGCGGAGTTTTGAATTTGGATGCCTTTGCAAAGGCGTTGAACGATAAGGTGTTTCTTGTCAGCATGATGACAGTGAATAACGAGTTGGGCGCGCACTATGCGATTGCAGATGCCTTTCGACTTGCAAAAGCCAAAAATCCGGATGTGGTAACGCATACCGATGCCGTACAGGGATATTTAAAGTGCCGATTTACACCGCAATCCGTCGGTGCGGATCTCGTCACCGTCAGTGCGCATAAAATTCACGGCCCGAAGGGCGTCGGCGCACTTTACGTTTCCGCAGAGGCGAAAAAGAGAAGAGATTTTGTTCCCACTCTTTACGGCGGCGGGCAGGAATTCGGCATGCGCTCCGGCACCGAGAATGTCATCGGCATTGTCGGCTTCGGCGCGGCGGCAGAGGAGGAAAGCCTTAATTTTGCGCACAATGCGGAAAAGCTTTCGGAGCTGCGCAATTATGCCGAGCAGAAGCTTGCCGTCCTCCCCGTGCAGCTGAATATTCCTCGTGGGGCACGTGCTCCGCACATACTTCACCTGACCTTGCCGGATATTCGAAGCGAAACCATGGTGCATGCACTTTCCTCCGAAGGAATTTTTGTTTCGGCGGGTTCGGCGTGCTCCTCCCACGGAAAAGGGGTCAGCGCGGCACTGCTTGCGTACGGATTGAGCCCGGAAATGGCGGAGTGCTCCTTGCGCATCAGCTTTTCGCATGACAACACGAAGGAGGACGTGGATGCGTTGACACAGGCCTTGGAACGGGCACTGGGACGTTTGGTACACATTCACAGATAACCGAAAAAGAACAGCGGATGTTTCGTCTGCTGTTCTTTTTTGAATACATTGTCAATTTGATTGTGGCAAATCAAACACGGTTTCCACCGTTTTTTTGCAGCAGGCGGGAGAATACCGCCAATGGGAAAGGTGCGCGGTGTCTCTCGGATGGATGAAAAAGGTCAGCGGAGGCGGGGCAACGGCTTCACAGCAGGGAGAAATGAGAACCAACTTGATTTTCATGCGGTCGGGAACAATGCTTTTGATGTACACGGCAACGCTTTTGCCGAGCATGCTCTTCAGCTCCTTGGCAGATTCCTCTTTGATTTCCGCAAGGCCCGCAAGGTTCGGAGTGAGTTCAATGAATACGCCGTAGCTTTCCACACTGCGGATGATTCCGGTTACGGTTTGCCCGGCTTCGAAGGCGGCAACGTTTTCTTCCCATGTCCCCAACAGCTCCCGCAGTGTTACGTAAATTCTTCCGCTTTCGCGGTCGATACTCTTAATTGCCACCGGAACGGTCATTCCGCAGGTCAGGCGGTCCTTCGGATGCGCGATACGGGAAACCGAGATGCAATCCACCGAAAGGAGCGAGGAAACACCGCAACCGATGTCCATAAAAGCGCCAAATGGCTCCAGATGCGTTACCTTGGCATAGAGAAGGTCTCCTTCACGTAGGGTGGAAAGGTGATGTGTGTAGCATTCCTGTTGAGCAAGCCTACGGGAAAGACGCACAAACGGACGCCCATTGCGAAAATCAACGGAAAGCACATGTGCCGCCACGGGCTTTCCCACGCGGGTGATGATGGCAATATCCTTTCTTTCCTCTCCGGAAGGACTGAACAGAGCCTCCTCGGCGTCAATGACTCCCTCGGCACAGTGCAGGTCCACATGCAAGCGCAGTCGGCTGTCACACAGCGTAACAATTCCTTCCACAATGGCACCCGTGTTCATTGCACGCTCCAAATTTTGAAGAGAAGAAAGATATTCGTTGTTCTCGGCAGTGTTGATTTTACCGCCCTCGGGCGGATAGAGAGCATTCATTTTTTCGTTCCTCCGATTCTTTTGATTCTGATTTTTTACAAGGCGTGGTGTGCCTTTTCCGTACCATATTATGCGGAAGCAGATGAAAAAATGATTGCATCGGTATAGAACCGAAAAAAACAGGGGATGCTGAAAGCAAAACGGTATGCGGAAAGGATTTGAGACGGATGTTGCGTTTGTGTGAGGATTACAGGGAGAATATTCGTCGGTTGGACGACGTTTTTCGCGTGCATGAAAACTATGACATCATCAAAAAGGTCCTGTATCTCGGAAAAGACGAGGTCACCTTTTATTACATTGACGGCTTTACGGACAGCGGTGCCATGAATAAATTCATGATTTACCTGCTCTCCCTGAACGGCTTCGGGACAACGGAAAGAGGGGAAGCGGCGGCAACCTATTTTTGTCGGCATCATGTTCCGTATGTGGAAGCGAATGTTACGGGGGACGGCGATACCATGGTGCGCATGGTTCTGTCCGGCACAGCCCTGCTCATCGGTGAGCGGTTTGACGGCTACGGGCTCATCATCGATTCCCGTACCTATCCGGCGCGCTCCGTCAAGGAGCCCGAAAACGACCGTGTGATGCTCGGTCCGCGGGACGGCTTTGTGGAAACCTTGGTATATAACACCGCTCTGGTGCGCCGCCGTGTTCGCGATGCCAATTTGACGATGAATTATTTCAACATCGGAAGCAAATCCCAAACGGATGTGGTGCTTTGCTATCTGAAGGGAAAAGCGGATGAAAAATACGTGGCAGAGTTGAAAAAGAAGCTGTCAAGTCTCAAAACCGATGCGGTTACCCTGGGGCACGAATCCATGGCGGAGCTGTTGATTCGGCAACGGTGGTACAATCCGTTTCCGAAAATCAGATACACCGAGCGTCCGGACGTGGCGGCGGCACAGCTTTTGGAGGGCAGTGTCTTGCTTTTTTGCGACAATTCTCCCGAGGTTATGCTTCTTCCGAGTACGGTGTTCGATTTTTTGCAGGAGACAAACGATTTTTATTTTCCGCCGCTGACGGGAACGTATATTCGCTTTGTGCGTCACATTGTTTTCTGGGCGACGCTGTTTTTGGTACCCATGTGGTTTTTGATGACCAAGAACCCGGAAACAGTGCCGCAGTGGCTGCAATTTTCTTTGCCGAAGGATTACGGGCGCATTCCCGTTTTCGCACAACTGCTATTGGTGGAATTTATGATAGACGGATTGCGCATGGCGTCGATGAATACGCCGGATATGCTGGCAAATTCACTGTCGGTGGTCGGGGGCTTGATTCTCGGAGAATTTGCGGTGAACATCGGCTGGCTGATTCCGGAGGTGATTGTTTATATGGCATTTGTTTCCATTGCGAACTTTACGCAGAGAAGCTATGAGCTGGGATATGCCTTTAAATTCATGCGTTTGGGATTGTTGCTTTTGATTGAATTATTCAACGTGTGGGGCTTTTGGTGTGGGATTGCGGCAATTTTGCTGTTGTTGCTGTCCAACAAAACCGTCAACGGAAAGCATTCGTATTTGTACCCGTTGCTCCCATTTAACGGAAAGGCGCTGCTTTCGCTGTTTATCCGCTTGCGCAAGGACAGCAGCCTGAGCGAAAACGACATCGGACAGAGGAAATAGCCTTTGAAAAGCGATTGCTTCGCACGAAAGCACCGCAACCGTCCGAACAAAACACACTCTCGGCCTTTTTTTCTGCATTTTCCCTTGCAATTGCCGAAATTATATGTTAGAATAGGTAAGAAATGAAAAAGGAGGTGCTCGGTATGTTTGTTATTTCCCTTGCGGGTGTTCGCATTCGAATCGAAAATCGGGAGCCTTTTATCGAACGTCAATGCCGTTCCTTTATTTGCGAAGGGGAAGAAGCGGATTTCTCCGTTTCCGTGACTCCGGATGAAATTTTGGAGGAGCAAAAGTTCGGGGAGTTTTCGGACGGATATTGCGAGAGCATTTGTATTTATCGCCACATCTGTGAGAAAATGCCGGATTACCGCGTGTTCCTCATGCATTCCTCCGTGGTGGAGGTGGACGGGAAAGCCTTTGCCTTCACGGCGCGCAGCGGTGTCGGAAAATCCACCCATACGGCGCTTTGGCTGAAAAACATCCCCCATGCGCGGGTGCTCAACGGAGATAAGCCTCTGTTTCGTTTGGAGGAGGACGGAAGCATTACCGCATTCGGCACCCCTTGGAACGGAAAAGAGGATTGGGGCGAAAATATTTCGGCCAAGCTCTCTGCGGTTTGCTTCATCGAGCGCGGAAAGGAAAACCGCATTCGTGAAGCACCCGAGGCAGAGGTGATTACCCGCATCTCTCAGCAGCTTTATCTGCGCGGCACACGCAACAGCATTGAGCGTCAGCTTGCTTTGATGAACGCCTTGCTCAAGGCTGTGGATTTTTATGTTTTGGAATGTACCGTTTCGGATGAAGCGGCAATTTTGTCGTATCGAACCATGAATAAAAAGGAGAAACAAGATGAGAATCAATAAGGATTTTACCATTCAAAAGGTAGGTGCCTCCTATGTGGCGGTGCCCGTGGGCGAAACCAGCAAGAATTTTCACGGTATGGTGCGCTTGAACGAGTCGGCGGCAGTGATTTGGAACCGCATGGTCGAGTGCGACTGCGATGAAGATGCACTTGTTGCGGCGTTGCTTTCCGAGTACGAGGTTACCGAAGAGGTGGCAAGAGCCGACGTTCGGCGCGTAATTGCACTGCTGAACGAAAATCATATTCTGGTATGAGCGACGGTTACGGCAGCATCGAGCAGCAGCTGCGTCAAGAGGGCTTTTATATCAGCACCACGATAGGGTTCAGCATGTGGCCTTTGCTGTACAACCGTCGTGACCGCGTTGTGATTACCGCAAAACAGAGCGGTGAACGGCTGCACCGAGGAGACCTTCCGCTTTATCGCCTTCCGGATGGGAGGTATGTGATGCATCGCGTCATCCGCGTCAAGGAGGACGGATACATCATCCGAGGGGACAATACATACGTCAGGGAACGCGTTCCGGACGATTGGGTTGTGGGAGTGGCAACCGAATTTTATCGAAAAGGGAAGCACATTTCGGCATCGTCCCGTACGTACCGTTTTTATGCCGCGCTCTGGCAAGCGCTCTATCCCGTTCGATGGGCGTTGTTTCATGCGCGACGCATCGGCTCCAAGCTGAAACACAAAATATTCAAATAACGAGCAAAAGCACCTGTGCACGGCGTCACAGGTGCTTTTTATGAAATGCTTGCAATGACCAAAAAGTAAACAATACACAGCAAAACCGCAGGAGACGCCACGGCATGAAGCAAGCGATGCGGATATTCCCTGAATGTCAGGGAAACGGTGTAGGAGGAATCCAAATTGGCCTTTGCGTACAGATGGTAAATTTTTCTCGCCTCGCCGGCCGCAAACGCCGCAAACAGCAGAAAAATCACGCCGAGACAAAATATAAAAATTTCGTTGCTGCCCGCATAAAGATAGAATGCGGAGAGATACGGTTGGCCGAACAGGCAGAACAGATTGTAGAAAAAATGAAGCAGAATGGGGGCAAACAGCGAACGCGTCGCGTAGATGGAAACCGCCAACAGCGCACCCAAATACAGATAGGTAAAAAACAGGGCGAAGGAGCCGTGAAGCATGGAAAAGAATACTGCACTGACGGTGACGGAAACGGCGACGCCGTACTGCTCATATTCCGCGCACAAAAAAGAGCGAAAAATCAATTCCTCACACAAGGCGGGCAACAATGCGTAGGCAAGCAGAGCGAAGACCATTTGCTTCGGCTCCTCTCCCACATGTGCGACAAATGCGGAATACAACGTGAAATTGCCGCTCAATGAAGAAATTCCGCCTGTCAGAATGCTGAGCAGTAGGGAACCGCTGACCATCAGCATCAACAGGCACAGCAGCAGCCAAAGGTGCTCGGGACGCAGGACGGAAATGCGCATGCGCTTTCGAAACGCTTCTCCGCGAATGGAGGAATAAACAATGGCAGGAAAAATAAAAATCAAAAGCTGGAGCAAAATGACGCCGATATATTCACTGTTTTTGTCCAACAAGCTCGGCTCCAGAATTTTGGAAAGCAGTAACAACAAAAACACCGAAAAAACGAGCGTCGGCGGCATATGGAGCGGCTTGAGAGGTCGATTGCTTCCGTCCTCGTCCGCCGTTCCGCCGTTCCACCATGCCTTCAGCCCTTGCAACAACCGCTTCCCTTGAAACCGCAGCTGCTTTTCGGAGCGGGAGCCGTCGGCAGTCGTTGCTTGGGGTTCGTCTGCCTGTCCGTCCGAAGTGCAAACGCGAACTCCTTTTTCCGTGACCAAAACGGAAACCGGAATATCATGCTCCTCGCACGGAACACGTTGCAAAAGCAACTCCGAGAAGGAGACTCCCATCGTTGTCCCTTCAAAATGACTCAAAAAGCGGTCGTAATATCCGAGTCCGGAGCCGAGACGGTTACCCTTTAGGTCAAATGACAGTGCGGGCACAATGCAGAGTGTATCTTTGTCCGGGAAGCATTCCGGTGCGTCCTCGGCCGGCTCGTAAATACCGTATGCGCCCTCGCGCAAGCGTGCACTTTCCTCCAAATAGAAAAAACGAATGGTATGCTCCGCGGTATTGCACCGTGGGAAGGCAATTTTTTTGTTTGCTTTGCGCGCAAGGCGTACCAAGGGCAAAAGATTCGGCTCGGAGCCATGCGGTGCATACAGTAAAACGGTGTGCGCTTTGCAAAAGGCGGAGGATTCGGCAATGTGCCGAACAAGCTCGGCCTCTGCGTTTGCTCGCGCCTCTCCGACGATGCTCTTTCTGCGTTCCTTCAGCAAAGGACGCAGCTGTTCTTTGGTGAGGTTCTTTGCAGACATGCTCAATCGGCCAGAACTGCGGTGCGCAGCTCGTCGGTGTATGCATCACCCTTGAACACACGTACCAATGCAAAACCGAATTCCAAGGCAACGCCCATGCCGGCGGCAGTGATGATTTTCCCGTCGGTTGTTACGCGGACACCTTCCGCGGGAAGAATCGCGCCCTCCAAATCCTTTTCAAACCCAGGGAAGCATACGGCTTTTTTGCCCTTCAAAAGGCCTCTTTTCCCGAGCACGGAGGGGGCAGCGCAAATTGCGGCAAGGTACGCATTATTGGACACTGCCGCACGAATTGCCGCATCCACAATGGGGGAGGCATCCAAATTTTTCGTCCCGGGCATTCCGCCGGGAAGGATAAGCATGTCGGGCTTGGAATCGCGATACATCGTATCGGGGATATCCGCAGCAACCGAGATGCCGTGTGCCCCCTGAACCATATCGCCGCCGATGCCGACCGTGGTCACACTCAATCCCGCACGGCGAAGCAAATCCAACGGACAAAGGGCTTCCACCTCTTCAAATCCGTTTGCCAAAAACATATAAATCACGGTACATTCTCCTTTTGCTTTTTATTCTTTCCCGGCCGTCAGACGAATGAGCAGCTTGATGTTGTCGGGTTGAACTTTTGCCTCATGCGCGGAACGGTTGCGTCGAATTTCACCGCATTTTGTGCAACGGTGAATAATCACATAGCCTTTTTTGGGGTCCGGCTCCACCCGAATGGGCTCCAATTCTCCCTTGCAGGGGTTTGCGCGGTCTCCCGGCAGCTCATCGACGTGAAGGGACCAAAGACAAAAAGGACAGTGATTTCTGGAGGTATACCCCAAAGGAAGCACCTCCCGCTTGCAGTGGACGCAAATAAATCCGCTGTCGTTTTTGGTAAAGCGTTTATTTTCCATAACCGTTCCTTTCACTGTTCTTTCTTTACTTTAAATATTAGCACAAACAAAATCAAAAGTCAAGCAGTTGCGCAAATTCGGCAACGGAAAACTTTTTTCGGGAAAGGGCGGTTCGGTTCCTTGACAAGCGTGCCGTTTTATTGTATAATAGTGGGGAATTCAAAAAGCTTTGGAGGACGATATGGAACAAGCAAAATCGGACGCTCTTCGCGAGATTGCGAAAAACATTCGCAAAGGTGTCATTGAGGGAACTCATGCCGCAAAATCGGGACATCCCGGCGGCTCGCTTTCTATCAGCGACATTCTCGCATATCTTTATTTTGAGGAAATGAACATCAACCCCGATGACCCTACCATGGAGGACAGAGACCGTTTTGTCCTTTCCAAGGGACACTGTGCCCCCGCTTTGTATGCAGCACTGGCCAACCGCGGCTTTTTCCCCGTGGAGGAATTAACCACCTTGCGTAAAATCGGAACCCGCCTTCAGGGACATCCGGATATGACCCTGACGCCAGGTGTGGACATGTCGGCAGGCTCTCTCGGTCTCGGCATCAGCTCTGCCGCAGGCATGGCGCTGGCGGGCAAAATCAAGCACAAGGACTACCGCGTTTACACCATCGTCGGCGACGGTGAAAGCGAGGAAGGACAGGTTTGGGAGGCTTGCATGTTTGCCGCACACTACAAATTGGACAATTTGTGCGTGATTTTCGACTGGAACGGACTCCAAATTGACGGTCCCGTGACCCAGGTGATGAACCCCACTCCTCATGACAAAAAGCTGGAAGCGTTCGGCTTTCATGTAATTTCCGTAGACGGTCACAGCTTTGAGCAGCTGGAGGCTGCGTTTGCGGAGGCAAGAGCCGTGAAGGGCAAGCCCACTGCGATTATCGCGAAAACCGTAAAGGGCAAGGGCGTTTCCTTTATGGAAAACAAGGTAAATTGGCACGGCTCCGCTCCCAATGACGAGCAGTATGCACAGGCAATGGCCGAGCTAAATGCGTAAGGAGAAAACAACATGGCAGACAAAATTGCAACCAGAGAAAGCTACGGCGACGCTCTCGTAGAGCTTGCCGAGCAATATGATTTTGTGGTATTGGACGCGGACCTTGCGGAAGCAACCAAAACCGTTAAGTTTAAAAAAGCATATCCGGAACGTTTCTTCGACTGCGGTATTGCGGAAGGAAATATGATGAGCGTGGCGGCGGGTATTGCTACCACGGGTACCACCGTATTTGCCTCCACCTTTGCGATGTTTGCGGCAGGCAGAGCGTTTGAGCAGGTGCGAAATTCCATCGGCTACCCTCATCTCAACGTAAAAATCGGCGCCACCCATGCGGGTATCACCGTCGGCGAGGACGGCGCAACGCACCAATGCAACGAGGACATCGCTTTGATGCGTACCATTCCCGGCATGACGGTGGTCAATCCCTGCGATGCGGTGGAGGCAAGGGCTGCGGTAGAGGCCGCGTTGCAGGTCAACGGTCCCTTCTACATTCGCTTCGGAAGATACGCCGTTCCAGTGCTGAACAATCGCCCCGATTACAAATTTGAGCTTGGAAAGGGCGTTGTGCTGGCAGAAGGAACGGACGTCACCATTGTGGCAACCGGCATTATGGTTGCCATGGCATTGGAGGCACGGGAATTGCTGGCCGCAGAGGGAATTTCCGCACGGGTCATCAACATTCACACCATCAAGCCCATTGATGCGTCGCTTTTGGAGAAGGCCGCGCATGAAACCGGTGCAATTGTAACCGCAGAGGAACACAACATCATCGGCGGTCTCGGTGCGGCGGTTGCGGAAGCGGTGTCGGAATGCGCTCCCGTTCCCGTCATTCGTGTAGGTGTCAAGGATACCTACGGACATTCCGGAACAGTTCCCGCTTTGTTGGAGGCTTACGGTCTGACCGCGGAAAAAATCGTCGAGGGTGCAAAAAAGGCCGTTTCCATGAAAAAATAATAAAAAAAGAAACAACCTCAGCCGCCGGACTCCAAGCAGAGTCGGGCGGCTGAGGTCGCTTTTTCGATGTATTACGCTTGCTCGTTCAGTTTTTCTTTGATTTGCTTCATGTCTTGCAGCATGGCCTCTTTTTTGCGAGGGTCACGCAGAAGAGCGGCCGGATGAAAAACAGCCGTCATCAAATAACCGTTTCTTTCAAACCATTGACCGTGCTCACGGGTAATTTTGAAATCCGGTTTGATCAGCTTCATTGCCGCAATTCTGCCGAGACATACGATGATTTTCGGCCGAATCAAACGGACCTGTTCGCGCAGGTAATCGATGCAGGCCTCCTCCTCTTGCGGAAGAGGGTCGCGGTTTTGCGGAGGCCGGCATTTGAGAATGTTTGCAATATAAACATCCTTGCGTTCGATGTCCACCGCGTAAAGAAATTTGTCCAACAGCTGTCCGCCGCGTCCCACAAACGGAATGCCGGATAAATCCTCCTGCTCTCCGGGGGCCTCTCCCACAAACATCAGGTCGGCATCCGGGTTTCCCGTTCCGAACACAAGGTTGGTTCGTGTGGCTCCGAGTGGGCACCTTTGACATTGAGCACAACGCTCCTTCAATTCGTTCAGTTGCAGTTGCATGCCGTGTCTCCTTTCTCGTGTGCGTCGGAAAACCTTGCGGGCATGTTGCTCATCCCGTCACGTGCAGCCCATGTTCCGGAGCAAATCAGAGTGCAATCTCCGTTGCGCAAAATTTGCGCCAATTGCTTTTCGGAGGTAACGGGAGCGTCGGTGATGATGCCGCCCGAAATTTCGGAGTCGGGGTTGTGGTGGTCACTGCCGGAGGTGCGAAGCAGACCGTAGCGCTTTGCCCACATATTGGCAATCGGATTGCGGGAATCGTGGCCGGCATGCCCGTTATAAACCTCCACACCGTCCAGATATTTGGTGTCCACAACGGTCATACCGCAACGGAAGGGATGCGCCTGAATCACCAAAATGTCGTTCTCGTGTGCAAGCTCGGAAAAGGTGCGCAGATTCATTTCGCAAAGCATAGGGTGCTCTCGTAAAAAGTTCTCGGTGATGCCGAAGAGCAGATAGTCGTTGCTGTTGTTCGGAAAGCGCAACTCACAGCCGATGAGAACATTCAATCGGTCGCCGGCGGCCTCCTTCATAATGCGAACGGGGGAAAGGAAGCGCTCAATTCGCTCCTCCCACGTGTCACCGAAGCTCGGCATATTGGAGCAGGTGTAATGGTTGGTGACAACCACGGTACGGTATCCCGCTTTGATATAATCCTCTGCCGCCTCGGAGGCGGTTTGATGGGAGCAGGAGCTCACCTCCGAGGTGTGCAAATGAAGCTCTGTTTGAAACAGCATAATTAAGCTTCCTCGATGATGGAAGCATCCCACATTTCGGGCGCCTCATAACCCAACAGGTTGACGGTGGTGGCGGCAACATTGGAAAGGCCGTAGGTTCCGTTTGTTTTCACACGGTAATGGTTCTTTGCGTCGGTGTTGTCGTAAATGATGCAGGGAACGGGATTGAGGGTATGGGAGGTTTTTGCCTTGAACTTGCCGTCCTTGTCCTTCTTGGGCTGACCGTCCTTGCCCATTTCATACATTTCGTCCGCATTGCCGTGGTCCGCTGTAATGATGGCAACACCGCCGACTGCATCCAAAACGGGAAGGATTCTGCCAAGCTGCAAATCCAGCGCTTCCATGGAGCAACGGGTTGCCGCAATGGAGCCGGTGTGGCCGACCATGTCGCCGTTGGGGAAATTGACGCGCAGATAGCGGTATTTTCCGGTTCTGAGACATTCAA
>CAZWXE010000013.1:0-24182 GCA_964638045.1 uncultured Ruminococcus sp. | reverse complement strand
TCACTTTTCACTGAAAATCCCCTTGTCGATTTTTGGAAGTAATAAGTAATAGTGAGTAGTGAAAAGGTCCCGATGTGGCTTTTCTCCCGGTTGTCGAAAAGCATTTTATTAAAAAAGAGTAGCAGTTCAAAAAGCACAAAAATATCTTTTTCGACGTCGCTTACCGAATCGGACTCACGCAAGTGCGCAGCGCTTGCAAGAACGTGCGGCTTCGCAGACATCGGACAAGCGCAGCATGGTGCCGCACGGTTGAGTTCCGACTCTCCGATGGGTCACCAAAAATCGACAAGTTTCGTCAGAAGCTTGTCGATTTTTACTTTTTCACTCTTCACTCTTCACTTTTCACTGAAAATCCCCTTGTCGATTTTTGGAAGTAATAAGTAATAGTGAATAGTGAAAAGGTCCCGATGTGGCTTTTCTCTCCATTGTCGAAAAGCATTTTATTAAAAAAGGGGCTGTCTCAAATGCAATTTTAAAAGCGTTTGAGGCGGCTCTTTTTTTGTTGTCGATACCCAAATCAATCGGACTGCCGACGGCAGTAGATTTCCGACTGCGGGCTACGCCCTCCGCTCAGGGTGACGCGTTGGGAGCCGGCGAGGCGGTTAACGGTTGTCTTACAATCCCTCCGAGCCGTCGTTAGACGGCTCGGAGGGATTGTAAAAGCATCCTTCGATTGCCCGGCCGTGTACTGTGTACTTTCCCGCCCGAGATTCCGAACGGTGCTCTGCACCGTTCGATTCTCGCTGACGCTCGAATTTCGACCAGAAATTGGTACAAAAATTAGAAAAAAATTAACGAAATTAAATGACACAAAGATTGGGAGCGTCCAACGGCGCACAACAGCCCCCTTGGGCGTGCCGAGGTTGCCATTGGCAATCCTTATTCGGCATGCCCCGAGGGGGCTTTGCAAATGCGTCGCGGGCGGAGGAGGTCGTTTTTACACACTCCCTCCGTTGTCACGCGGCATTTTTTCGGTTTCCGGGGGACGGTCAGTTTTTGACGTTGTATTGCACAGTATACTGTCCGTTGGTTGTTTCCGAACCGGCATTCCTATCCCAATCGCCATCCTTCGTAATTGCATCCCACTGCGCTTGCGTTCCGCGGAATTTAATCGTTTCAAGGTAATTACAGTTGCCGAATGCCCATCCCTCAATCGTCGTAACACTTGCGGGAAGAGTAATGCTTTTCAGTGCATTACAATTGGCAAATGCCAAGCCTTCGATGATTCTCAGTTGGCTGTTTGCTCCAAGTGTCACATTGACCAGTGCGTTGCAACCGGAGAATGTTGAGCTACCGATTTTTAACACCTTGTCGGGAATGGTAATGCTTGTAAGCGCCTTACACCCTTGGAATGCAGTGTTTCCGATGCTTGTTACCGTGTTCGGGATGCTGATGCCTACCAGCTTGGAGCAACCGAAGAATGCGCCATAGTTGATGCTTGTCAGCTTACTACCTTCCCCGAAGGTAACGGTTGTAAGTGCGGTGCATTGATAGAAGGCTTGCTGTCCGATGCTCGTCACGCCGCTTGGAATGGCAATGCTTGTCAGCTTGGAGCAACGGTTGAACGCTTCCTCACCGATGCTTGTCAGCTTGCTGCCCTCTCCAAAGGTGACGGTTGTAAGTGTGATGCATTTATAGAAGGTTTGCTTACCGATGCTCGTCACGCCGCTCGGAATGGAAATGTCTGTCAGCTTGGAGCAACCGGAGAAGGCCTGCTCGCCGATGCTTGTCACACTGTCGGAGAGAATGACCTTTTTCAGTGCGGTACAATCGGAAAAGGCGTTTGCGGGAACGGTCGTTACCCCCCCCTTCAGAGTAAGCGTAACGGAGCCTTCTTCCGCCGCGGAAAGGCCTGTTTTAATTGCTTGGAACATCTCCGCGTCGGCTTTTTCGTCCAGTCGAATGACGAATGTACGGATACCGTTGCCCGTCAGCTCCGTCACCTTCGTTGAAAGCTCCTCCGAGCTCATCTCGGCGGCGTTAATATCCGCCACGATGACAATTTCCTTAAAATCGGATCCGCAGAACGGTGCGTCCGTTCCGCCGGTGAGGTCGTTTGCGTTGTCGCCCAGCGTCCAGTCGCCGTTGCGCACCAACAGCGCCTTTTGTCCTTCCGCAACATAGAGGGTAACTTTAGTGGTGTCAAGGTTAGAGAAGGCGTCATTGTCAACGCTTGTCAACGCTCCCTTGAAGGTGATGCTTGTCAGCGCAGTGCAACCGGAGAACATCTCCTTTTCAATGGATGTCACGCTGCTCGAAACGGTAATGCTTGTAAGGGCAGAGCACCACTGAAACGCCTGCTTGCCGATGCTTGTCACGTTGTTCGGAATAGTAATGCTTGTCAGCTTACCGCAACCTAAAAATGCGCACTCGCCGATGCTTTTCAAGCCATTCGGGAGGCTGATGCTCGGCACATTACAGTTACGAAATGCACTATTCCCAATGGTTGTCAGCTTGCTGTCCGCCGCGAAGGTAACGCTTGCAAGCGCGGAGCAATCCTTAAATGCGGAAGCGCCGATGCTTGTCACGTTGCTCGGAACAGTAATGCTTGTCAGCTTGGAGCACATGAAGAATGCGGACGTGCCGATGCCCGTCAAGCTGTTCGGAAGGTCGACGCTTGTCAGATTGGAGCATTGGTAGAATGCGGAATCGCCGATGCTCGTCAGCTTGCTGCCCGCCTCGAAGGTGACGGATGTAAGTGCAGTACATTTGTAGAACGCCTGCTCTCCGATGCCCGTCACGCTTGCGGGAACGGTGATGCTTGTCAGCTTTCCACATTCTTCAAATGCGCTCTGTTCGATGCGCTTCAGCTTACTGCCCTCACCGAAGGTAACGGTTGTAAGCTCGGAGCAGCTTTTGAATGCCAACTTTTCGATGCGCGTCACGCTTGCGGGAACGGTGATGCTTGTCAGCTTCTCACAGCCTTCAAATGCCTCATCCTCGATGTATGTCAGCTTACTGTTCTCACCGAAGGTTACGGTTGTCAGTGCAGTACACTTGTAGAACGCCCGCTCTCCGATGCTTGTCACGCTTGCGGGAACGGTGATGCTTGTCAGCTTTCCACATTCTTCAAATGCGCTCTTTCCGATGCTCGTCAGCTTACTGTCCTCCCCGAAGGTTACGGTTGTAAGTGCAGTACACTTGTAGAACGTATATCCGCTGATGCTCGTCACGCTGTTCGGAATGCTGATGCTTGTCAGCTTGGAGCAATTGTAGAATGCATATCCGCCGATGATTTCCAGCTTGCTGCCTTCCGCGAAGGTAACGGTTGTAAGCTCGGAGCATCCGTTGAAAACGAAGTTCCCGATGCTTATCACGCTTGCTGGAACGGTGATGCTTGTCAGCTTTCCACATTCTTCAAATGCCTGGTTACCGATGACTCTCAGCTTACTGTCCTCCCCGAAGGTTACGGTTGTCAGTGCAGTACACTTGTAGAACGCCTGCTGTCCGATGCCCGTCACGCTGTCGGAGAGGATGACCTTTTTCAACGCGGTACAATTGGAAAAGGCATTTTGGGGAATGCTCTTTGCCCCGTTCAGGGTGAGCATAACAGAGCCGTCTTCCGCACCGGAAAGGCCCGTTTTGATTGCTTGGAACACCGTTGCGTCGGCTTCCTCGGCCAGTTGAATGACAAACGTGCGAATGCCGTTGCCCACAAGCTCCGTCACCTTTGCCTGAAGGTCCTCCGCGCTCATCTCGGTGGCGTCAATTTCGGCCACGACGAAAATTTCCTTGAAGGTTTTTCCGCAGAACGGTGCATCTGTTCCGCCGGTGAGAGCGGTTGCGTTGTCGCTTTGCGTCCAACTGCCGTCGGCGCCTTGTGTCAGCACCTTTTGTCCCTCCGCAAAATAGATGGTGATTTTGGTGGTGTCAGCGGTACCGAAGGCGTCATTGTCAACGCTTGTCAAAGCGCCCTTAAAGGTGACGCTTGTCAGGGCTGTGCAACCGGTGCACAAGCCTTGGGGAAGCTTTTTGACGCCGTTGCCGACGGTTAATGTAGCAAGCCCACTGCATTTTTCAAACGCGGAGCTGCCGAGGCTTGTGACGCTGTCGGGAACGGTGACGCTTGTCAGCTTGTAGCAATTGTAGAACGCTTTGTCGCCGATGGCGGTGACGCCGTTCGGAATGGTGATACCGGTCAGAGGCTTACATTCTTCGAACGCGCTGTTCCCGATGCTTGTCAATTTGCTGTTCTCTCCGAAGGTGACGCTTTCAAGGTCGTTGCAATAGCTGAAGGCTTTGTCGCCGATGGCGCTGACACCGCTCGGGATGGCAATGCTTTTCAGTTTTATGCACTGGAAGAACGCGCTGTTTCCTATGCTTGCCAGCTTGCTGTTTGCACCGAAGGTGACGCTTGCCAGCTTGTGACAGCCTTCAAATGCGTAGTTGCCAATGCTTGTCACACTGTCGGGGATGGCAATGCCCGACAATTCTCTGCAATAACAAAACACATTCTCTCCAATGCTTTCCAGCTTGCTGTTCGCACCGAAGGTGACGCTTGCCAACGCGGTGCAACCGCTGAACGCAGAGTTGCCGATGCTTGTTACACTGTCGGGAATGGCAATGACGGTTAATGCCTTGCAGGAGGAGAGAGCAAGCTTGCCGATGGAGGTGACGCCGCTCGGAATGGCAATGCTCGTCAACGCAGCGCACTCTTGGAATGCACTCTCGCCGATGCTTGTCAATTTGCTGTTCTCTCCGAAGGTGACGCTTGCCAACGCGGTACAACAGCCGAAGGCAGATTCGCCGATGGCAGTGACGCCGTCCGGAATGGCGATGCTTGTCAGTTTTTCACATTGGTAGAAGGTTTCCTTTTCGATGCTTGTCACGCCGCTCGGAATGGTGAAGCCGGTCAGAGTCTTACATCCTTCAAACGCGCGCTCCCCGATGCTTGTCAATTTGCTGCTCTCTCCGAAGGTAACGCTTGCAAGCTTGGTGCAACCGCGGAACGCAGAGTTGCCGATGCTTGTCACGCTGTCAGGGATGGCAATGCTTGTCAGCGAGGTGCAACCGTGGAATACCTCTTTGCCGATGCCGGTCAGTTGTACGGAGGAGGTGCCGGCTGCACGCCCGACGGTGCTGCCGCCGTCGGTGCCGAAGGTGACGGAGGCCAGTGCCGTACAAGAATCAAACGCATTGCTGCCGATGGAGGTTACATTGCTCGGAACGGTGATGCTTGTCAGAGCCGTGCAATTTTGGAATGCATTGTTGCCGATGCTCGTCAAGCTGCTCGGGAGGGTGACGCCTGTCAGGGCCGTGCAATTTTGGAATGCACGGTTTCCGATGCTCTCCAGACTGCTCGGGAGGGTGACGCTTGTCAGGTAGCTGCAATCCTTAAACGCGCAAGAGCCGATGCTCTTGATGCCGTTGCCAAGCGTAACACTGCCGAGCGCGGTGAACGCATCGGAGGTGCTTGTCTCGGTGCCGAATGCGTCGTCCGGGATATTCTCCACACCCTCAAAGGTCAAATGCAAGGAGCCGTTTTCCAAGCTTCTGCTCTTTGCCGCGCTCTTGATTGCGGCAAACAGCGTTTGGCCCGCGTCGGCGTCCATCTTGATGATGAAAACTCTGACGTTCTTGCTCATCAAATCGTCAAGCTTATTGCTGAGCCAGGTGGGGTTGGTGACACCGGTTGCATTGACGTAGAACGTGCTGACGACTTCCTTGAATCCGATGCCGCAGAAAGCAACATATTTTCCGCCGTAAATGTAACCGGCATCCGCTGCCTCGGTCCACTTGCCCTCGGCATCCTGCGAGAGGCACTTCTGCCCCTCGGCAAGGTAAACGGTAATATTATTCCGACAAACGGTATTGTCCGGGAATGCAGCGTTAGTGGCATCGACGCTTGTCAGCACGCCGTTGAAGGTGATGCTTGTCAGGGCGCTGCATCCGTCAAACACAAAGTCGGACAATGCGGTAACGCCCTTGCCGACCACAACGCTCTCCAGCGCGGTACAGCCTTGGAACACACCGTTGCCAAGGGATGTCACGCTGTCGGGAACGGTTGCCTTTTTGAGTGCGGTGCAGCCTTGGAACGCGAACGCTCCGATGCTTGTAACCTTGCTCGGAACAGTGATGCTCTTCAGGGCTGTGCAACCCCAAAATACGCCTTCGCGGATGGAGGTCAGGTTGTCGGGAAGCGTCACCTCGGCAAGCTTGGTGCATTCGCTGAAGAGCCCGCTGCTAAGGGTGGTGACGCCTTTGCCGACGGTTGCATTGACCAATGCGGTGCAATCGGCAAATGCCAACTCACCCAGGCTCGTCACGTTATCGGGAATGACGATGTCGGACAGCGAGGTGCAGCCTTGGAAGGCCGAGTCGCCGATGCTCGTCGCGCTGTCCGGGACGGTGACTGCCCACAGTGCGGTACAACCCGAGAAAGCCAAGTCGCCGATGCCGGTTACACCGCTCTGAAAATAGATGCTTTTGAGCCACGTGCAGTCCTTAAAAGCATTTTCCGGAACCTCTCCGGCCGTTTCAAGCTCCAAAAAGAGGTACACCGATTGGCCGGAGCCGATGCTCTCGTCAATGCCGCTTTTCAGCACGTTGATTTTATCGGCGGATTTGAGCTTGATGAGAACGGTTTCGGGCTGGTTCGGCACGTTGTTGCAGCTTGTATCCGCCAGCATCCACCCCGCCGCCGCCTTGATTTGCGCGTCGGTAAGGCTTACGGCGTCGGTGATGTTCAGCGTTTGGTTGGTCAATCCCAATTTGTCGGCGAACTTTGCCGTCAGCCAAAAGGCATTTGCGGAAGTATCCTGGACATACGAGACGGTGACGGTGGCATAGAAGTTGAATTCACCGTCGCAGTGCTGACATTTGGTGTCCGCCGTGCACAGAAGCTCGTCGGTCCACGTATACTTCGTCTTGTCGGCAAGCCAAACGTGCTTGTCGTTGATGCAGTCCTTCAGGTGCGCATTCTTCTCCTCCAGCTCATCCAAACGGCTGAGGATGTCCGAAATGTTGTTCTTGTTGGTGTTGATGTCGCCGGCGTTTTGGTCAATCCTTGCGGAAAGCTGACTGATTTGCGTGTTGATGGCGGCAATGGCTGCCTGGAACTGCGTGTCCGCGTTCTTCAGCGCGGTCAGCTCGGCTTGCAGCTTGCCGTCGTGCTCGTCAATGGCGGCCTGAATGGCATTTTCATACGCCGTTTTCAACTCCGCCTTTGCCGTTTCCAGCGCGGCCTTCTGAGCGGCGAGCTCACCGCTCAGCGCGGTGTCCGCGTCCGTAAGCAGCTTCAGCTTTGCGTCTGTCTGTGCAATGGTGTAGTAATTTGCCGCAAGCTCCTCGTTGACCCACTGCTTCATGTTCTCCTCACCGGTGGCAATCGCGCCGCCGATGGCAGCCGTGTATGCCTCCGTGATTCCGTTCTTGGCGGTTAAAATCGCCGCCTCGTAGCCTTTGGTAACATCGTTGATTTGCGTCAGGAGCTCGCTCTTGCTTGCCAACGTCTCCAGCGTCGCATCAATTGCCTGCAGCTTCTGCTGTGTATCGGCAGTAAATGCCGCAACGGTGGAATTCAGCGTTGCGATTTCCACCTTGATGCCGGAAATTTCGGTTTGCAAGGCCGAATATTGCTCCAGGGTGGTGAAGGTTGCATTGACCCAATCCAGAGTTGCGAGGGTGGAAACCGTTGTTTCCAGCGTTTTGATTTTCCCTTCCAGTGCTTGGTCCTTTGCTTCCAATGCGGCGACGGTTGTTTGCAGTGCCTTGATTTGGATGTCCTTTTCGCTCTTCAGCGCTTCCAGCGCCGTTTTCAGCTCCGTAACAGCGGTGTCGTCCTCCAGTGCTTGAATGCGCTCGTCCAGGCCGTCCACCTCGCCCTGCAATGCATCGGTGCTTGCGGTTAAGCTGTCGATGTAAGATTTCAACTCCGCGTCGGTTTGCTCCGCGCTCTCGCATCTCCGCTGCAACGCGGCAATGCTTGCCTGGATGGCTTCCACCTGCGTCTTGGTGTTGCTTTGAATTTCTTCCAGTGCCTTTTTGAGCTCGGCTGCGGTGGTGTCGTCCTCCAGCGCTTGAATGCGCTTGTCCAGGCCGTCCACCTCGCCCTGCAATGCATCGGTGCTTGCGGTTAAGCTGTCGATGTAAGATTTCAACTCCGCGTCGGTTTGCTCCGCGCTCTCGCATTGCCGCTCCAATGCGGCAATGCTTGCCCGCAGTGCTTCGATTTGTGTGGCGGTGCCGGTTTTCAGTGCTTCGATGTCCTTCTTGACATCCTCCACGGCCGTACTGCTTTCCAGCGCGGCAATGCGCTCATCCAGCGTCTTGGTCTCGTTTTCAAGCGTTCCGACGGTGGATTTCAGGCTGTTGATGTAGGTCTTCAGCTCGGTGTCGGCGTTTTTCAAATCGCCGACGGAGGTGTTCATTGCCGCCATCTGCTCCTCGACGGTTGTAATGCGCTTGCCGTCCTTGTTCTGCTTGGAGGAAGTGACCACTCCGATGACAAACGTCGTCACAATTGCGGCACAAAGTAATACCGCAACCGACGAAAGCAGGATGGTCAAATTCTTTTTCGTCGCAAGTGACGAAAGCCAATTCTTCAGTTTTCTTTTCATGTTCCCTGTCCTTTCGGGGTTTATTTTGGTTTTCTATTTGAAAGGTCGCGGCCCGCGGGCTTTCCCGCCGCGCCTGCAACCGATGTCGAGTATGACACGGAAGGAGCGGTTCTCCTCCGTGATGAATTCGCCTTTACGTCTGCTTTGCCTGCAAGGTGTTCAGCATTCCGTTGATGACCTGCCGTGCAAGCGCTTCAAAATCGAACTGCGAAACAAATTCGATTGCTTCCCGAATTTTCTCCTCGGGCACGCGGTATATCAAAAGCGACGCCTCCAGGAATGCCCGCACCTTCCTGTCCATGGTGAAATACATGTCGCAGGGCACGGACATGTAGTTGCGGATGATTCCGGCGGACGCGATTTCTCGCTCGTAAAAATCCTTGGGTTGCCAATTCGGCTGAGTCTCCCGAAAAATGTACTCCAGCTTTTCCGTAATCGTGCGATAGATGATTTCGGACGAATTCGGCAACGAGTAGGAAACATTGTACAGCTTGCGCACATGCTCGTTGGACTCTGCCATATAAAGCTGAAGCGTCGTTTCCGTAGCGTAAAACAGAATTTTATCGTCCGTTTTTCCGTGCAAAAGCTTTTCCGTAAAATCAAACTGTCCGTCCAAAACGTATTTTACCAGGTCGCAAACGATGTTCTCCTTTGTTTTGTACGCATAAACAACCGAACCGACGTTCAGACCCGATTCCTCGGCAACCTTTTGAAGAGTCGATTTATCGTAGCCGACCGTCAAAAACATTCTTGCCGCCACAAGCAAAATCTGCGCCTGTACGGCCGCAAGGTCATAGCCTTTTGCCCCCATGATGAACCTCCACTTTATAGTGTCGTGTATAACGCGTTATACAACTCGCTAATTATAGCATACCGCCTGTGAAATTGCAAGTACTTTTTTGAGAAATTTTGAAGAAAAAAATCGAGGGGATTTTACCAAGCGAAGCCTGCGCCGGACGATTCGGCAAAACGCAAAAAAAACAGAGCCGAACGATTTGGGCGGGTAACACCGTTCGGCTCTGCTTGCAAAATATAAAATGCTTTTCGACAATGGGGAGAAAAGCCACATCGGGACCTTTTCACGATTCACTATTACTGATTACTTTCCAAAAATCGACAAGAGATTTTCAGTGAAAAGTGAAGAGTGAAAAGTGAAGAGTGAAAAAGTAAAAATCGACAAGCTTCTGACGAAACTTGTCGATTTTTGGTGACCCATCGGAGAGTCGGAACTCAACCGTGCGGTTTGATGCGGTGCATGTCCTTTGTCTGCGAAGCCGCACGCTCTTGCAAGCGCTGCGCACTTGCGTGAGTCTGATTCGGTAAGCGACGTCGAAAAAGATATTTTTGTGCTTTTTGAACTGCTGCTCTTTTTTAATAAAATGCTTTTCGACAACCGGGAGAAAAGCCACATCGAGACCTTTTCACGATTCACTATTACTTATTACTTCCAAAAATCGACAAGAGATTTTCAGTGAAAAGTGAAGAGTGAAGAGTGAAAAAGTAAAAATCGACAAGCTTCTGACGAAACTTGTCGATTTTTGGTGACCCATCGGAGAGTCGAACTCCGGACACCATGATTAAAAGTCATGTGCTCTGCCATCTGAGCTAATGGGTCTTCAACCACTTTATTATATCACAACTCCATGAATTTGTCAACGTTTTCAATTTCGTCAAACCATCAAAAAGTTTGACGAAATTTCAATCTCAATTTATGCACAATGCTCGTGCTTTCGGTCGGCACGGCGCATTCTTTATTTGAGCTGCGCCTTGATAAAGGTGGCCATCCGCTCGATGTTCTCCGGCAATATCCCCGGCAACGTCATGGTATATTCCCCCTCGTCTATTTCGTTTTCCATAATGGACGAACGCATGGCGCGGAGCAGTACCCGTTCCCAAAGGCTTCTTCCCGTTTTGCTTAATGTTCCGCCGAAATAAGCAATTTGAAAAGCCCGCTCCCTCAACTCCTGCGGGAACAGCGTATCCCGATAATATTCGGCCTCGTGCGCAAGTCCGCCCACCAAAAACAGGCCGAGCCTTTTTTCGGCCAGCACTTCCGAGTGCTCTCGAATCAGGGCGCGCACCGCGGGACGCAGCTTGCCGAAATAAACGGATGAACCGAGAATAACCATATCATATTGCGCAAGCTTCGGGGCCTCGCGGTCCAAATCGCACAGGGTGTGCGGGAGGTCTCCCAGTGCTTTGGAAAGGCGCGCGACGCACTCTTTTGTATCTCCGTGCTTAGAGGAATAGGCAATTAAAATTTTCATAACGAACATACTCCTTTTTTGAGTGAGTCTTTTTTGATAAAAAACGGCTGTGGCGTTTATATAATTTCAAAAGTCGATGCCGTTTTGTTTATATTTTCAGCGCAACCGTGATTGCTTCACGGTTGCGCTGCTTTTTCAGAGCATTGTGGAAATCAACTCTTGTGCGGACCTCGGGGAGAGGTATGCCGGCGGGACGTCGAACACGGTTTTGCAGCCTGTTGCGCCCTCCCGTTGCATCCGTACGGTGGCGCGTGCGAAGGCGAGAATTACCGATGCGGTAAATTCGGGGTTGGAGTCCAACTTCAGGCTGTATTCGATAACGTGGCTGTGCTCTTTTTCAAAGCCGGTTTTGCCGTTGCGAATGACAAATCCGCCGTGCGGAATGCCGCTGTGCTCGCGGCGGAAGGTTTCCATATCCAAAAAATGAACGGTGGTGTCGTAGTCGGCAAAATAGTTGGGCATTTCCTTGATGGTTTTTTCAATCAACGCCTTGTCGGCCCCCTCCTTTGCCACCACAAAGCATTCGCGGGTGTGCTTTTGGCGGGCGCTCAGTGTGGGAGCGTCACCGTTGCGCACTGCGGTCAGTGCGGATTCCACCGGAATGGTGTATTGCTTTGCGTCCAGAACGCCGTCAATGCGGCGAATGGCATCGGAATGTCCTTGGCTGACGCCTTTGCCCCAGAAGGTGTAGTCGTTGCCCTCCGGGAGGAATGCGGAAGCGTACAAGCGATTGAGCGAGAAGGCACCCGGGTCCCATCCGCAGGAAATCATGGCAATGTTGCCGCCTTCCTTGGCCGCAGCGTCCACCCTTGCAAAATGCTCGGGAATGCGGGCGTGCGTGTCAAAGCTGTCAACGACGCAAAAGTGCTTTGCCAGCATGGGGGTTTGCACGGGCAGGTCGGTGGCACTGCCGCCGCAAATGATCAGAACGTCAAGCTTCCCCTTGAATGCTTCCACCTCTGCGGCAGCATACACCGGCACGCCGGGTGTGCGCAACTGCAAGGAGGAGGGTGGCCGGCGGGTGAAAACGCCGCACAGCTGCATGTCTTTGTTTTGAGCAATGGCGGCTTCAATTCCTCTGCCGAGATTGCCGTAACCGTAAATTCCAACACGGATGCTCAATGGAAAATACCTCTTTTCTCATTGGATTTTTCTGACGGAAAAATTATATCACAATTCAAAGAACGATGCAAGTATTTTTTTCAAGAAGTTCCCGCACGAGAGCGATTTTTTAAAAATTGTAAAAATCTTCTTTTGGTCTACAATTTAAGCGCAACCGTAATTGCTTCACGGTTGCGCTGCTTTTTTCAAGGCGATTCTTTGAAAAGAGCTCGCCGTTTTATTCCGCCTTCTGCTCCAATTTCGCACAAAGCAGGCTTGCAAGATAAGAGAACACAAATCCGCCGACAATGCAGCCGATGCTGAGAAGCAGGGATGAGGGCTTTTTCGCCATTTCGACGGGATAAATGGAAACGGTGCTTGCCAATACAATGCCGAGAATGGTGTGCGAAAGAATCGCATACCATTTTTCAAACAGCCATTTGACACCGCGCGACAGCAGCAGCACGCAAGCACCCGCGCCCAAAGCCAACGGGATGAGCACCGCCAACGAAAGCTGAGAAATTCCGTCCATCATTGGTTGATATAAGCCGAAGAACAGCAGCAGCGTGGAGGAGCTCAAACCCGGAACGATGAAGCTCAATCCCCACATGACTCCGCAAAACAAATACGCACCGAAGCCCGTTTGCATTTGTGCGCCGGTCAAATTAGTCAACAACAGCAACACCGTCAGCATCACCGCAAAGCCGATTGCAAGAGAAAGATAAGAGCCCTTTCCTCTGCCCTCCTTGCCGGCATTCTGCCACAGCTCGGGCACCGTGCCGAAAATAAAACCGACGAACACACAGGTAACAACCTGCTCATTCAGCGCCAACAGCCAGCTTGCCACCCCCGAAAGGCCGATAAAACCGATTCCACCGCCCAAAATGAATACGCCGAGGCGCAGCCAATGCTGCTTGAGCGTTTGAAAGGGGTGGGAAAGCAATTCCAGAATCAAGCCGTACATCCCGAATGCAACGCAAAGTGCGCCGCCGCTGACACCGGGAAGGATGGCACCGAAGCCCACCAGCACACCCTTCAAAAGCAATACCGTTAAAGAAAGCAGTCGATTTTCGTTACGCATTTTTTTCCTCCGCCCAAGCCAACAGCTTGCTCATGCCGTCCTTATTTCCCGAAACATACAAAATATCGTTTTTTTGAAACAGGTCATCCGGGCGAACGCTCTCGGACACCGTTCCGTTGTTTTCAATGGCAATGATGTTGCTTCCGAAGCGTTTGCGGAAGTTGACCTCCATTACGCTTTTGCCGACAATCTTTTCGGGAACCATCATTTTGGAAATGTTCACGCTCTCACTGAGCTGGACAAAATCCAACACCTTTGCCGCCTCCAGCCGATGCGCCAGGCGCAGTGCCATATCGCGCTCGGGGTAAACCACCTCGGCGCCCAGCTTTTCCAAAATTTCACCGTGTTCGGCACTGGACGCTTTTGCGATGACCTTTCCGACGCCCAAGCTTTTCAGATTCAGGGTGGTCAAAATGGAGGTGTCGATTTGCTCGCTGATGCAAACAACCGCCACATCACAGTTTTGAATCCCCGTCTCCGCCAGGCTTTTTTTGTCCAAGCTTCGAACGACAAACGCATTTTCGGTGTAGTCCCGCAGCATGCGCACCTTTTCCTCGTCCTTATCCAAAACAACCAACTCGGCTCCCTCATCGGCAAGCTCCAAGGCCAGCGCGGAGCCGAATCTTCCGAGGCCGATGATGCCGTAGGTATCCTTTTCCTTTTTTGATTTGCGAAACATCTTTTTCCTCCAATCAACCTATTGTGATGTTGCCTTCCGGATACGACACCCGTTCGCCCTTGTTGAAATACCAAAGCGTGGCAATGGTCATCGGTCCGAGTCGGCCGATGTACATCATCAAAATCGAAAGCAGCTTTGCGCCGACACCGATTGTTTGCGTAATGCCGGTGGAAAGCCCCACCGTTCCGAAGGCACTGACCATTTCAAACAGTGCGTCCATCAAAGGAAGCTCCGGCTCCAAAAGCAACAGCAGGAAGGTGCTCGACAGCACCAACAGCAGTGCCATCAGGGTAATGACCGCCGCCTTGCGAAACGCATCCTGCGGGACCGCATAATGAAAGCCCTTTTCGCTTTTGTTTGTTGCCGCGGATTTGATTCCCTGCAACAGCACAAAGAAGGTGCTTGTTTTAATTCCGCCGCCCGTAGAGCCGGGAGATGCGCCGATGAACATCAGCACCGTCAGCACCAGAAGCCCCGCATCCGAAAAGGAGCCGAGGCTCACGGTGGAAAAGCCGGCGGTTCTGGCGGACACGCTGTGAAAGAACGCCTCCAGCCAACCAACGCCGATGCCGTCCTCGGTAATACGCAACAGCAACGTGCCGACGGCAGTCAGCACTGCACTGAAGGACAGCACCACGCGGGTATGCATGGAGAACCTCTTCCAACGGAATTTTTTTTGCAGCATCTCGCGAATCACCAAAAAGCCGATTCCGCCGAAAAAAATCAACCCGCAGGTAACCAAATTCAACAGCACGTTGTACCGATAGGGAATGAGGTTTTGCCCACTGCCGAGAATATCGAAGCCCGAGTTGTTAAACGCCGCCACCGAGTGAAACAGGCTGATTCCAGCCGCCTGCAAAGGCGGATAGCTTTGCACAAACACCGCAAAGCTCAACACCGCGCCGACAAGCTCGAAAGCCAACGTAGTCAAAAATACGCTTTTGAGATAATGCACCACGCCCTTGCCGGAATCCAAGTTCATTGCCTCCCGAATAACGGTGCGTCCCTTCATATTCACTTTTTTCCCCATGGCAAGGATGAAGCCCGCGCCGACGGCCGTCACGCCCAAGCCGCCGATTTGAATCAGCATGGCAAGGAAAAACTGCCCCAACGGAGTAAAATTGTCTCCCGCGTCCACCGCAATCAGTCCCGTCACGCAAACGGCGCTGGTGGAGGTATAAAGTGCGTCAATGTAGTCTACGTGCTTCCCTTTTTTGATACTGCAAGGCAAGCTTAGCAGCAACGACCCGATGAGGATGACCGCAAGAAATCCCAGAGCAATGATGCGCGCGGGGGATTGTTTCTTTAATAAATGAATCATGGAAACCTCGTTTGGAAATAGCACATCCGGTAAAAATCACAAAAGCAGAAGAAACCTCTGCTTTTGTGTGCTGAAAATTATTGGTCTGCGTTTTCGGCGTCGGCTGCCTTTGCGGCCTTCTTATCTCCGATGCTCAAGAGCAGGTTCAGCAAAATACCGAAAATTGCCGCGCCCGCAATGCAGGGAACCTGAATGCCGAAGAACGGAATGTTGCCGCCGAACGCGTAGTTGCCGCCAACACCGATGACCATGATGGAAGCGATGACCGCAATGTTTTTGGAGGAGAACATGTCCACTTTTTTGTCAATCATAATGGCAATGCCCTGTGCGGCAATGGCACCGAACAAATAAATTTCCAGGCCGCCGATGACCGCAAGCGGAATGCCGTAAATCACCTGAATCAGGGGAGTGAAGAAGGAAATCACCATTGCAATAATTGCCGCAGCCGCCAAAACAGGCACGCTGAACACCTTGGTGATTGCCATGGTGCTGATGTTTTCGCCGTAGTTGGTGCCGGCAGGTCCGCCGACCACACCGGAAATCATGTCGCAAATACCGTCGCCGATCAGGTTGCGGTCCAGCATATCCACAAGGTTATATTTCATTTCCTTGCCCTTTCTCTTGGCCACGTCACGCACGTAGATGTCCAGCTGGTACATATGTGCGGTGGACTCGGGAATGGTTGCAATTGCAATGGGCATGATTGCCGCCACAGCCGTCCAGGAGGCCTTGGGGAGCGAGAATGCGGGAACGGCGAAGATGGAGCCGTCGCCCAGCTTCCACAAAGAAGCGTTGATTGCCTGCTCGGGCATCGTACGGAACAGATTCAGACCCTCCGGGTTGATGAAGTAGCACACGCCCGCGGCAAGACAGCCGGTGAGTGCACCCAACAGCAGGGGCAGCTGGCCAAGCAGACCCTTGAGGTACTTTGCGTAAACAACGGTAGAAAGCAAGGTCACCAGTGCCACAACCGTCCAAGCAACGGAATTGGCCGTCGGCTCGGCCACATTGGGGATGGCATCGCCGAGGGCATTGCCCGCCAATGTAATACCGATAATCATTGCAACCGGACCCGTAATGGACGCGGGCAAAATTTTTTCCACCGCGTCACGTCCGCAGAAGCGCACGATGATGCCGGCAACAATGGAAACCAAGCCGGAAAGAATGATGCCAAACTGTGCGTATTGAATGGCCTCCGTGGGCAGAATGCCGTTGACCTTCTCAAAGCCCTCGGCAGCGCACATGCTGGAGATGGCCGTGAGGTAGGCGAAGCTGGAGCCATAGTACAGGGGAATCTTTTTGCCTGTGATGATGATGAAAAACAGGGTTGCGAGACCGCTTGCGAAAATAGTGGTGGAAACATGAAATCCCGTAATCAATGCAACGGTAACCGTTGCGGGAAACATGACAATCACCTGCTGAATTGCATACAGCAGCAGCTTGATGAATGTCGGCTTTTCGTCCGGCAAATAGCCGACGGTTTGGGTGTTCGACTGAAGCTTCATTTGATTTGAATCCTCCTGCAATCAAAAATGTCTTTTATTGAAAGCGCCGTGCTCTGCGCGGCGCGCTCAAACAATGATGAAATGCGCATAGGTCCCGTCTCACGGTTGCATCAACGGCGCGGTTGTGCTTTGCATGATTTCAAATCACGCCATCGCCGCTTACACCTTTTTTATTTTATCAAATATGGGGACAAATGTCAATAGGACCGTAAAAAATAACGGCCGAACGCCTGTAAAAAATAACAACCGTTCCATGCGCTTTTTTGCGGAATTCTCGTCCCGAAACGGAAAGCTCGTTGTTTTGAATAGTTTCCTTGTGTAATGGACGGCGGAAGCGGCAACATTTTTGTGTCACCCTGAGCGGAGGGCGCAGCCCGCAGTCGAACCCGTAGGGCGATGCGTAGCATCGGGGTCTACTATTGGCTTTTGTTCGGTCCATTTTTGCCTTCTCCTGCGGGAGAAGGGGGACCGCGGAAGCGGTGGATGAGGAGTTACAAAGCCCCCCTTCCGCACCTCGGTTCGAAAGTTAAATTTCAAAGTTTCGTGTAGGGGCGACCATTGGTCGCCAGCCTCTTGGTTGCGAATTTTTTTCTTTTTCATAGTTCTTCGTCGCTTGTCGCTTGCGACATATGACACCATCCCTTTAAACAAGGGAGCGAAATTACAAGCCGAAAATATCCCGCCGAGATTCCGCTCGGCCACGCTCCGCGTTTGCCTCGCGCTTTTTCGTCCGTTTCGGACGAAAAAGTTCGACTTCGGAAGTCGCAGGCGACTTCCTTCGCTCAGAATGACACGGCGGGAATGTGCGACTTCAAACAAAATGACACGGCAGGCTGGGCTTTTGTATCACCCTGAGCGGAGAGCGCAACCCGGAGTCGAACCCGCAGGGCGATGCGTAGCATCGGGGTCTACTGCCGGCTGTTCGTCTGTATTCTATTCACCCTCTCCGACGGCTGCGCCGCCACCTTTCCCAACACTCGCAATTTTATCGCGCTTCTTCTTGCAAACAGGGACTGTCGCAAATGCAACCGATGCGCATTTGCGGCAGCCCCCTTAATGGGTTTATTCGGTTACTTCCTCATAGACGGGAACTACCAAATATTGTGAAAAAGTCTCATGGGAATGAACTGCCGATGAGTCAAATTCATTTTGCAGGATATAGAAAAGTGCGCAGGTGCCGTCCGGAAGACGAATCAGCCTTACAAAAGATACCTCACTGCCTTTGTAATCGGTATTTCCCTGAAAAGTCTCATTGATTTTGCTTTCCAAAGTCGCAGAAGCTGATTGTTCATCAATCGGAAAGTCCGTAACACCGTCAAAGCTTCCCAGCATGGATTGCTCCATGGTAACAATTTCGCCGCTTCCGTTGACGGAAATGCGCAAAATATCATTCGTGCGATACCCGCCGATTTCTCTGTAAAATCTTAATGAGTAAAAATATTCTCCGCCTTCGTCATATATAATTTCTTCGGTTTGGTACGTGTTTAAATCAATGTATCTTGCGGCATAGCTTTTTGCGGATTCCGCGCACTTCTCTTTGTCAACGGGGTACGGTTTGATTAAGGAAGTGGGCAAATTGATATACATCAATTCTCCTGTTTGTGCATGAACGGAAAACGAGCATCTTTCATCAAAATTGAAATATTTGTGAACCTTATAGGTTCTCGGAGCGCTTAGTTCGGTCCTGCTGTAAGTTCCCGTATATTCCTTTCCGTCAAACAAGACGGTATATTCACGTGGAGCGGAGGCATCCTGATGTGGATTTTGCTCTTCGATAGGCCATAGGTCGTATTCCGAAGAATTTGCCACATCGCCGGCGGAATCCGACGCTCCTCCGACAAGAAATGCTTGATAGCCCGCCACTTGTTTGGTCGAAAGTGCCGTGGTTTCTTCATTTTGCTTAGGCAATGGCTCTTTGCAGGATGGTAATAAAGCCAATAAACACAGACAACAAACAATGCACAAAAATTTTGAAAATTTCATATTGATTTCTCCTTTCAATCAGAAGTTAACCGGCTATACTTATAGCCACATATTACGGGTCTTTCCAATGACGCATTGGTAATTTCTTCCAAGGAAGCCACCTCTTTACATGCGGCAGATACCGATTTTCCGGAAGCTAATTGCTCAAAAAAAGCTACTGTCCACATGTTTGATTGATTGCACGGAATGTCTTCCTCAAATCCAATTGCCGTCATAGCGCCTTGTTCAACAGCTACGGCCGGCAAATTATTGCCGTTTCTTCCACCTGCTCCCGTCTTACAACCGACAAATACTGCTAATTTCAGATTGGAAAGTTCCAATGTTCGTATTGATCTGTTGCTGGAATATACGACTGAAGATGATTGATTCAAAAACAGACAGGTTCCGTTGGCGTTACCGTTTGCATCTGGGACAATTCCACCATGACTGCGACTAACAAAGACATTAATGATTGCGCTATCCAAATTAGCGTCTATTTCGCCTACGGTACGATTCCTTACAATTTTTTGCATTTGAGAATAACCGCAATTAAGCAAATGCTCTTCGATCGCGTACAAGGCAGAGGAATGGTCGTGTCCACCCGAGTCGTCCGGTATTCCAACACCCACACAAACTGGATTGATTACCAACTCAAGCTGTACGGTGCGCCCCGTAACCAAATGTGTTGCCGTGATGCGAGCAAAATATAGGCCGGAAACCGAAGTGGCAGTGAAGGCACCGGTGGATGAATCAATACTGAATCTGTCATTGCTTTCATAGGCAAAGGAAAATTCATCGGCCGTTGACCACAGCACATCTTTGAATGCGTTGGATGGCTTCGGAATAATTCCCGAATCTCCGGAAAACATCACCAAGGTTTTGAAAGTAAAATTGGAGGGAAGCTCACGATAAGTATAGGAACTGTCATTTCCGTAAAATTCGGCTCCTTCTGCAATTCTCCAAACTTCGCGTTCATACGAAACGGTTCCGACGTCATGCAAATTATTATAACATTTGAGTGTTCCGGCGGAGTCAATGTTTAAATATTTTGAGGTGTACACGTTTCTAATCAAACATCCACTGCCATCCGGAGCCAATGTAATCTCCCACTTGCATGCAATTGAGGTCGGAAGGTCAAGGAGGCGAACATCGGTACCGTATTGTCTTGCGGAGCCTGCCAAATACAGATTGGGATTGGACACCGAGCGAATGGTGCACGTTCCGTCGGAAAGCGGAGTAATGGTCCACCGAATTGTATCACCCAATGCGGAAATCAACCCGGCGGTACTATCCGCAGTTCCGTCATTGTTTTGCAAATATGACTTCCATGCACTATTGTTAATATATGCTACTTGCTCCGTATCAATTGCAGATGCCGATGCGGTAATTGGGGTACTGAGCACAATGATTGTGGCAATTAAAAACCAAACGATTACTTTTTTCTTGCTTTTTAACATCTGTAAACTCCTTTCATTTTGTGTGTTTGCTGTCCAGAAGGCTCTAAAGCCGAATGCCTTAGAGCCGCTCCCGATTGAAGGCGAGTGGCATTGCACGTTGAAAGAAGGTGAAACACGGAAGAATTGTCAGGTTCATCACAACGCTCCTTCCTCGAATGGGTTTTACACCATTCGGATGGTTGTTTTACGGTAATTCCTCGTAAATGGGCAGAACAAGCAGGCGTACAAAGCCGGTGTAATATGCAGCATCTTCGTCTTGGAGCCACGAATCATTTTGGAACCGCAAATCAATTTCGGTTACCAAAGCAAGCGAGCCGTCGGTCCAACGGAGCATCACATCCTCGCGCGAGTGTTGCGTGCGCGGGCACGGGTTGTTTTGGTAAACGGTGTCCAGCTTTTTTTCGATGGCGGCTTCGACAGCGGAAATATCCCATCCGTGCGTACCGACGCCTTCAAAGCTTCCGATATCCCCCATGCTCATGAATTCCAATTCGCCGTTTCGGTTCAGTTTAAAATAAGCCGAGTCGTTGGTGCGAATTCCTTCCACCTCGCGGTAAAAGGTGATTTGATGATGAAAATCATAGCTTTTGTCGCTTTTTGACACCGTCACCGAGTAAGGACTCAGGTCCACATCGCAATCGGCGGCAAGTCCTTTTGCAATGGCAATGACTTCCTCCTCGGTGGGAGCCGGGCCAAGCTTGTATCCGACATCGCCGACGAGAAGCTTTGTCAGCTTGCCCGTTTCCTTGCTGACCGCAAACCAACCTTTTTCCAATGCGTAATAACGCAACGGATGAATGTCGGGATATTCGACGGCCGTTCTTCGATAGGTGCCCGTGTAGGTGCTGCCGTTGAATCGGATGCTCAACTGCTCGGGGGCGAACGCGTCATCGATGTCGCGGGATTTCCACAGCTCCACCTCATCGACGTGGTTGCCGAAATCGGCAACGTCAAACAGCCCCGTTTCCAACACCTGATAGCCTACAATTCGCCTCTCCTTTTCCGGCTCCGGCTCTTTTTCTTTTTCGCAGGAGACGAGTGAAAAGAGCATCACCAAACACAGGATGACACATAAAAATGACGCTTTTCGACCGTTCTTCATGATGAATTCTCCTTTCAAAAATAAAAAAATCGCACAAAACCGGTGTGGAAAATTCCATGGCTTTGTGCGTTTCATACTCATCTGTTTGCTAGGGGTTCAGGAGTCCGAGTGCGCACAATCAATATGCCGACAGGGCAACCTTCCGCTTTCATCTTCATTGTATCAGTTACCGTCGCATTTGTCAATCCTTTGGCGCAAAAGATTTCGACAAAAAAGCACCGCGCTTTGCAAAACAAGGTTGACAAAAGGAATCTTCGGGTTTATAATGGTGGCAACGACAAAGGGAGGTTTTCTTCTTTATGGAAATTCAAAACAAAAAAATCAACATTTTAGGTGACAGCATTACCCAGGGTGTCGGCGTTTCATCGATTGAAAAGGCCTACCCCTCGGTACTCAAAGAAAAATACGGCGTTGCGGAGGTACGCAACTACGGCATTTCGGGCACCCGCTTTGCCCGTCAGCACAAGCCCACGGTGGATAATCCGCGCTTCGATTTGGACTTCTGCTCACGCGTTTGCGAAATGGATGCCGACGCCGACATTGTGGTGGTGTTCGGCGGCACCAATGACTTCGGTCACGGCGATGCGGAAATCGGTTGCTTCGCCGACCGCACCCCCGATACCTTCTACGGCGCATGCCACACGCTGATGCGAACCATCCTCGAGCGGTTCCCCGCATCCGCGATTGTGTTCATGACGCCCCTGCACCGTGCGGTGGAGGAGCAGGCAGGAAAGCTTCCCCTCTCCGGCTACGTTGCCATCATCCGCGAGGTGGCGGAATATTACTCCCTCCCTGTTCTGGATTTGTACAAATCATCGGGCTTGCAGCCTCAGCTCCCCGTCATTCGCGAGCGTTATGTGCCCGACGGGCTGCATCCCAACGACGCCGGCGCGGAAATTCTCGCACATCGCCTGGCACACTTTTTAATGGCACTTTAATAACCGAAAGAAAGGAAAGCTTACACCATGAAACTCAGAATCGGCAGCTACAACATTCACAACGGGGTAGACGTCAACCACGATTTTTCCGTCCTTGCAAAGGACGTTGTCGACTTCGGTCTGGACATTTGCGGATTTCAGGAGGTAGACCTCTTTGCGGCCCGCAGCAAAAATCAGAACAGCATGAAGCTCATCTCCGAGGCATCCGGCTACCCTTATTACGCTTTCATCCGTGCATTGGATTTCGGCAAGGGCGGTCAGTACGGCACTGCCATCCTCTCCAAGCACCCCATCCTCCGCTACGAGGTCATTCCGTTGGTTTCCGACGGTTATGAGCCCCGCTCCTGCGGACATGCCGTCATCGACGTCAACGGAGAAACCGTTCATTTCTTTAACACACACGTTTCCTTTGAAAACAAGGAAATTCGCACCCGCCAGCTGGAGCAGCTGAAGCTCATTTTGAACGAGCACGAAAGCTACATTCTCACCGCCGACTTCAACACCTCCGATTTCGAGGAGCTGACCGTTCTGCCCGATGCACATCTGGTTTCCGACAGCGCATCTCCTCTGCTCTCTTTTGCACAGCAGCATCCCATTGACAACATCATCTACACATCAAAGTACACGCTGACCGCCAAAGGAGCGTCGGACAGAGTCGACCACTCCGACCACACCATGATTTGGGCGGATTTGGAAACGCGGTAATGGCACAAAGCAATGCAATAGGCACAGCCCTTTTCTCCATGGGAGAGGAGGGCTATGCTGCCTTCCAGGCTAAATTGTTGCCTACCCTGCCGCGCGAGCATCTGCTCGGCGTCCGCTCCCCCGCGTTGCGGCGCTACGCATCCTCCGTCGCGGGCACCGAGGCAGCCGAGGCGTTTCTTTCCGCGCTCCCTCATTCGTACCATGACGAAAACAATCTGCACGCCGCACTGTTGTGCTTGGAAACCGATTTTGACCGTGCGTTGGAGCGCGTCGAGCGTTTTTTACCGTATGTAGACAATTGGGCAACCTGCGACATGCTCTGTCCGAAGGCATTTCACACGCATCGCGCGCAACTGCCCGTACACCTGCACCGTTGGTTGAAAAGCGACGCACCCTTTACCGTGCGATTCGCTTTGGTTCGATTGCTTTCCCAATTTTTAGAGGACGCCTTTTTCCCGGAGCTGTTGGAATGGAGCCTGGATGTCCGCCCTTCCGATTATTATGTGCGCATGGCGCAGGCATGGCTTTTCAGCATGGCATTGGCAAAGCAATACGAAGCAACCGTCCCCTATTTTACCGAGGACAGGCTCTCTCCATGGCTTTGGCAAAAGGCCGTTCAAAAGGCACTGGAAAGCTTTCAGGTAAGCGAAGAACACAAGGCAGAGCTGAAAGCACTGCGCAAAAATCGACAAAAGGAGAACACCCCGACATGATGATGACCTCGCTTTGCTATTTGGAACGAGACGGAAAATACCTGATGCTGCACCGCACCAAAAAGAAAAACGACCCCAACCACGACAAATGGGTTGGAATCGGCGGGAAATTCGAGATTGCCGAAAGCCCCGAGGACTGCATGCTGCGGGAGGTATGGGAGGAAACCGGCTTTACCGTGACCGATTTTCAATACCGCGGCATTGTTACTTTTGTAAACGGCGTCGGAGCCTGTGAATACATGCATCTTTTTCTTTGCACCGATTGGGCCGGCACCCCCATTGAATGCACTGAGGGAGAGTTGGCTTGGATTGACAAGCATGAGCTGCTGAAGCTGCCGATGTGGGAGGGCGACCGCATCTTTTTGGAGCTGTTGAGCAAGCCCTGCCCGTTCTTTTCCCTCAAGCTCACCTACGACGGCGATCGCCTGATGCAAGCGATCCTCAACGGGAAGGAGCTTCGAATCGATTGACTGTCTGGCACTTTTCAGATGGCGCATTTTGGGAGGTTGCCTCAAATGCGTGTCGGTTGCATTTGCGCCAGCCCCCGCTTGAAGAAAGAAGCCCGGCAAAACGTCTCTCCGGTCCGAAGAGATGGCACCAAAGCCGTCGGAGACGGTCATGTTGGAAAATGAAAATACAGAGCGGGCGAAGAACGACAGTAGACCCCGATGCTACGCATCGCCCTGCGGGTTCGACTGCGGGCTCGGCCCTTGGCTCAGGGTGACACAAAGGTTCAGTCCCGCCCGTGTCATTCTGAGCGTAGTCGAAATTCGAGCGTCAGCGAGAATCGAAC
>CAZWXE010000012.1:3106-24320 GCA_964638045.1 uncultured Ruminococcus sp. | reverse complement strand
ACGAGCCGCTTTCCGCCTCGAATTTTCCGTTTGCCGACCAGAATTTCAGCATTTCCTCGGTAATCGAAAACGAAACGGTTTTGCTTTCGTTCGGTTGCAGTGTTACTTTTTGGTATCCCTTCAGCTCTTTTACGGGGCGAACGAGCGATGCGTAATCGTCGCAAAGATACAGCTGAACGGTTTCCTCGCCTGTTACATTGCCGACGTTTTTCACGGTTGCCGTCACGTTCAGTGTTTCACCCCTGTGGATTTCCGTTTGATCGGCTTTTACATCCGAAATTTCAAATGCGCTGTAACTCAGCCCGTATCCAAACGGGAACAGCGGTGTTCTCGGCATATCTTGATACCAGGTTGAATACGGTCCTTCCCACGGTCTGCCCGTGCGGTAAATGTTGTACGAGGTGGGCAACTGTCCTTCGCTGCGCGGGAAGCCCATCGGCAGCTTGCCGCTGAAGTTCACTTTACCGAACAACAAATTTGCAATCGCGTTGCCGCCCTCCGTTCCGGGTTGCCATGCAACCATGCAAGCGGGCATTTCCCCGATGATGTCCGTCAGCACGAGCGTTCTTCCGCAGAACAACACCGCTGCGGCATTATTGTTTGCTTTGGTGGCCTCGCGGATGAGTGCTTTTTGCGCCGGGCTGAGACGAAGCTCCGCACGCGACATTCCCTCGCCGCTCATATCGGAGGCTTCTCCGACGCACAGAATTACGCAGTCGCTTTCTTTTGCGGCTGCCACTGCTTGCGCGATGCTGTCGCAATTTGTTTCGTTGACACCGGCTCCGCAGCCTGCCACGCATGTAACGGTTGCGTTGGGAAGCAGGCTCTTGACGCCCTGTGCCACGCTGACGCCGTTTTCTTCCTTGCCGTGGCAATGCCATGCACCCAGCATAACCTTATCGGCAAACGGTCCGATGACGGCAACCTTTTTCGCTTGCTCTTGATCGAACGGCAATATATTTTCGTTTTTCAAAAGCACCGCGCTCTTTTCCGCCGCCTTGCGCGCAAGCTCTCGATTTTCTTTGCAAAGCCAAACCTGTTTGCCTTTTTCCTCATTCGCATATCCGTACGGATTTTCGAACATGCCGAGCTTTTCCTTCAATTCCAATATACGCAAAACGGCTTTGTCGATTTGTTCCTCGGTTACCTTGCCCTCTTGAATCAATGCGGGAATGTTTTGCAAATAGCAAGCCGACATCATTTCAACGTCGCTTGTGGCGGCGATGGCTTTTTCGGCACACTCCTTTTCTGTTTCGCAATAGCCGTGCTTTCTCATTTCTCTGAATGCGTTATAATCGGAAATGACGACCTTATCGAAGCCCCATTCGTCACGCAACAAATCCTTTACGAGCCATTTGTTGCCCGAAGACGGCACACCGTTTAAGATGTTGAACGACGTCATAACCATTTCTGCACCCTCGTCGATTGCCGCTTTATAGGCGGGCAGATAAAAGTCTCTCAGTGTGCGTTCGCTGATATCCGTTGTATTATAATCTCTTCCTGCCTCGGCTTGTCCGTACGCGGCAAAATGCTTGACGCACGTCGCAACCTTTCCGCTTTTTTGGAAGCCTCTGACCATTGCACGTGCCATTTCGCAGTTCAAATACGGGTCTTCTCCCGTTGTTTCCATGCATCTGCCCCAGCGCGGGTCACGGACCAAATCCACCATGGGAGCAAATGTCACCTGTACGCCGCCCAATGCCATTTCTTCGCTTGCCATTTCACAGCATTTTTCGGTAATCTCTTGATTGAACGTTGCGCCGAGTCCCAAGGGGATGGGATAAATCGTTTCGTAACCGTGCACGACGTCCAGCATAAAAAGCATCGGGATTTTATTCGGGTCGTTCTCGATGTGCTCCTTTTGAATTTCAATCACTTCGTTTGCTCTGCCGAAGTTCAACGCCGAGCCAACCGATGCAACTTGACTTTTCGTCAGCTTCAATTCCGAAGCGGGACCTGTTACGTCGCCGCTTGCGCCGATGTGTAAGCACACGGCATTATATTGCGAAATTTGAGCGAGCTTTTGCTCCAGCGACATTTGTTTCAATAATTTTTCTGCTTTTTTCATCTTACAAACTGCTCCTTTGTAATGTTATTCGATAGATTGCACGATTCGACTGTTCAAGTATACCATATATTCGGTTGCAAGTCAAGATTGCTTCTCTCAAAAAAATGCAATGACGGCTGTGTCGATGCTGACGGTAATTCCCGCATCGGAGGTTGAAGTTCACTTTTCGAAGAAAATAAAAATATTTTTGCTCTTTTCGTTGACTTTTTTTCGTTTTTGCGATATAATAATACGGTATGATGCAATGATGGGATACTTTTGAGAGGAGGGAGGACACTGCTGTGAACCGCAATTTACTTTCGTTTATCGAAGCCAATTTGCCCTCCTTTTCCAAGGGGCAGAGGCTGATTGCCGGATATGTATTGGAGCATTACGATAAGGCTGCGTATCTGACAGCGTCCAAGCTGGGCGCTTTGGTGGGGGTTTCCGAGTCTACGGTGGTTCGCTTTGCCATAGAGCTCGGCTTTGACGGCTACCCCGAGTTTCAGCACTCCCTGCAGGAAATCATTCGCAACAAGCTTACCTCCTTTCAACGCATCGAAGTGACCAATCAGCTCATCGGGGACGGCGATGTTTTGGAAAAGGTGTTGCTGTCGGATGCCGAAAAGATTCGCCGAACCTTAGAGGAAATCGACCATGCGTCCTTCCGCGATGCGGTTTCCAAAATTGTTTCCGCCAAGCGCATTTACGTCATGGGGGTACGCTCCTCCTCGACGTTGGCAGGCTTTTTGACCTACAATTTTCGCATGATTTTTGACAACGTCATTCAGGTGCAAACCTCATCCGGAGGGGAACTTTTGGAGCAGATGATGCGTGTGGAGAAGGGGGATGTCGTGATTGCCATCAGCTTCCCGCGCTATTCCAAAAGCATTATTCACGGAGTGGAGTTTGCAAAGAGCAAGGGGGCCGATATTGTTGCATTGACCGACGGTAGGCTTTCTCCCATCGCTCGGTATGCCGATCAGCTGTTGATTGCCCAAAGCGATATGGCGTCCTTTGTGGATTCTCTGGTGGCACCGCTGAGCATTGTCAATGCGCTGATTGTGGCGGTTTCCAGATTGAAGCAGGACGAGCTTACCGAACGCTTGCGGGCGTTGGAGACGGTGTGGGACCACTACGAGGTTTACGACAAGAGTGACAAGCAAAATGTGCAATAAAGTAATTGTGGTCGGCGGCGGTGCCGCAGGCATGATGGCCGCCGTTACGGCGGCGCAAAACGGTGCGGAGACGGTGCTGTATGAACGAAATGACCGCTTGGGGAAAAAACTCCGCATCACGGGTAAGGGACGGTGCAACGTCACCAACGACTGTGACCTGAATGAATTTTTGGCGAACGTGCCCACCAATCCGCGATTTTTGTATGCGGCACTGTCTGCATTTTCGACACAGGATACCAAGGATTTTTTCGAGCGTCTCGGTGTTCCGCTGAAAACCGAACGGGGCAAACGTGTGTTTCCCGTGTCCGACAAAGCGGCGGATATTGTTTCCGCTCTTTCCGAGGCGTGCCGGAGCAACGGCGTGCAGGTGCGCCATTACCGCGTCCGGCATCTTCTGCTTGAGGACGGGGCGGTGAAGGGCGTTGCCTATGACGGAGGAGAAGAGACTGCGGATGCGGTAATCCTTTGTACGGGAGGAAAGTCCTATCCCGTGACGGGCTCGGACGGTGACGGTTATCGCCTTGCAGGGGAGGTCGGTCACAGTGTGACGCCGTTGAAGCCCTCGTTGGTTCCCTTGACGGCAAACGGGAAGCTGTGTGCTTCCATGCAGGGGCTTTCCCTGAAAAACGTGCGGCTGCGCATTGTGCGATGTGCCACCGGAAAAGCGGTATATGAGGATTTCGGGGAAATGATGTTTACCCACTACGGTCTGACGGGGCCGATGGTGCTTTCCGCCTCGGCGCATCTTTCGGACATTGCCGACGGTATTTACGAGGCAACGGTGGACCTCAAGCCCGCGTTGGACGAAAAAAGCTTGGACGCGCGTATTCGGTCGGATTTTGCCAAGTATCAAAATCGGGACCTAATCAACGCGCTGGATGATTTGCTCCCGCAGAAAATGATTGAGCCGATGTTACGTTATTGCGGTTTGGAGCAGCGCAAAAAGGTTCACTCCGTAACCAAAGAAGAACGCACGGCACTGTTGCACGGTTTAAAATCACTGCGCATTCCGTTGAAGGGCTTTCGACCGTTGGAGGAAGCCATTGTGACCCGCGGCGGTGTCAGCGTGAAGGAGATTTCTCCGAAGACGATGGCGTCCAAGCTGGTGCGCGGACTTTATTTTGCGGGAGAGTTGATGGACGTTGACGCATACACCGGCGGCTTCAACCTGCAAATCGCCTTTTCTACATCCTATACGGCAGGCACTGCCGCCGCTATGGGACGATACTGAACGGAGGTTCTTTTTATGATTCAAATTGCCATTGACGGACCGAGCGGTGCCGGAAAGTCTACGCTTGCCAAGGCAGCGGCTGCCCGCATGGGCATCGTTTATGTGGATACCGGCGCGTTGTATCGCACGGTCGGTTATTACGTTCGTTCTCAAAATGCGGATCCAAAGGATGCAAAGGCGGTGGAGGCACTGTTGCCCTTTGTTCATATTGAGCTTCAATATGAGGACGGAAAGCAAATCGTTCGCCTGAACGGCGAGGATTTGGGAGACCGCATTCGCACTCCGGAAATGTCGATGTATGCCTCTGCGGTTTCCGCCATTCCGGCCGTCCGTGCCTTCCTGTTGCAGACGCAGCGTGAAATCGCCGAAAGGACGGACGTCATTATGGACGGCAGAGACATCGGCACGGTCATTTTGCCGCATGCCGATGTGAAGGTGTTTTTGTGCGCGTCAAACGAATGCCGTGCGCAACGCCGTTACGCAGAACTGTGCGAAAAGGGCGTGCAAACCACCTACGAAGAGGTGCTGACGGACATGCTCGCACGTGACCGCGCGGACAGTACGCGCAGTGTGGCGCCCGCCGTAGCCGCCCCCGATGCCGTGGTTCTGGATAATTCCGGCATGCGTTTGGAGGAAAGCCTGGAAGCATTGTTGGAAATTGTCAAACAAAAAACGGGAAAATCCTTTTGATGGGAGTATGGCAGTGAGAGAGATTACCGTAGCCGAAAACGCCGGATTTTGCTTTGGCGTCAAGCGGGCGACAGACCGTTTGGAAAAAGCCATTGCGGAAGCGAAGGAAAACGAAAAAATATATACGTTGGGACATTTGATTCACAACGAAACCTATCACCGCTCCTTGCGACAAAGAGGCGTGGAGGTGATAGAGCCCGAGCAACTGGACGCGGTGGTGGAGGCCGGCGACGAGCTGCATCCCATCACGGTGCTGGTGCGTGCGCACGGTTGTCCGAAGGAGACGCTTTCCCGCTTGCGGGCGCTCTCCCAAAAGCACTCCTATTTCCGTTGGTTGGATTGCACCTGTCCTTATGTGAAAAAAATTCATAAAATTGCCGCCGAAGCCGATCCGGAGCAGTATTTCTTTGTGTTGATGGGGGCACAGGACCATCCCGAAGTCAAGGGCATTATGAGCTGCTTTGACGGGGAAAAGTACGTTTTTTCCTCCGCCGAGGAATTGGAAACGGAGCTTTCCAAACGAAAGAGTAGCAAAATAGACAAAAAAACACCAATTTTGACGGCTCAAACAACCTATAATTTGGTGAATTGGCAACAAAGTCAAAAAAATTTAAAAAAACTATATACAAATGCAATAATTTTTGATACAATATGCAGTGTGACTGAATTGAGACAGACAGAGGCGGCAACCCTGGCGCGACAGTGCGATTTTATGGTCGTTATCGGCGGTCGGGAGAGCTCCAACACGGCAAAATTGTACGATATTTGTCGTCTTTCGTGCGACAAAACGGTTTGGATTGCAAATGCGTCCGAGTTGGACTGCGGAGCACTGTCCGAATCTCATCACGTCGGAATTGTTGCGGGTGCATCGACACCGCGCAATGAAATAGAGGAGGTATATAAAACCATGAGCGAAATGAAAGAAAATTTCGAAGAAATGCTCGAAACGCAATGCTTAACTTTAAATACAGGAGATGTTGTTACCGGAACCGTTACACACGTGTCGGACGCTGAGCTGCAGCTGGACGTCGGAACAGGTGTAACCGGCTACATCAAGGCCGACCAGGTTTCCAAGGACCCCAACTTTAAGTTGACCGAGAACTTCAAAAACGGCGACAAAGTGGAAGCATTCGTCATCCGTGTCAGCGACGTCGAGGGCGTTGCCGAACTGTCCAAGCTGAGAGCGGACGCAGACAAAAACTGGCAGTCCATCGTTGCGGCTTGCGAAGAGAAGACCGTGCTGGAGGGCAAGGTAACCGAGGCCGTCAAGGGCGGCGTTGTAATTTATTGCAATGCAAACCGCGTGTTTATTCCCGCATCTCAGTCCGGCGTTGCCAAGGACGGAGACCTGAGCGTGTTGGTTGGAACCACCGTTCAGTTCAAGGTGATTGAAGTGAAGCCCGGCAAAAAGGCCATCGGCTCCATCCGTTTGGTTCAGCGCGAGGTTCGCCGCGCACAGGAGGCTGAATTCTGGGCTTCCATTGAAATCGGCAAGGTTTACAACGGAACGGTGAAGAGCATGACCAGCTACGGCGCGTTCGTGGATTTGGGCGGCGTTGACGGTATGGTCCACCTGACCGAGCTCTCCTGGAAGCACATCAAGTCTCCCGCGGAGGTTGTTTCCGTCGGTGACCCCATCACTGTTTTCGTAAAGAGCTTTGATCCCGAAAAGAAGAGAATTTCCTTGGGCTACAAGACCGAGGAGACCAATCCCTGGAACATTTTCAAGTCTCAGTATGCGGTAGGGGACATCGCAACCGTCAAAATTGTCAGCATGATGCCGTTTGGCGCATTTGCCGAAATCGTTGACGGCGTGGACGGCTTGATTCACATTTCCCAGATTGCAATGCAAAGAATCGCAAAGCCTTCGGACCTGCTTGAAATCGGTCAGCTGGTAGATGTTCGCATCATTGAAATCGATGATGAAAAGCAGAAGGTCAGCCTTTCCATTCGTTCCTTGCTGGAGGAGGCAGCTGCTGCCGCCGAGGCAATGCCCGAGGATTACGTAACCGAAGAATAATTGCCCGTGTCGAGAACGGAAGAAAAGCCGAACGCTTTTCTTCCGTTTTTTTGTGCAATGAAACTAAAATAAGAAAAAATTGTTAACAAAATAAAGTACGGATTGACTTTTTTTTGAATTCGTGATATACTTTTATTAAAATGGGGTAGGATAGTTTTTTATTGAAAAATATCGCGTTGTTTGCGGCCCCAAGGATGCGGAGGATACTTTTATGGCGGAAAAAATGACCGTTGGAAAAGAGAAAATAACGGCTTTGTTTGATGCCGGAACCTTTGTTGAAACCGGTGCGTATATGAAAAGAGCGGACGGAGCCTCGGTGGGAGCCGTTTGCGGATACGGTGCGGTTCGCGGCAAGCTTGTGTATGCGTTTGTGCAGGACAGCGACCGCAACAAAGGCGCTTTTGATAGGCTTCAGGCGGAAAAAATCGTTCGACTTTACGAGCTGGCAAGAAAGAACGGTGCGCCTGTCATCGGTGTTTTTGACAGCATCGGGGCTTATGTGCGCGACGGTGCCGATGTTATGGCGGCTTACGGAAAGCTGCTGAAGGCGGTGAGCGACGCTTCGGGTGTGATTCCTCAATATGCCGTGGTGAGCGGTGTTTGCTCGGGCTTGGCTGCAACGGTGGCGGCACTGTTTGACGTGGTAACCGTGGTGAAGGACAGCGGAAAGCTGTTTGTCAACGCTCCTTTCTTGGTAGGCAAGGAAGTGGGAGAGGCCGATTATACGGCAAAAACAGGCCTGAATACCGTGCTTTGCGAGGACGAAGCGTCTGCGTTTGCTTTGATGACGCGGCTTGTCGAGCTGCTGCCCTCCAACAATGCCGAGGGAGTGGTCATTGAGGAAAACGGAGATGACGTCAATCGCCGTGTGGCGGTGCATGGAAAGAACACCGTGGAAATATTGGAGCAAATTACGGACGGCGGCAGTTGGCTGGAGCTTTCCGCGGACTATGCCCCGGAGATGCTCACGGGCTTTGCCTCCTTTGGCGGTGTCGCCTGCGGGGTTGTTGCCAACAACAGTGCGGTTCACGGAGGAGCCCTGACAGGAGAAGGCGCCCGAAAGGCTGCAAGGTTGATTCGCTTTTGCGACAGCTTTTCTATTCCCGTTGTGAGCTTGGTGGACAGCGTCGGCGTCAAGCTGAGTCCCGAGGAGGAGGGAGCGCCGCTTGCCGCGCAGCTTGGAAAGCTTGCAATGGCGTATGCCTCTGCCGATACCGCTAAAATCACCGTGCTCACGGGCAATGCTTACGGCGCAGCCTTTTCGTTGATGGGATGCAAGGCATTGGGGGCGGATTTGGTATATGCCATGCCAAACGCGCAAATCAGCGTTATGGCGCCTGCCTCCGCGGTTGCCTTCCTTTGGAATGATAAAATCAACCAAGAAACCTCCAGAGAAGCTTTGGAGGAAGAATGGGTGAAGCAATACGCGGCTCCGGCTTCGGCCGCTTTGGACGGAAGCATCGACGATGTGCTCAATGAAGGAGAGCTTCGTCAGCGCATTTGCTCGGCGGTTTATATGCTGTTAACCAAGAACGGCGCAGTTACTGTCCGCAAGCACTGCAACCTTCCGCTGTAATGGGAGGTTGAAGGTATGAATGGATTTTGTGTTTGGACCGAGCCTGTTGCGGCGACCGAGTTGAGTGAGTCTGCCTCTGTTGCCGGGATTGTGACCTTGCAGGGAATGCTGACTGTTTTTGCGGTGCTGGCGCTTCTTTGGGGGGCCATCGAAATTGTTCATCGGTTGCTTCACGGCGCTCAATCGAGTTCCGAAAGGAAAACAGATGAACCTGCTTCCGCGGACTCTGCGTCGGATGCGGCAATCGCGGCTGCCATTGCGGCCGCATTGGCGGCAAACGAGGATGAAGGAGCGGTAGTTGCGGCAATCACCGCGGCCATTGCCGCTCAACGGGCGGAGCAGGGCGAAAACGGAGAGTTTCGCGTGGTTTCCTTCCGCAGACGCGGAAACGGCCGCAGAACATTTTAATCAAAGTAGATTTGAAATCAAAAACAAACAAAAAGAAAGGCTTTAGGTGAGGTGTGATGAAAAATTATCGTGTTACGGTAAACGGTGTTGTATACGATGTTGTTGTGGAAGAGGTTGCAGGCGGAGCAACCCAAGTGCCTTATGTTGCTCCGGTAGCTCCCGCTGCTCCGGTAGCGCCCATGGCCCCTGCGGCTCCCGCAACGCCGCAGGCTCCCGCGGCACCGACGACTCCCACGGGAAAGGCAGGAGCGGTTGCCATTAAGGCGCCCATGCCCGGCTCCTTGGTTCAAATGAACGTCAAGGTCGGCGATGCGGTTAAAAAGGGAGACGTTCTCTGCGTTTTGGAAGCAATGAAGATGGAAAACGACATTACCGCGCCGCAGGACGGTGTAATTGCTTCGGTTGATGCGGTACAGGGCTCCTCGGTTGCTGTCGACGCAGTGCTTGTAACCATGAACTGATTTTGATTTCATTTCATTTTGTGAAAGGAAATTGAATGATGGAACGGCTTCTCGATAGTTTCAATACTTTTTGGCAGTCTACCGGAATTTATCGCATTTTTACGAATGCGGATGCCATGTGGTGGCAAACCGTTGTGATGTTGGCAATTGTCGCGATTTTGGTTTATTTGGCCATTGTCAAGCGGTTTGAGCCGTTGCTGCTGCTGCCGATTGCCGTCGGTATGCTGTTGACCAACCTGCCGGGTGGGGAATTGTTTCATTCCGAATTTTTTATCACCTCCGGCTCGGTTGATTATTTGAATGTGTTGCAGCACGGCGGTTTGCTGGATATTTTGTACATCGGCGTCAAAACGGGATTGTATCCTGCTCTGATTTTTATCGGAATCGGTGCGATGACGGATTTTACACCCCTGATTTCCAACCCGAAAAGCCTGTTGATTGGGGCAGGTGCTCAGTTGGGTGTGTTTGTGGCCTTTGCGGGCGCTCTGCTGTCGGGCGTGTTTACTCCCGAGCAGGCCGCGGCCATTGGTATGATCGGCGGGGCGGACGGTCCCACCGCGATTACGGTGACCAAAACCCTGGCGCCCGAGCTGTTGGGTGCCATCGCCATTGCGGCATATTCCTATATGGCCCTGATTCCCATGATTCAGCCCCCGTTGATGCGTCTTTTGACCACCGAATCGGAGCGTAAAATCAAAATGACCGAGCTGCGCCCGGTCAGCCAAACCGAAAAGGTGCTGTTTCCCATTCTGGTGATTGCGGTGGTCGGTTTGCTTGTGCCCGATGCTTTGGTTTTAATCGGTTGCCTGATGTTCGGTAATTTGCTGAATGTGTGCGGTGTCACAGGCCGACTTTCTCAAACGGTGCAAAACGGGCTGATGAATACCGTCACCGTTTTTCTCGGTCTGAGCGTCGGTGCAACCGCCGTAGCGGAGAATTTCCTCAAGGGAGAGACGATTTTAATCATCCTGCTCGGCTTGTGTGCATTCTTGATTTCTACCGTGGGCGGATTGCTGACCGCAAAGCTGATGTGCAAGCTGACGGGCGGTAAAATCAATCCCTTAATCGGTTCCGCAGGCGTATCGGCCGTTCCGATGGCGGCGCGTGTGGCACAAAAGGAAGGGCAAAAGGCAGACCCCTCCAACTTCCTCTTAATGCACGCTATGGGGCCCAACGTGGCAGGCGTCATCGGTTCCGCGGTGGCGGCAGGTGTTTTGTTGGCGTGCTTCGCTTAATAATTGTGATTGGAGTTCAATACAATGGCAAAAGTAAAAATTACAGAAACGGTTTTGCGCGACTCTCACCAGTCGCTGATTGCTACCCGCATGACCACCGAGGAAATGCTTCCGATTTTGGAAGCGATGGACCGAGTCGGTTATCATTCCTTGGAGGCGTGGGGCGGTGCAACCTTCGATTCCTGCATGCGCTTCCTCAATGAGGACCCGTGGGAAAGATTGCGCAAAATTCGCGATAAGGTCCAAAACACCAAGCTCCAAATGCTGTTCCGCGGGCAGAATATTCTGGGATACCGTCACTATTCGGACGATGTGGTGGAATATTTTGTGCAAAAATCAATTGCCAACGGAATTGATATTTTGCGGATATTCGATGCCTTGAATGACGCCAGAAATTTGCGTGTTGCCTTCCGTGCCGCCAAAAAGGAAGGAGGACACGTGCAGGCTGCCATTTCCTATACCACGGGTCCCGTGTTTACCTTACAGTATTATGCCGATTACGCAAAGCAGCTGGAGGAGATGGGAGCGGATTCCGTTTGCATCAAGGATATGGCCGGACTGTTGAAGCCCTACGACGCCTACGAATTGGTTCGCGCCATTAAGGAGACCGTCAAGCTTCCCGTACAGCTGCACACGCACTATACCTCGGGTCTTGCATCTATGACGTTGATGAAGGCGGTGGAGGCGGGTGTAGACATTATTGACACCGCAATTTCTCCCATGGCAATGGGAACCTCTCAGCCTCCCACGGAGGCGATGGTGGCCGCATTGCAGGGGACTCCCTACGATACGGGCATTGCACTGACCGCATTGGAGCCCATCACCGAATATTTTACGCCGCTTCGAGAAAAGTATCTGGCAAGCGGAGTGTTGAATCCGAAGGCGCTGAAGGTGGATGTGAATGCACTGGTTTATCAAGTGCCCGGCGGAATGCTGTCCAACCTGATGAGTCAATTGGCGCAAGCGGGAAAATCCGACCGACTGGAGGCAGTGCTGGAGGAGGTTCCGCGCGTGCGGGCGGATGTGGGCTTTCCGCCGCTGGTTACACCGTCCTCTCAGATTGTCGGCACGCAGGCAGTGTTCAATGTCATTATGGGCGAGCGCTACAAAACCGTGACAAAGGAATTCAAGGGCTTGGTCAAAGGGGAATACGGAAGGTCTCCCATTGCCATTGACCCTGCATTTGTCAAAAAAATCATCGGCGATGAGAAGCCCATTGATTACCGTCCTGCCGATGCACTCAAGCCCGAGCTGGAGGAGCTCCGTGCGCAAATCGCTCCTTACCTGACGCAGGATGAGGATGTGCTGTCTTATGCGTTGTTCCCGGAGGTTGCCAAAAAGTTCTTCGAGTATCGCAAGGCATATCGTTATCAATTGGATGCCGAGCATTCCGATGCTGCCCTGGGCGTGCATAGCGTTTCATAAGTAAGTCTCTTTTATTTCTTTTGTTGAGCCGTAAATAAAGGTGCATGACAGCATTTTGCGTGTCATGCACCTGATTTTTTCAATGCTTTCTCTGCGGCCGAGGTGTTGATTGGATGTAAGGGGAAGCCTTTCTGTATCGGAGCATTGAAACGTAAAAAATCCCGATGCCATAACGCGCCGTGCGACGTGCTTTTGACTTTTTTTACAAATCATTTGTCATTCAACACAAAAAAAGCATTGACGAATTGTTCAAAATATGCTATAATAAGTTGTCATATGACGGAACGGGAGGATTTATGCCAAGATTCTTTGTTCAAAACAGTCAAATTACAGACGGTGTGGTGACGCTGAACGGAGACGACGCGCACCACATTTCCCGCTCTCTCCGGATGGCGGTTGGGGAGCGTATCACGGTTTGTGATATGCAAAAAACGGAGTACGAATGCGAATTGACGGCGTTTTTGCCGGATTGCGTTCGTGCGCAGGTGCTGTCCGCACGGCCGAGCGAAGCCGAACCTTTTTATGCGGCACACGTGTTTCAGGCGCTTCCGAAGGGGGAAAAGCTGGATTCCATCATTCAAAAATCGGTGGAATGCGGTGCGGCTTCGTTGACCACCTTCGAAAGTGAGCGATGCGTGGTACGCGTCAAGGCGGAGGCAGAGGACAAGCGCGTGGAGCGGCGTCGACGCATTGCACTGGAGGCGGCAAAACAAAGCGGCAGAGGAACGGTCCCCACCGTAGAGCCAACCGTCTCCTTTTCAACCATGCTTCGGCAGGCGTCTGTATGCACGGTCCCGCTTTTTTGCTATGAGGGAGAGGGCACCCGTCCGCTGTCGGACGTTTTGCGGGAGCGTTTGGTTCCCTTGAAGGAGCAGGGGACGGCGACTCCGACTGTTTCCGTGGTCATCGGCAGTGAGGGCGGATTTTCGCCGGAGGAGGCGAAATGCGCCATTGAAGCCGGAATGCTCCCCGTGGGACTCGGCAAAAGAATTTTGCGCACCGAGACGGCGGCCTCCTTTGTGCTTGCCTGCCTCTCCTTTGCCACCGAGATGTCGTAATTGCGTTTTTTCGGAGCGGACAAAAAATCGGTATCGTCTTTTTTTATACAGAAAGTATAAAATAAATCAAAAAATTATGAAAAATATTCAAAAACCTATTGAAAAACCACAAAAAATAGTGTAAAATAATATTGGTTTTCAACAAAGCGTATTTTAAGCATACGATAGAGGAGATTTAACATGTCTAACAGATTGTTTCAAGGTGTCATTCATCAGATGAAAGACGCGATTGACCGTATCATCGGTGTAATTGATGAAAACGGTGTGATTATCGCTTGCTCCGAGCTTGTAAAAATCGGTGAAATTCGTCAAAGTGTCCGTGATGAGTTGAGTTATACCAGCGAAATGATGACCAACAACGGTTATACCTACCGTGCGATGACCAGCGGGCCCAAAACCGATTATATTGTGTTTGTTGAGGGAGAGGACAAGATGGCAGAGAAGATGTCTCGCCTCCTTGCAATCTCGTTGGGCAATATTAAGAACCTCTATGACCAAAAGTACGATAAGGCTTCCTTCATTAAAAATATTATCTTGGACAACATTTTGCCCAGTGATATTTATATCAAGTCGAAGGAGCTGCATTTTAACACCGAGGAATCCCGCATTGTATTTTTGATTAAATTCTTCGGCAAAACCGAAATGATGCCCTTTGAAATGCTGCAAAACATGTTCCCGGACAAGGCTCAGGACTATATCATCAGCGTCGGGGAATATGACATTGTTTTGGTGAAGAGCGTCAAAGCGGGCATCGAAAGCAAGGAAGTCGAAAAAATTGCTACCAACATTGCGGACACGCTTTCCTCCGAGTTTTACACCAAGGTTGCCATCGGTATTTCCACAGTGGTGGAGAACATCAAGGATTTGGCGCGTGCATACAAGGAGGCACAGGTTGCCATTGAGGTCGGCAAGGTATTTGAAATCGAGAAAAACATCATCAGCTACGAAAATTTGGGCATCGGCCGTTTGATTTATCAGCTGCCGACCACGCTGTGTGAAATGTTTTTGCAGGAGGTGTTCAAAAAGGGCAGCTTGGAGTCCTTGGACCGTGAGACGCTGTTGACCATTCAATGCTTCTTTGAAAACAATCTGAATGTTTCCGAAACCTCCCGAAAGCTGTTTGTTCACCGCAATACCTTGGTTTACCGTTTGGAAAAAATCCGCAAGCTGACAGGCCTTGATTTGCGTGAATTTGAGCATGCAATCACCTTCAAGGTTGCGTTGATGGTAAAGAAGTATTTGAGCTCCAAGCCGGTCAAGTTTTAAATAGGGCCTTTGTACACTGTAAGCGAAATGCAACCGCGAGAGGTGCATTTCGCTTCTGTACTGTTTTTGACAGTTGACTGAATAACTCCTATCGGGTTCTCATAAAATAATAAGTGGAAGAATCAGCCGAATTCAGACATTGTCATGAAAAATTGAGGGGCTGTAGTAAGGAAAAAGCGCAATATGAATTGGAACGAAAAAGATTATTATCCGCTTTGGAGCGAGGAAGAACAGACGGCTTCGGCGGGTGACGCGGGACAACGGAGTGCGAAAAAGAAGAAATCGCGATTGACGGGTGGCGTATTTGCTTTTGCAATCTGTCTTACCGTTGCCGTGACGATGCTGGTGACCTATACGTTGACCGCACTCTCGGACAGAAAATATTATTCCGAGCAATTGCTTCAACAGCAGGAATTGATTGAACAGCTGCAAGCCATTGACGGAGACCGCTTTACCCAGTTGGAATTGGTGGCGGCAATACTGGATTTGTATTCCTATTACGCCGATTCCTTTGATGAGCAGGCTATGATGGATGCGGTGCTGAAGGCGTATGCTGCGGCTACGGGCGACGATTATGCCGAGTACTATACCGAAGAGGAGTATCGGCAGCTTTATTCCGAAAATGTGGGAGACCACGTCGGCGTCGGCATCAACATCATCCAAAACACCGTTACGGTGGACGGTGTGGATTATACGGTATTGCAAATTATCGATATTTTCGAGGATTCTCCCGTGGCAAAGGAGACCGACATCGCGGTGGGCGACTGTATTTACAGCGTGACTGCGGACGGGAAAAAGCAAACCGTATCTTCCCTGGGCTACACGGGAGCCGTGAATGCCATGAAAGGGGAAAAGGGAAGTGTTGCTTCCTTCTCGGTGTTTCGTAAAACCGAGAGCGGATACAGCAGCTTTGATTATTCGGTCAAACGCGACAGTTATGTGTCGAAGTCCGTACGTTACAGGCTTGCCGAAGGGGCAGCCGACACGGCCATTGTGCACATCAGCTCCTTTGATTTGACTACACCCGTACAGTTTAAGGAAACCGTCCGTTCCTTGTTGGAGCAAGGTGTGCAGTATTTTGTTTTGGATGTACGGAACAATCCCGGCGGAGATTTGCAATCCATTCGGGCGGTGCTTTCCTACTTTCTGAATCAGGGAGATTTGATTTTGAAATCCATCGACCGCAACGGAAAAACCGCCACCGAATATTACGTTGAGCCGATGACGCTTTCCGGCGATTACAGCTCCTGCAGCGTCAGTGCTTCCGAAATCGGAATGTACCGCAATTTGAATATGGTGGTGCTTTGCAACGAAAACACCGCTTCCGCCGCCGAGGTATTCACCGCAACCATGAAGGATTACGGATTGGCAAAGGTTGTCGGCACAACCACCTTCGGCAAGGGGATTATGCAATCGATTTTGTCGCTTTCCGTATTCGGCGATTTTTCCGGTTATATCAAAATGACCACCTATGCCTATGTTACCAAGAGCGGTATCACCTATCACGAAATCGGAATTGTTCCGGACGCTGAGGTGGATTTGAGCGAGGATGCGAAGAAATATAATTTCTACATTCTTCCTCAAAATTTGGATGAGCAGCTGCAGCGGGCACTTACTTTGCTGCACGGTACACAATCGTAATTTTTATTTTACCATATGAAATAAGGAGAAGGAATCATGACAAAAGGAAAACAGATTTACACAAAGCAAGGCTACCAGGAGCTTGTAGATGAGCTGTATCGCCGTACACACGAGGAAAGAGAAAAAATTAAAAACGATATTGCCGTTGCGCGTTCCTTCGGTGACCTTTCGGAGAACTCCGAGTACGATGAAGCAAGAAACGAGCAGGCGAAAAACGAAACCCGCATTAAGGAATTGGAGGAGCTGATTGAAAATGCGGAGATTTTGGACGAGTCCACCATTGATACCAGTGTGGTCAGCTTGGGCTCTACGGTGAAGGTTTTGAACAAGAACATCAATACGGAAATTACTTATTCTCTTGTCGGCTCCAACGAGTCCAATCCGTTTGAGGGCAAGATTTCGGACCAATCGCCGATTGGCGCGGCCTTGATGGGCAAGCGGGCAGGAAACGAAGTAACCTTTGAGGTTCCCAACGGAACCGTATCGCTTAAGGTTTTGGAGGTATCCAGAACCGGCGTGTAACAACCGGTCTCATGGACTAAAACGGCAGAATGACAGACGCAGGATGAGGCTTTTTCCTCATTCTGCGTTTTCTGAAAAAAGGAGTTACATATATGGATGACAATCGATCGGTAGATGTGAAGGAGCACCTTCAAAAAAACAAGGTATACCGCTTTTTTGATAATTTTTGGTATCACTACAAATGGCACACCTTGCTTGTGCTGTTTGTCGCAATTGTACTTTTGGTTTGCTTTCAGCAATGTGCCGGACAAGAAGCAACCGATTTGGCGGTTGCCTATGCGGGGGGAAAAACCTTGAGCGGAAATGAAATCCTCGCTGTGCGCGAGGTGCTGTCCGCAAATGCTCCGGAGAAAGAAAAGACGGGAGAGAAAATGCAGTGCGCGCTTTCTTCCTACGCGATTTATACGGATGATGAATTGCGCGCCTTATTCACCGATGAAGACGGAAATTTTTCTTTGGACGGATACGAGCGTGCAAAGCTGGGAAGCAATCAAGATGCGCAAAATTTGCAAAATTATCTGATGACGGGAGAGAGTGCACTGTGGTTTGTCAGCGAGCATGTGTACAGCACCTTGTTGAATAATCGGGAATGGCTGGTTCCTCTTTCCGAATTCGACGTGGAAATTTCAGCCGAAGCGACGTACGACGAATATGCCGTGCGCCTGTCGGAGACCGATTTTTATCGGTATTACGACGGCATGAAGGCCCTGCCAGAGGATACGCTGTTGCTGGTGCGTAAGCTTCCCGTTTGGAAAACCGAGGAGGATTTTGCCGTTTTCAAGCAACTGTTTTTAAACATCGTTTCCTTTCGAGAACCGTAAACGGAGGTATTTTTTATGAACGCAATGAAAGCAATTTGTTCCAGAAAGTCGGTACGCATCTATACGGGCGAACCGATTACAGCGGAGGAGCTGAACGCTGTTTTGAAGGCTGCCCATGCCGCACCTGTCGGCATGGGCCAGTACGAGAGTGTTCATTTGACCGTCATTACAAATGCCGATCTGCTCGGCAAAATTGACAAGGCAGGTGCCGCGATGTTCGGCAAGCCGGATGTTCACCCGCTTTATCATGCGCCGATGCTTGTTTTAGTTTCCGTCCAAATGCCGACTGCGGAAGCAATGAGGAATGTTGCGTTTTCCAATGCGGCAATCATCGCGCAAAATATGGCGCTTGCCGCAACCGAGCTCGGCGTCGGTGTTTGCCACATTTGGGGAGCAACAATGGCAATGCTGAATGCACCGGAGATTTTGAAGGAATTGAATTTGCCGGAAGGATTCACACCAAGCTGTGCCGTGACTCTCGGCAAAACCGAATATGTCTACGAGCCGAGAGAGGTTCCGATGGACAGAATTGCAACAAACATCATCAAATAAGCAATAACAAACGGCACCTGCTTGTAAAAGCATGTGCCGTTTGTTATTGCTAAGGCAAATGAGAGAGTGTGCTGTTCAGACGTCCGCTTTCGTGTCGGTTCCTTCTTCCGGAAGTGCTTTCCCGGCCTCCAGGGCAGGATTTTCCGCATCCCGAAGCTCGCGAAGCAGCACGTACTCGCAGTGAGCGGTTCCGCGAATGCTTTCCGGCGTGACTCGGACCTCTGCCACATCTCGCCGAGAGGGAATTTCATACATGGTATCCGCCATCGCACCCTCTAAGATGGAGCGTAGGCCGCGCGCACCCGTGTTGCGTTCCAGTGCCAGAGAGGCAACCTCATCCAGTGCCTCCTTGCTGAAGTTCAGCTTGACGCCGTCCATGCGGAACAGTTTTTGATATTGCTTTACCAGAGAGTTCTTCGGCTCAACCAAAATGCGTACCAACGCCTCGCGATTCAACTCCTCCAGAGGAACGATTACGGGAATTCTGCCCACCAATTCCGGAATCAGGCCGAATTTGACAATGTCGTGCGGAACCACATCACGGAACAGCGCGCTTTCTTTGCGCTCCGCTTTGGTTTTGACCTCACCGCCGAAGCCGATGGTTTGCTTGCCCTTTCTCTTTTCAATCTGCTTTTCTAAGCCCTCAAAGGCACCGCCGCAGATAAAAAGAATGTTTTTGGTGTTGATGGGGATGAACTCCTGGTTGGGGTGCTTTCGGCCGCCTTGAGGCGGAACGTTTGCAACGGTACCCTCCAAAATTTTCAAAAGCGCTTGCTGAACACCCTCGCCCGATACATCGCGCGTGATGGAGCGATTTTCGCTCTTGCGCGCGATTTTGTCTACTTCATCAATGTAGATGATGCCTTTTTCTGCCAACTCAATATCATAGTCGGCGGCTTGAATCAGTCGGAGCAAGATATTTTCGACGTCCTCACCGACATATCCCGCTTCGGTGAGCGTGGTTGCATCTGCAATGGCGAAGGGAACGTGAAGCGTTTTGGCAAGGGTTTGTGCCAAATAAGTTTTTCCGACTCCGGTGGGACCGATGAGAAGCACGTTGCTTTTTTGCAGTTCAACCTCATCCTCTTCGGTTGTCGCATCGGTTGTTTCCTTTTTCTTGCCTTTTTGGGCTGTCGGCTTTTTTTCTGCGGAGAGAATTCGTTTGTAATGATTGTAAACGGCTACCGACAGCGCCTTTTTTGCCGCATCCTGACCGATGACATATTGGTCTAACGTCGCCTTGATTTGCATCGGCGTGGGAAGCTCGGACAAGGAGGGGAGCTCGCCGTGGTTGCTGCGGCTTTCTTTTTCTTCGGAGTCATAAATCAATTGATTGCAGGCTTCTACACAGAAGTCGCAAATATAGGCGCCTGTGGGGGAGGGAATCAGGAAGTCGACTTGATGCTCGTTTCGGCCGCAAAAGGAGCAGTGGCGCAAATTTTTGCCGCCGTTTGTAGTATTATTTGCCATTGGTGGCTCACCTTTCTTCCCGCCGTATTGTTTGTTGCGGGAGCTTGAAAAAATCAGGGACGCTTGGTAATGATTTTGTCCACAAGACCGTAAGCCAATGCTTCCTCGGCGGTCATGTAGTTGTCACGGTCGGTATCGCGTTCGATGACCTCCAGGGGCTTTCCGGTGTTCTCTGCGAGAATTTTGTTCAGCGTTTTCTTGGTTTGGAGAATGTGCTCCGCCTGAATTTGAATGTCACTTGCCTGGCCGCGTGCGCCGCCGAGAGGCTGATGAATCATGATTTCGCTGTGGGGCAGAGCCAGACGCTTGCCTTTGGTGCCTGCGGACAGCAGGAAGGCGCCCATGCTTGCCGCCATGCCGATGCAGATGGTGGAAACATCGCACTTGATGAATTGCATGGTGTCGTAAATTGCCATGCCTGCGGTAATGGCACCGCCGGGGGAGTTGATATAGAAGAAGATATCCTTGTCGGGGTCCTGAACCTCAAGGAACAGCAGCTGTGCTACCACCAGGGAGGCGGTTGCATCGTTGACCTCATCGGAGAGGAAGATAATACGGTCATTCAGCAAACGGGAGAAAATGTCGTATGAACGTTCGCCGCGGTTGGTTTGCTCGACAACCATCGGCACCAAAGCGGAATTTGATAAGCTTTTTGCATCAAACATTTCAATTGTACCTCTTTCATATAAATTTGAACCGGAAATTGCAATTGCGACTTCCGGTTCAGACATTGGGGTTACTTTACGATTGCTTTTTCTTTTACAAGCTCCATTGCCTTCTTGACCTTCATGTCTTGGGCAACGGAATCGGCGGGAACCATTTCACGAACCTTTTCCGCTTCCATTTGGTAAGCGGATGCAATGCGATTGATTTCACCGTCGATGTCCTCGTCCGTTACGGTGATGTTCTCCGTTTCCGCAATCTTTTCCAAAGCCAATCTCAGCTTCACCTGCTTCTCGGCCTGCGGTCTGAGCTGCTCGCGGAGCTTGTCGAGGTTCATGCCGGTGTACTGGAAGTAGGTTTTCAAATCCAATCCCTGCATGCGCAGACGGTTGTCGTAGTCGCGGACAAAGTTCTCGGTTTCGGCAACATACATGGCTTCGGGAATCTCTGCCTCCAGCTTTTCAATCAAGGCCTCGAGAACGGCGTCCTCAAACTTGTTGTCTGCCTCGGTTTCATGTCTCTTAGCGATTTTTGCCCGAACATCCGCACGGTATTCATCCATGGTGTCAAATTCGGAAACATCCTTTGCAAAGTCATCGTCCAACTCGGGAAGTTCGATGTGCTTGATGTTGTGAATGACCGTCTTAAATACGGCTGCTTTACCTGCCAGCTCTTTTGCGTGGTATTCCTCGGGGAAGGTTACGTTGACGTCGAATGCTTCCTCCACCTTGTGACCTGCAACTTGCTCCTCAAAGCCGGGAATGAAGTTTCCGGAGCCCAGCTTCAGGGGGTAAGCGTCGCTCTTGCCGCCTTCAAAGGGAACTCCGTCCACGGAGCCCTCGTAATCGATGGTGCAGACATCGCCCATTTGAGAAACGCCGTCGGTTACTTCAACTCCCGTGAGATTGAAGTAACCGACGGCGTTTCTCAAATGGTGCAGACATCGCCCA
>CAZWXE010000012.1:0-3096 GCA_964638045.1 uncultured Ruminococcus sp. | reverse complement strand
CTCCGCAACTGCCTTTTCCGCCTCAATTCCGAGGTAGCCCTCGATTTTTACCTCGGGCTTTACGGCAACCTTTGCGCTCATGACCAATCCGTTGTCATCGATGGAAACCACATCGAATTCGGGCTGACCGACCATGTCCAGCTCGGATGCCTTCAACGCGTCCTCAAACGCATCGGGAAGAAGTGCGTTAATCGCATCCTCATAGAAGAAGCCCTTGCCGTACATTTTTTCGATGACGGCACGGGGAGCCTTGCCCTTGCGGAAGCCGGGAACGGCAATTTTGCCAACCTGCTTGCGATAAACGTCGGAAACGGCCTTTTCAAAGGTTTCCTTGTCTACCGAAAATTCAAGAGTATACAGGCTCTTGTCGGTCTTTTCGGATTTAATCAAACTCATTTTTTTGTGTCCTCCAAATACAGAAAGTAATAATTCTACATACAGACTATATTTTATAATTTTTTTGCCGTTTTGTCAATAGGTTTTGCCAAATTTGGAAGGTTCAACAAAATTCCCGCGCATAAACGGGCATTGGTGTAAAATTCAGATAGTCTGCGGCACACAAAACGAAGTCGATTCCTTCAAAGGTTTGTGTGCGAGGTGCATAGTACGCACCGTGAATGTGACCGAAGTAGCAATCCTTCACGCCGTATTCGTGCAGCAGGTCGAGCATTTCACGGCAGATGAAATCTCCCCAGATGGGAGGGAAGTGTAAAAACGCCAAAATCGGCAAATTACGACCGTCGGCCAGCTGCAACCGCTTGGCGTTTTCAAGACTCAATCGCAGCCGAAGCAGCTCACGGTTGAAGATGCGGGTATAGTCCGTGTTCCCGACGGTGACCTGATGCTCTTCTTCGATAAACCAGCCGCGGGTTCCGCATACGACGCAATCCTCCAACAGGTGCGCGTTGTTGTAGAGGATGTCCATGCTTTCAATTCCCGTTTGCCGAAAAAATGCCTTCATTTTTGTGGCGGTAGACCACCAAAAATCGTGGTTGCCCTTGCCGAGCAGCTTTTTCCCGGGAAGCGCGTCCAAAAAGAGCAAATCCTCTGCCGCGTCCTCAAGCTTCAAGCTCCAGGAGATGTCGCCCGGGATGATGACCGTGTCGCTTTCTCCTACCACGGCCGACCAATTGCGCTTTATTTTATTCATATAATCGGTCCAACGGCTTCCGAATTTTTCCATGGATTTGGAGCCGTCGGAGGAAAGGTGCAAATCAGCTATGACGTAAAGGGACATTGTGTTCTCCTTTGTGAGAATAATTCCGTAAAATCGGGAAAAACTAAAGCATGTGAGAGAGCAATCTTTCTCTTTGCATCCAATGGGGTGCAAACACATTTTTTCCGCAATTAAGAAAGGAAGCTTCAACATGAACGAAAAGATGAATCACGGGTGCTGCGGAGCAAAGCCCTTGCAGGGAATTAAGTGCAACGTCATGAACTGCTATTATCACGATTGTGACACGCATTGTACCGCAAAGGAAATCTCGGTAGGTCCGCGCGATGCGGATTGCTCCGCCGAGACGCTGTGCGCAACCTTTAAGCCCAAGGAGCAATAAGGCGGGAGTTTCCCCATCCGTTCATGCGACGGATGGGGCTTCTTTTAATCGGAAGCGGCTGTGTCGGAATCCAAATATTCCAGGATGGCTTTTTCCATCTCGGTACGCTCGATTACTTGCGTAAAACGAACCTCCCGTTGCTCCAGCGCACGCAGAGGGTACGGAATTTCGGTGCCGGTGGCCTGCGACAGTTGAGAGAGCGCGGCCATGTCCGAAAGGGCTTCCTTACCGGTGATTGCGCGGTAAACATGGTTTGCGAACTTGTAGGGGCTTGCGGTGGAATCCACAACGGTCAGTTTGCGGTCGCCGCTGTTCTCGAAATATTCCTCTGCGGCGTGAATGGCCACGGCGGTGTGTGTGTCGGCAAGGTAGTGATGCTTTTGGTAAGTTTCCCGAATGGTTTTTTCGGTTTGTGCCTCGTCGGTGTAAATGCCGACAAAGTGCTTTTGAATTTGCGCAAGGACGTCCGCGTCCACCGTGTAGCTTCCGGTTTCCTTCAGCTGCTTCATGTAAGCGGCGGTTTTTTCGCTTCCCGCAACAAAATAGAGCAAGCGCTCCAAATTGCTGGAAATGAGAATGTCCATAGAGGGGGACATGGTCAAATAGAAGTCGCGGTTGCGGTCGTAGGTACCCGTGCGCAGGAAGTCGGTGAGAATATTGTTTGCATTGGATGCGCAAATCATTTTGTCAATGGGAAGTCCCATCTGCTTGGCAAGATATGCGGCAAAAATATTACCGAAGTTGCCGGTGGGAACGCAAACATTGAAGGGTTGACCGAGCGTCAGCTTCCGTTCGTTGAGCAGGTCACAGTAGGCGGAAATGTAATATACGATTTGCGGTGCCAAGCGTCCCCAGTTGATGGAGTTTGCACTGGAGAAAAAGGCACCCCGTTTGTTCAGCTCGGCTGCGGTTTTTTCGCTTGCAAAAATGCTTTTCACGCCGTTTTGAGCATCGTCAAAGTTGCCTTTGATGGCGCAAACACAGACATTGGAGCCTGTTTGCGTTGCCATTTGCAGCTTTTGCACGCGGCTGACGCCGTCCACGGGGTAAAATACCATGATTTTGACGCCGGCAACATCCTTGTAGCCCTCCAAGGCGGCCTTTCCGGTGTCTCCGGAGGTGGCAACCAGCACCAACGCGGTGCGCTTCTCGCCGGTTTTTCTCAGCGCGGAGGACAACAGACGCGGCATGATTTGCAGGGCCATGTCCTTGAAGGCCGCGGTCGGACCGTGCCAAAGCTCCAGGGAGTAGAGGTTGTCATGAATGTGCACCAAGGGGGCTGTTCCGCCAACAAAGGAGTCGGGAGAATATGCGTCGGTGCAATCCCGCAACAGTTCCTCATAGGTAAAATCGCTCAAATAACGGGACAGAATTTTTGCCGCGCGAACCGGATAGCTGTCCCGACAAAGAGAGGCGATTTCCTCCTTTGTCAGTGTGGGAATGCTTTCCGGGACAAACAAACCGCCGTCATCGGCAAGCCCCTGCTTGATGGCCTGTACAGATGGGGTGGATGCGGCTGCAGTGCTTCGAGTGCTTTTGT
>CAZWXE010000011.1:0-25096 GCA_964638045.1 uncultured Ruminococcus sp. | reverse complement strand
CAGCAACACCTTTTTGGCAAGACCGCAGCAAAACCGACGCACGCCATCCGCAAACAGCGCAACCGACTCGCGACGCTCGTTCAGCTGCTCATCAATATCATGATACCGAACGATGGGACCTGCAATCAACTGCGGGAACAATACGACATAGGTCCCGAAAGAGACGTAATTCTTCTGTAAGTCGCAATCCCGACGGTACACGTCAATCGTATAGGACATGACCTGAAAGGTATAAAAGGAAATGCCGATGGGAAGCTTCGGTGCCTGCGGAAAAGAAAAGTGAATGAACGGCAGGCGTTGCAGGTTCTCGGTCAAAAATCCGTAATATTTAAAAAACAACAGCAACGACAAAGAAAAAGCAAGTGAAAGCACCATGGCGCGTTTTGCTTTTTGGGGACTGGTTTCACGGTATTTTTCAATAAAAAAGGCAAAAAAATACGCCGCCGTAATGGAAAGCACCATCAACAGCAAATATACCGGCTCACCCCATCCGTAAAAAAGCAGGCTGAGCACAAACAGCACCGGATTGCGCCATGTCCTCGGAAGCACATAGTAGCACAGCAAGGTAAGCGGAAGAAATCCGAATATAAAAATTAAGGAAGAAAAAACCATTTCATTATTCCCTTTCCCAAGCAATCCCGTTTGAAAGCATCTTACCTATAATATTTTACCATATCATCCGATAAAATGCAAGAACAAAGCAGAAAGCACGCTCTGTTTTTTCACATTTTTCTTTTTTGACCTTCATCCGATTTTCATTTTTCAAAAATCGCAAAAAAAATGAGAAAACAAGGAGTTTTTCAGGCGAGAATGGCCGTCACCGACTTTGACCTTCAATATTTGACTTTCTTTGACTTTGACTTTGTTTGACTTTCGCTGTATAATTTGTGCAGAAAGAAAGAAGGAGGAAAAAATGCTTACAGATCACATTGCTCAACTGATAGAGGAAATGCTCAACGAAAGCAACGGCATCCTGGAGCTTCAGCGAAACGAAATGGCCAATCGAATCGGCTGTGTTCCGAGCCAAATCAGCTACGTCATCTCCTCCCGCTTTACGCCGGAACGGGGCTACATGATTGAATCCCGTCGCGGCGGCGGCGGATGCATTCGAATTGTCCGCAAGGAAATGGGAAAAAACGAATATCTCATGCATTTCTTCTTTGCTTTGGGAGACGACGTCGATGAAGCAACCGCCGTGGCGTTTTTGAAAAATCTCAACGAAAATGACTACATCACCGACCGCGAGCTGCGCATCAGTGCCGCCGCCGTTTCCGATGCCGCACTATCCTCTCTGCCTCCTCCTCAACGAAAAACGGTGCGCGCCTCCATTCTCAAGCAGCTGGTGCTGTCGTTGATGTCCTGTCGATAGAAGGCGGAGCAAGAGAATTTTCATTTGTCCGTAAATTCGACAAAATATGCATACAAAAAGCGATATAATAATAGCAAATCGTCCCATACCCACCGTATGGGAGATAGAAAGGAATGATTTTATGCTGTGTGAAAAATGTAAAAAAAGAACCGCAACAGTCTTTTACAATGAAAATATCAACGGAAAAACCCGTTCTTATTCCCTTTGCGGCGAATGTGCGGGAAAGCTGAGAGAAAAGGGCGAGCTCCAGGATATTACATCCTTGGCAGGCAGCTTTGCGGATCCGTTTTCCGCCTTCCACGACAATTTGTTCGGCGGATTCTTCGGCATTCCCGCATCCTTCTCTCAGCCCACGCAAAAGGCTTGTCCCACCTGCGGAACAACCTATTCGGAGATTGCAAAAACAGGAAAAGTCGGCTGTCCCGACTGCTACAATGGCTTTCGCGACGAGCTGACACCGCTGATTCAATCGGTTCACGGAACCACCACCCACAGCGGCAATGCTCCCGCACGTCAACGTGCAAAGCAGCAACGCGACCGACAGCTCAAGGAGCTGAAGGCACAGCTGCAAGCGGCCGTTGCGGCGGAGGATTACGAAAAAGCAGTTTTGCTGAGAGACCAAATCCACAGCATGGAAAACGAGAGCGGCAAGGAGGAAAACTGAAATGGCATGGTACAACAGTGTGGCAAACGCATCCGACACGGTTATCAGCTCCCGTGTACGTCTTGCCAGAAATATCAACGGCTACCCATTTGCTTCCAAATTGAGCACCGCAGCCGCAAACGAGTTGATTGAAAAGGTATCGGCGCCCTTGGAAGCATCCGGCTTTCGCAAAATCAATTTTTCCGACATTTCACCGCTCATGGCAACCTCCTATGTGGAGCGCCATTACGTCAGTCCCGAATTTGCCTCCAAGGAAGCACCCCACGCGCTGCTGTTGCAGGAGCAATCCGGCATTGCGGTGATGATTTGCGAGGAGGACCACCTGCGCATTCAAGCCATTCTGCCGGGGCTTTCGCTGGAGGAAGCATATCTCAATGCCTCCCGTGTGGAAAAGCGTCTGGATGAGGACTTTGACTTTGCATACAGTCAAGAGCTCGGCTATCTGACACACTGCCCCACCAATTTGGGCACGGGTATGCGTGCGTCGGTGATGCTCTTCCTGCCCGCACTGACCAAGGGCGGCTATATGGGCTCTCTTGCGGCACAGCTTTCCAAAATCGGACTGACCGTTCGCGGAATTTTCGGTGAAGGCAGCGGAAGTGCAGGCTGCATGTATCAAATTTCCAACCAGATTACCCTCGGCATCACCGAGGAAAAGACACTGGAAAAGCTTGAAGAAGCCATTAAGCAAATCATCGCAAGCGAAGAAAAAGCACGCAAAGCCTTTACGGGTGATGCGCTGGACCGTTTGACAGACAGCATCTGCCGCAGCGCGGGACTGCTGAAGAACGCCTATATGATGTCCTCCACCGAGTTTATCCGACTGTTTGCGGAGGTTCGTCTCGGCATTTCCATGGGGCTGGTCACCGACATCACCTACGAGCAGCTGGACACGCTGTTGGTGGAAGCAATGCCCGCCACCTTGACGCTGTCTGCCGAAAAAGCGCCGCGCAATGAAGCAACACGGGACAAGCTTCGCGCACAAAAAATCAAGAGCGTGCTGTGTCCCGCATCACAAGCATAAAACACGGCATTATCTAAGAAGAAAGGATTGAACAATTATGGCAAATCGCTTTACGCAAAAAGCACAAAATGTTTTACAATCGGCTCTGCAATTTGCCTCTGAAATGGGTCACACCTATATCGGCTCCGAGCATTTGTTGCTCGGGCTCTTGAAGGAAGAAGACGGTGTCGCCGCCCACTATCTGACGGAAAACGGCGCGGAGCTGGAAAAAGTGCAGGACGCCGTTGCACAGCTTTCCGGCGTCGGCTCCCCCACCTCCGTTTCTCCCTCCAACATGACTCCCAGGACCAAGCACATCCTGGAGGCCTCCCTTTATGAATCTCAACGGAACGGACAAGACTACATCGGAACCGAGCACCTCCTGCTTGCACTGCTGGAGGAACGCGATTGTGTTGCCGTTCGCATTTTGGAGCAGCTGGGAGTATCCGTCAACGAGCTGCGCACAGCAGTGCTCACCTTCCTCGGAAATCTTCCCGCAGGGCGCGACGGGAATGAAAGCACCGGCGCCTCCTACAATGAAAAAACGCAGCAAAAGGGCGCGCTGGCACAGCTGCAGGCTCTGAAGAATTACGGAAGAGACCTGACGCAGGCCGCAAAAGACGGAAAAATCGACCCCATCATCGGCAGAGACAATGAAACGCAGAGAGTCATTCAAATTCTGTCGCGCCGCACCAAAAACAACCCCTGCCTCATCGGAGAACCCGGCGTCGGCAAAACCGCCGTGGTGGAAGGACTGGCGCAACGCATTGTCAACGGCAGTGTTCCGGAATCGCTCAAGGACAAAAGCATCATCACCTTGGATATTGCCGGCATGATTGCCGGTGCAAAATACCGCGGAGAATTCGAAGAACGCTTTAAAAACATTATGGAGGAGGTGCGCAAGCACCCCAACATCATCCTGTTCATTGATGAAATTCACACCATTGTCGGGGCAGGCGCCGCCGAGGGCGCGGTGGATGCGGCAAACATCATCAAGCCCGCCCTTGCCAGAGGCGAAATGCAGGTCATCGGCGCCACGACGCTTGCGGAATACCGCAAGCACATCGAAAAGGATGCTGCGCTGGAGCGCCGCTTCCAATCCGTCACCGTCGGAGAGCCGAGCAAGGAGGAGGCCCTGCTGATTTTGCAAGGCTTGCGTGAAAAATACGAAAGCCACCACAAGCTGAAAATTTCGGAGGAAGCATTGGAGGCGGCGGTCAACCTTTCGGCAAGATACATTGCCGACCGTTACCTCCCCGACAAGGCAATTGATCTCATCGACGAGGCAGCGGCAAAGCTCCGCATCTCCGCACACACTTCCCCGCCGGACCTGAAGGAGCTGGAGGACAAAGCAAAGGGCTTGGCTCGGCAAAAGGAAGAAGCCATCTCCTCGCAAAATTTTGAGCTTGCCGCAAAACTCCGCGACGAGGAAACCGCCGTCAAGGGAGAGCTTGAAAAAAAGAAAAGCGCGTGGACCAGCACCATGGACAATGCCCCGCTGACGGTTACCGCGGAGGATGTTGCGGATGTGGTGACGCAGTGGACCAAAATTCCGGTCAGCCGACTTTTGGAGGAAGAAAGTCAGCGTCTGTTACACCTGGATGCCATGCTGAAGGAGCGCGTCATCGGTCAGGATGCGGCGGTTGAAGCGGTCAGCCGCGCCATTCGTCGTGGCAGAATGGGCTTAAAGGACCCCAAACGTCCCATCGGCTCCTTCATCTTCATGGGTCCTACGGGCATCGGCAAAACCGAATTGGCAAAAGCACTTGCAGATGTCATGTTCGGCGACCAAAATGCAATGATTCGGCTGGACATGTCCGAATACATGGAAAAGCACAGCGTTTCCAAACTCATCGGCTCCCCTCCCGGATATGTGGGCTTTGAGGAAGGCGGGCAGCTGACCGAAAAAATTCGCCGTCATCCCTACTCCGTCGTCCTGTTCGACGAAATCGAAAAAGCCCATCCCGATGTGTTCAACATTCTCTTGCAGGTACTGGAGGACGGAATTTTAACCGACTCTCAGGGACGTCACGTCGATTTTCGCAATACGGTTCTGATTTTGACCTCCAACGTCGGAGCGAATTTGATGAAGTCCTCCACAAGAGCATTGGGCTTTTCCACCGAGGACGGTGCGCAAAATGAGGAAGAAGCAAAGCATCGTCAAATGATGCAAGCGCTCAAAGCCACCTTCCGTCCGGAATTTCTCAACCGCATTGACGACATCATCATCTTCAACAGCCTGACAAAGGAGAACATCGAGTCCATCACCGAACTGATGCTGAAGGATGTGCTGAAGCGCATTGAAGCGTTGGGCGTTACCTTGACGGTGTCCCCCGAGGCTCTGCAATTGCTTGCAGACCAAGGCTTTGACAGCGAATTCGGTGCTCGTCCGCTCCGCCGTGCCATTGTGCGCATGCTTGAGGACAACTTCTCCACGCAAATGCTGGAGGACAACATCAAAGCAGGCGACCGAGTGGTTGCAAACGTCGACAACGGTGCCATTGTCTTTCAAAAAGAATAAATTCGCACTGCGGAGCAGCTGTTTCGGCTGCTCCGTTTTTTTGTTGCAACCTATTGCAATTCAAAAAGGAACATGATAAAATGAAAGTACCGTACTTTTAGGAGGAAATGACATGAAGCTTTTGTTCAGGCAGCGGTTTTTTTCTTGGTTTGACAGCTACGACATCTACAACGAGGACGGCGACACCGTCTACGTTGTCAAAGGTCAACTCTCCTGGGGGCATTGTCTGAAAATTTATGACCAAAGCAACAACGAGCTCGGCACGGTGAAGGAGCGCGTGCTCACCTTCCTCCCGAAATTTGAAATGTATCTCGGCGAAAAATACATCGGTTGCATCAAAAAGGAATTCACCTTTTTCATCCCCCAATTTTCCGTTGACTGCAAGGGTTGGTCCGTGGACGGAAGCATTTTTGAATGGGATTATTCCATTCAAAACGAACACGGAGAAAGCATTGCAACAATCTCCAAGCAGCTTTTTCACCTCACCGACACCTATGAAATCGATGTCCGCCATCCGTCGGATGCATTGGAGGTGCTGATGCTGGTACTTGCCATCGACGCGGAAAAGTGCTCGCGAAGCAACAGTTGAAAGGAGAAAAGACATGAAAAGTGTAAAACCCGGAAGAGGCCCCTCGATAATGGGCGGAATATTCGGCATTTTTGCAATCGGTTTCGGCGTTGTTTGGACAGTGATTGCGGCATCCATGGCCCCGGTGATGGCATTGTTCGGCGTTTTTTGGACGGGCATGGCAGTGGTCATCACCGTTTACAACTTCAAAAACGCCACAAAAAAGAACCGCTATTCTCAATTTGACATTGTGGAGTACGAGGAGGAGCCGGACCCACTCAATCAAAAATTTGAAACCGACTTCCATACACGGGAACAACCGTCCTCCGACGAGCATCGATTTTGTCCCTTTTGCGGCGCACCCGTACAAAATGCATTCAAATTCTGCAACAGGTGCGGAAAAAAGCTTCCGTAACCGTCGGCACCGTTCAAAATCACGGCACTATTTTGAACGGTGCCATAATTTTTTTGTAAAAATCCCCAAAAGTACCGAGAAATATGCTATAATAAACCATCAGACGCATTTCAATCCGACATTCATGCAAAGGAGGAGCCTATGAAGCATTCCGTCCAAAAAATTCTTGCGGCATTCACCGGTGGCCTTTTGATTTTCGTCATGCTCGGCGGTATTTTCATCGGCGTCACCTTTCATGCCAGCGGAAGCGAGCGCATTTTCGCCGGCGACGCCCAAGCATACTATCAATCCCTGCTGGACAAAGGCTTCCCCGCCGATTACGCCGTTTCGTTGACCGAGCTTCATTTGCTTCACCCCAATTGGGAATTTGAGCCCCTGTTGATTACCGAAACGGAGCCTACATACACCTGGACCTACGTTCTGCAAAAGGAAACGGAGGACCCGGAAACGAATCTGGTTTCCTCCTCCGACACATACCTTCCCTATCGGCACGAAACCAACACCACACGATACGACTCCGGCGGCTATCAGGCGTCAACGGCGGCAGTGGCTTATTTTATGGATGCGCGCAACTTCCTCAATGAAAAAGACATTTTTCAATTTTATGACCTGACCTCCGCGCTCTCCTCTTCGGAAGCAAAAAACGCCGTGGAAGCCGTTTTGAAAGGGACCTTCATGGAGGACGAATACCTTGAAAACGGAATGACCTATGCCTCCTACTTTTGCAAGGTTGGTGAGGAGCTGTCCGTCAATCCCATTTTTCTTGCGGTCAAAGCAAGACAGGAGCAGGGCTCCAAGGGCACCTCTCCCATCATCGGCGGAAAATGCGGCTCTCTCCTTGCCGAATATTACGAAAATCAAACACAAATCAGTAGCTCCGGAAGCTACATTTTGACTCCGTCGGAAGGATACGACACGGAAGAATTGAAAAAACTGGACGGATACTATAACATCTACAACATCAATGCATCCGGCAACGGTATTTTCCGTATTTACTACGGTGCCATGAAATGGGCCGTACGGGGTACCGAATCCATGAAAAACACATGGGGCGGCTCCCCCTCCTGGAACACCATGTGGAAATCCATTTACGGCGGAAGCAGTTTTATCAAGACCAATTACTTCGACCGATATCAATCCACCATCTATTTGCAAAAGTTCAACGTGGACAGCCGCGCGGGCGACCGCAATTTTTGGGCGCAGTATATGCAAACCGTCACTTCCGCAAAAGCAGAGGGGCGCGCCCTGTACCATTCGCTGGCAGAGGCAAATGTGTTGGATCAGCCTGCCGTTTTTTCCATTCCCGTTTACGGCGGAATGCCGTCCGCACCGAGCATAGATCCGGGTGCCTCCGAGGAGAAGCGCGTTTATCAAAGCACGCTGAGCTCCCCCGAAATGTGTACCGCCGACAACGAGGCCGTTTATTTTACGACCTCCGCTTACACCGGCAATTCCGTCCGTTTCAAAGGAAGCGTCTCTCATACGGACGGCGTGAAGCAGCTGCAATACGCCCTAGACGGCGGAGCATGGCTTCCCTTGTCCGAAACCGAAAATTTCAGTTTGACGCTGCCGATTGACTTTTTGTCCGGAACGACGCATATACTGACAATACGGGGACTCGCGGATTACCGTGAAGCCAACACCTCCCCGAAAAACACCCAAAGCTTTTTGTGCGCGGTGATTTACATCAATGTGCTTACACCGCCGACAGCCACGGTTTCCCTTTCGGTTGGAAGCACAACCACCGATTTTATTCGCGATGTCGGCTCTTCCTTTCTCCTTCCCGCATGTGAGCTGCCCGATTTTGCCGGTTGGCTCGGCTCGGACGGAAGCTTTCTTCCGGCAGGAACAGAGTTTGAACTGCAAGAGGATGTCGCCTATCGGGCCATCTTCCCGCGCTTTTTTCAATTGGAGGGAGCGGCATTGACGCTCGGCTACTCCACGCCGTCCATCCGCTATTCCGCATTGCTCTGCGCTTCCGACCTCTCCCTGCTGGAAAGCAACGCCCTGTCGGTAAAGACATCGGCAACCGTCACGCAGGATGGCCAAACGCAGGAAGCGTACCGATTTACCGACACTGCGGTTCGTTACGGCGAAACAGACTACATCCTGCTTTGCGCCGAAACGGCGCCGTTGTCCGCGGAGGAATATACCGCACAGTGCAGTGCACGCTTTTCCATTCAGGTAACCTACTCCAACGGAGAACAGCATACCGTTGCCGCCCTCTGCAGCAGTGACAGCCGCTCGGCGGTGCAAATTGCAGCAGCGGCATTGGCCGACACCTCCTGCACCTATTCCGAAGAGGCCGTCTCCGAATTGGAAAGCATTGTAAAAAACAACATTGAATAATTTTTGGAAAGGATATACGCATCGTTATGAAAACCCTCGGTTATTACAACGGTCACATTGATGAACTCAATCAAATGAGCGTCCCCATGCTGGACAGAGCCTGCTATTTCGGTGACGGAGTTTACGATGTTGCTTACTGTCGCAACCATCGAATCTACGCCTTGGAGGAGCATGTTGAGCGTTTTTTGCACAGCGCGGAGCTGTTGAAAATAAAGTCGCCGAAAACCAAAGAAGAATTATGCGCTTTGCTGTCGGAATTGGTTCGAAGGGTGGATAGCGGAGAGCTGTGGGTATATTTTCAGTTGTCCCGAGGAACGGGCTTCCGCGCACACTCGTTCCCGGATGAAAATCACCCAAACCTGTGGGTTATGATTCGTCCGGCAGTCATTCGTGACGTTCGTCAACCCATGCGTTGCATTACCGTGCAGGATACAAGATTTGAATATTGCAACATCAAAAGTCTGAACCTGCTCCCCAATGTATTGGCATCGCAGGCCGCCGCCGAAGCGGGCGTGGACGAATGCATCTTACATCGAGACGGCATCGTAACCGAATGCGCACATTCCAACGTGTCCATCCTCAAGGACGGCGCCGTCATCACACACCCTGCCGACCAATGGATTTTGGCGGGAACCGGACGGGCACATCTGCTTGCATTCTGCAAAGCCCTCGGCATTGCAGTCTGTGAACGCACTTACACTTTAGAAGAGCTTTTGAATGCAGACGAAATTATTGTCACCTCCGCATCGGCACTTTGCATCAGAGTTTCGGAGGTTGACGGAAAACCCGTCGGAGGAAAAGCCGCGGGCACCGTCGAAAAGCTTCAAAACGCCCTATTGAAGGATTATATGGACAAAACAGAATAAAAAGCAAGAGCGATTGTCAAGCCCCGAGCATGGACAGTCGCTCTTGTTTTTGCGTTTATTTTACCGTTTTTCAATGAAATACTCACACAATTGCTTCATCCGTTCCCTTTCATAGGCAAAATAGCGGATGTCCGTATGGCATACAAGCGCAGTGCGTTCCTTGGGATAACGCGCCCAAAGCGCGTCGGCAAATCGATACAGCTCCCGCTTGCCCGCCAGCTCTTCCGCAACTACGGCGGCAATTGCGGGATGCTCCCGCGGAACGGCAAAAAACGTCAACAGCTCCGAAACCGCATCCGGACGCCTTGCAAACCACACCGTTTGCGGCAAGCCGACGCTTCGTTCCAAGCACTCCAGCAGTGCCCGTGCTTGAATTCCGCAGCCGTCAATCTTCAAAAAGAGGAACCAACCGCGCTTTCGGCACAGTGGGCACAGCGCGCGCAACAGCTGAAAGAACAGGCAGCATTCCTCCTCTCGGCTTCTCTTTTTCTTTCCCAGTGCCTGCTCCGCGTGATAAATGTCTGTTTCCTTCAACGCATAATCCGCAGGCAAATCCAACGCCACACCGCGGCAGCCGCACGCGTCAAAATCATCCGCAGCTTGCGCCAGCAGTGCCTGCCAAGCGCTCAATTCGCCGACCGGAGCCGACGGCAACAGACTGTTTCCGTCCAAAACGGGAGTGCCGCGCTTACGGATTTTTGGTAAGGTGGCGGCATCGCAACGAAGCATCGGCGCATCCTCCTTGAAAAAAAAGCAGCCTTCTTGCAACGGCTCTGTCTGTAACCGCTCTGCCGCCTGCAACCAAACAGCGTCGCAAGCTTCCTCGGACAGGGGCAATTCGATTTGCAAAAGGTGCCGCAGGAGCCATTGCGAACGAAGCAACACCCGCGTCCCCTTCAGCATCGGCGCGCATCGGCAAAACCGATGAAACAGTTCATATTGGGAGGCAACGGCGTCCTCCTGCGGGCTCCAACAGCCGCAAAGGCAAACAGCCTCTCGTAACGCATCCGCACCGAGGACATCAACCACCGTCCGCAAAGGAGCCTCCCGTAAAAGTTCCTCCGGCATTACAACCATGTCAAAAGCATTGGCTTGCATCAGTTCATCCCCCCCTCATTCCCTTTTATTTTATCACAGGATGCGCCTTTCGTCAATTGTTTTTTCATGCGCCGAAAAAAGAAAAATGTAAAACTGTCGTTAAAATTTCGGCACTACGGTAGACGAACCCGCTTTTTTATGTTATACTATGTGGGATGAATGTACTTTATTTCCAAATGAAAGAGGAAGCACCATGGATTTTACGGAGTTTAGCTTGATTTACCCCACAGAGGCATCCAGAGAACGGCACGACAGCGGGAGAGGAACGCCGGACATCGATTTGTTCACCCTGCAAGAGCTGGGCCTGCTGGAGTTTTTCGACCTGAAGAATCGAAAGCTTTCGGATTTTTTTACTTCCGACAAAGAGGTTATGGAATACCGGATGGCAACCTTTGAGGATATGCTGCAATGTGAGGAGCTGACCTCCATGCTGAACAAGCTGGTGCCTGTGCTCAATGACATTATGGAGCTGCGCCGTTTGGAAGCGGACAGCGGAGACACCAACGATTATCTTTCCAGCATCACCGAAATCGAGCTGTACGTTTCCAGCATCCGTGTACTGCATGATTGCCTGAAAGAAATCAAGGATAAGCTGAAAAGTCCCGCATTTTGCGCCTTGGCAGAGCTTGTCTGCAAGCTTGCGGACAGCGATTATTATCGGGAGCTGAACAAAAAGCTGGAGGAGCTGACGCAACGCGTCCGCGAAATCAACAGCGTAACCATCGGCGTCAATTTAGATGCCCAGCTTCGCCCCACCTCCGCGGGTGTGCTTTCCATCAATTCCGAGACGTTCAAATCCGGAGATGTTTTGGACAAAATTCTCCGTCTCAACTTTAAAAATGACGAATTCACTTGCATTGCCAATTTGGTTCCGTTTGGAAAAAGGCAATCCGAAAATCAAAAAATGGCGCTTTCATTGGCATTCAACAGCGCCATCAACGACGTATACAAGTCCTCCCTGCGCTCCTGGAAGCGCATTGTGCAAACATATGTATTGGAAAACACCGAATTTTTGCTGAATCTCATGCCGGAATTTGAATTTCTGGTCAAGGGAACGCAATTTCTCAAGGCACTGCAGGAGAAAGGCTGCTTGCTGTCGGTTCCTCATATTTGTCCCGCGGATGAAAGGGCCTTTACCGCAAAGGGGTTGTACAATCCCTGCGTTGCACTGAAAATCGAGGACGATGTGGTTCCCAACGACATTGCCTTTGACGAATCCGCTACCATCTATGTGCTGACAGGACCGAACCGCGGCGGCAAATCGGTGCTCACCTGCGCCATCGGTCTTGCACAGGTGATGATGCAGCTGGGAATGTATGTTCCCGCCGAGGAAGCGTCCATTTCTCCCGTAGACGGCATCTATACACATTTCCCCACCGGTGCGGAGGACACCATTGACAAAGGTCGCCTCGGCGAGGAATGCGCACGGTTGGTCGAAATTTTGGATTGTGTCACTTCGCACAGCCTAGTGCTGTTGGATGAGTCCCTTTCCTCCACGGGAAGCTATGAGGCGTCCTATATTGCCGCAGAGGTCATCGGCGGGCTTGCCTATGTGGGATGTCGCTGTCTGTTTTCCACGCACCTGCATGAGCTTGCCGCGGAAATCGACCGCATCAACGAACGTTCACTGAAAAACGGCGGAGCTGTCATTGATACCCTGGTTGCGGGCATGGAAGGCGAAGGAAAACGCTCTTTTAAAATCACCCGAGCAAAGCCGGACGGCAAAAGCTACGCCCGCGACATTGCAAACAGCTACGGCTTAACCTATGAATCCATTCTTCGGCGCATAAACGAAGAAACCAAATAATGGGCTATGCGCAAAACAGAACGGTGAGGTTCAACAGCAATCCGTAAACCAGCCAGATATTATGTAACAGCATCAGCGCTCCCGCAAATTTGCTGACACGGTAAAAGCAATTCATCACGCAAATTCCGAGGCATAAAATCGCCAAGGCAAGCATGGCACTGAAGAAGATATATCCACCGCGAAAAAAGGTCGGATACCAACAAAGCTCCAGCACCGCCAGCACAACAAACAGCATGCCGCCCTTGTATTTTTCCACCTGTCCTTCCCTTCCTCGGTAGCCGAGGACAAAGCCGAATGCACACCCGACAACAAAAAAGGAAAGCGTCCACAAAAAGAGCATCAGCCATGCAGGCGGAACCAGTTCTCCGATAGAAAGCGCCACAAGCGTCGGGTACGGACTTCCGACCCCCACCCGTACAGCAATTCCGAGCAATACCAACAGAGTACCGAACAACAGCATCCATAAAGGGCTTGATTGCTCCATCTCACTGTTCAACCACGCTCCGACGGTCATTCGACCGAATTTTTTCTTGTACAATGTTCCTTCCTCCCATCAAATCATTGAAAAAGCTTGACAGAATCGTCAAATTGCTATATAATTGAAAAAAACATTTCGGAAAGGATGTTATCATGACACCGAAAATTACAGGGATTCATCATGTGGCACTGAAGGCCTTCGGCAGTCAGGAGTACGAAAAAACAGTTTCCTTTTACTGCGACATTTTAAAGCTTCCCGTTGTTCGCGTCTGGGGTGCGGCAGGCTCGCGCGGCACCATGCTGGACACCGGAGCAGGCCTTTTGGAAATCTTCGAAAACGGAACCGACCGTCCCGCACAAGGGCCTCTGCGCCACATCGCCTTTGCGGTGGAGGACGTAGATGCGTGCACGGAAGCGGTGCGTCGGCACGGCTATCCGATTACCGTGGAGCCCAACGACATCGTCATTGAAAGCGAACCGCCTTACCCTGCGAGAATCGCCTTTTGCATCGGCCCTGTCGGCGAGGAAATCGAATTTTTCAAGGTTCGATGAGTTCAAAAAGAAGCCCGTTTCTTCTTCCCTACACTGTATGAACGCCAATCGGCGATTATTACAGCCGGAAGAAAGAACGGGCTTCTTTTATTCCGTTAAGGCTTCTTCGTCCTCTTTACGCTCCGGCGGAAGCGTCAGAACGTATTTTTCGTCACTCACTTTTACGGGGACCGGGAATTCCCGATGGACTCTTAACAAGCCCACCGAATGCTGTCCCTCTTTCGGTATCGGTTCCGTACAAAGGCTGCCGTCCGCATCGTTTACCGTGCAAAGCACATGACAATCACAAAACTCCGTCGGCTCATTGCCACGTACAAACCACCCCTCCCGCGCCCTGCTTCCTCTTGCATCCGCCAAGCAGGCATCCGTCATCAGCTTGCCCGAATCGGCACAGTAGGTCAAGCAAACCACCGATGAGGGCACATTGAATACGGTTTTGCTCCCGCAGCGGTTCATCACCGTTCTCATCACATCATCGAAAACGGAAAGGCACGGATTGCGCCCCTCCAGGGGAGCAGGATATTCAAAGCCGCACCACACACCGCAAATGAATTCCGGCGTATAACCGATAAACCAACGGTCAAAATCGCGATTGGTGGTTCCCGTCTTGCCCGCATATTCGGTCAGCTCCCCCAAGCGCATCTCGGATGCGGTTCCGTCCTGCACCACACCGCGGAGCAGCTTGGTCATCACGGCGGCATTCCCTTCGGATAGGACCGGCTCGGAAGCATCCGGGCAGGACAGCAAAATGCGACCGTCCGCAGTCAGCACCCGATAATAGGAACGGTACGGATGATAAACCCCGCCGTCCGCAAACACCGAGTATGCCGCCGTCATTTCTCGCAGCGTAACGCCGTAATTCAACTGTCCGAGAGCCAAAGCAGCCACATCGCAATCGTTGGCGGCGCGGTCCCTGCGGAGATGACACAAATGGCACTTGCTTTTTGCAAAATCAAAGGCTTGCTCTGTTCCCAGCTCCCCCAATACGCGTACAGCCACCGTATTGGTGGAATGCATGACCGCGTACGAAACATCGGTCAACCCGCGATAAACGCCGTTGGCGTTTTTGGGCCACGGGACGGTGCGGTCCGCCCCCGTAAAATCCACCGGCACATCGTCGTACACACTTCCCCAATGGATGAGCCCCTTCTCCAACGCCGGAGCGTACACCGAGAGCGGCTTGATGGCGGAGCCCGGAGAGCGCAGCGTTTGCGTTGCAAAATTTTGCACACGGTTGCCGCTCTTTTTTCCTCGTGCACCCGCAACACCGAGGATGTCTCCCGTCGCCGCGTCCAATACGATTATGGCGGATTGCGCATACACTCCGTCCCGATTGCGGGGCGTTTGCAGGGTGCTGTAATATTGCTCCACCGCGCGCTGAATTTCCTCGTCCATGGCAATTTCAATACGCAAGCCCGAGCAGGAAAGCATCCGATAGGCCGCAGTTCGCCCGATGTGATATTCCCGCGCCAAATCTTCGATGACATCCTCCAAAACCATGTCCGTGTACCACGAATGCACGCTTTCCCGTTCGTTTGGCGTAACCTGCAAAGAAATCTGCGTGTCGATTGCTTTTCGATAGGCGTCATCCTGCAAAAGGCCCTGTTTGTTCATTTCGGAAAGAATCACATTTCTTCTTTTTCGGTTGTTTTCCGGATGTCGAATGGGGTTATAATAAGAAGGACTGTTGGTGATGGCGGCAATACTCGCACATTCCTCAACGGTTAACTCTCCCACCGATTTGGAAAAATAATGCTCCGCGGCTTGAGCAACACCGTTGCAATTGTCGGAAAAATGAATAATATTGAGGTACAGCTCCAAAATCTGAGTTTTGTCCAATTTCTTTTCCAAATCAATCGCATACAGCATTTCCTGTATTTTTCTTTCCGGGGTAATTTCATCATCTCCCGTTAAATTTTTTACAAGCTGTTGTGTAATGGTAGAGGCACCGAATGTATCCTTCTTCCCCATCAAGTAGTTTCCGACGGCCACCGCAGTGCGCTTCCAATCCACACCCCGATGTTGCCAAAAGCGCTTATCCTCCACAGCGACGAACGCATCGCACAATTGCTTTGGAATTTCCCGATAGGAAACCGGCGTATACTGTTCCCCAAGTCCGATTTTCTCCGTGATTTCCTTTCGCTCTCCGATGCGGTTGGCACGGTCGGTAAATTGATAAATATAAAAGCGCGGTGCGCCGCCGTCAAATTCCGAGGGAAGCAGCTCGGTCGGAAACACACGTTCAAAATGAGCATCCAAATACAGTCCGACCGCCGCCACCGTCACAGAAGCCATGCAAAACAGAACAGCCGCAACAGACAACAATATTTTCAAAAATTTTCTTTTCATTTCGGACAACTCCCTTCGTTGCTTGCCATTAGTTTTCCACCATAGCATGAATATAAACGAAGAAACGGGAGATGCTATCATTACCCATAATGGAAAAAAGAAGGTATCATAGCATGTTTTTTTCAAAAATACTCAATATTTTGTGCGCATTTTTATTGACGGTGTGTCTTTGCATTTCGGTGACAACCCTGTGTGCATTGCGCAACGCGCTGGATGAAAACCAACAGCTGCAAGAAAAAGCGGAGCAATTGCTCAATGAGCTGGACCAATCCGTTCTCGTCATGAACGCCATTGCGGAAGTGCCCGCCGAAGAGCCGGAGCTGCCGAAGGCTCCTTTAACGGCCGAGGCGCAAAAGCAAACCGTTTACAAGATTTGCTCCGTCGGTCAAAGCATTGGCGTGTATACCGCCGAAGGAAAACTCATCAAGCTGGTGGATGTCAATCCCAAAACACTTCCGACCGACATGCAGCGGCTGCTTCAAGAGGGCATCACGCTCTCCTCTTGGGAGGAGCTGACAAGCCTGCTTCAAGACCTCACAAGCTGACGATTTTCAAAAAAACAAAAAAACAAAATTTTTTATTTATTCGTCAAAAAAGACTTGCAAAAACGAAACGGATGTGTTATAATAGTGGTAGTTGCGGAAGCATAGCTCAGTTGGTTAGAGCGCACGGTTCACATCCGTGAGGTCGAGAGTTCGAGTCTCCCTGTTTCCACCAGCAGGCAGTGCCTGCACCCAATTATCGTTTGAGTGCAGTGCGATGCCAAACCCAATACCACGACGGTGCGGTTCGGATGTAACCCCGAATGCTCCACAAAAAATTCTCGGGAGCTGTGCGACCGAGAATTTTTACTTATTCACTCTTCACTCTTCACTCTTCACTCAAACTGCTCCCAAGAATTTTGAGTTAAGAAGTAATCGTGAAAAAGTAAAAAGTGAAAGTTACATCGGTTCGGCTCTGAACCGAATACTATTCAAAAATCTCGGTCGCATTGCGGCCGGGATTTTTTGCTTTCTACTCTTCCAACGGCATTTTGAACCGCACGATTTGTTAATTTTTTATGATTTGCGAAAAACATCTTGAAAAGTGTGAAATAATATGGTACATTATAAATAATGATGTTTTATGAAAGCGAAAAGGGACCTCTATGATATTCAAATCAATCAAAAAATGGATGACCGATGCGTGCGTTTACTATACCCTGTTCTCGTTGCTGTTAATCGGCATTCAGCTTTGCCTGAAGGAGTCTTCCATGCAAACCGTTTTGGACAACAGCTTCTTTTGGCGCATCTTCCCGTGCGGTCTTGCATTTTCCTTTGCGGACATGCTCAACCACAATGAAAAATTACCCCGCTGGGGGCGTATGCTGTTGCATTACCTGATTGAGGTGCTTGCCATGTTTTGCTTTTTGTGGCTTCCCTTTTCCGTGCTCAACGGAAACCCGTCATCTCACAATTTGATGGCGTTTTTCCTGTTTACGCTTTTGTATTGGCTTGGATTTCTGTTGGTACATCTGACGTTGCACCGCATTCGCCGTGTAATGGAAGAATAACGAGGAGGAAGGACCGAAACGCTCCCATGACCACCAAACAACAAAAATATGAACCCGTCGCCGTTGCGATTTGCTTGCTTGCGTTGCTGTCCGTGCTCTGCATTTTACTTGCGCTGACCTTGGGCATCCTCTCCTTGGCAACCAACGACCGTGAGCGGGAAACGGAATCGAACACCGAAACCGAAGAACAAACCGAAAAAGACGCTCCCGTTGTATCCCAATCCGACAAAGTGATTTTGAAGGAAGGTGACGATGCGGGCATGGAATACATTGACCAAATGATTTTCTTCGGAGAATCCACAACAGCACATCTGCGTTCCCGCGGTGTTTTGACGGGCGGAACCGAAACCAAACAGGTGTGGGCGGACCAAAGCGGAACCAAAACGCTGAGCTCGCAGTTGCTTTCCACCACCATTGTCTACCCCGAAACGGGAGAGAATCTGCTGATTTCCGAGGCTGTGGAACGCTCCAAGCCGAAATATATGGTGCTTTCCTTCGGTTTGAATAACATTGTCGGCTTCATCGAAAAAAAATCGCTCTATGTCAATAACTACAACAAGTTGATTGATGCCATTCAGGCGGCATCCCCGGACACCAAAATTATTTTACAGTCGGTTTATCCGATTGCTCAAAGCAATACCGATTTTTCGGTGGATGCGGAAACCGTCAACAACTACTCTCAAGCATTAAACGAGTGGCTGATTGAAATTGCCGCCGCACACGAAAATGTTCGCTTTGCCGACACCGGCTCGGCACTGAGAGACGCCGACAATGCTCTGCTTCCGTCGTATGACAGCGGCGACGGGGTGCACTTAACCGCCGCCGCTTACGAAGCGATTCTCTCCTATCTGCGAACACACCCCTGGAAATAATGTAAAGAAAGGACTACAAACGTGAAAAAATTTCTTGCTTTCCTGTTGCTTGCCACAGCACTGCTCTGCTCCTGCGCAAAGCAAACCGATTATGTTGATGATTATTCCGTCAAGGCGCTTGCCCAAAAGGGCATGGTAGCACTGACGGAGCAAAAAGAGTTTACCTCTGCCGAAAAGGGCTATTTGGACGATTGGTTCATCGCTCCCGATTACATCCGGGACAGCGTCATCTATTTTGCAACCGATGCCAACAACCACGATCAATTCGGCATTTACCATGTTACAGACGGCAATGCAAAGGCAATGGCCGTCCTGCTTGCAGACTATCTGGACGATTGCTATGAAAATTACAACAGCATGTACAATCCGGAGGAGCTGCCGAAAATTCGTGACGCGCAGGTAAAGGTTTACGGAAATTATGTTGTCTACGTCGTATTCGACGAGGCAGACCGCACCGCATTCCTCTCCGCGGTTGAAAATGCGTTAACGGCATAACCCCAAAAAAGAAGAAACCGAGGTTCGAGCAACGGTTCGACCTTGGTTTCTTTTTTGATTTCTTCTTTTTGCATTTCAAGCAACTGCCAAATCCGACGTAAAAGCTCCGGTTAAGGTGCGGAGTAGCGCAACCCCTGCATGGAATTGCGGAGATACAGCAGCTTGTCAATGTCATTCAACACCGTTGTTTTGCGAAGACTCCACCTCGGAGCCAGCAATGCTTCCTCCGCCCCGTCTCCCGTCAAACGGCAAATGACGGTTTCCGGCGGCAACAGCTCCAAAGCGTCGACAACCAAACGGATATAGTTCTCTCTCTCCAACGGCCGATATCTCCCCGCCTCATACAGCTCCGCCAGCCGCGTGCCTCTGAGCACATGAAGCAAATGAATTTTAACCTGATGGGGTCGCAGACTTGCCACATCCCGCACGGTTTGCAGCATCTCCTCCTCGGTTTCTCCCGGCAAGCCGAAAATGATGTGCACGCAGAGCTCTGCCGTGGGGCACGCATCCTTCAGGGCATCATACCCTCGGCAAAACTGTGCAAAGCTGTGACAGCGATTGATTGCTTCGGCAGTACGGTCGTTAGAGGATTGCAGGCCCAATTCCACCGTCAAAGCCGTGCGTTGTGCATAGTCTGCAAGACAAGACAGGACATCCTGCGGAAGGCAATCGGCTCTCGTCGCAATGCTCAAGCCCACAATACCCTCCTGTGCCAATGCTTCGTCATACAGCTCCCTTAAGCGGGAAACGGGAGCGTACGTATTGGTGTGTGCCTGAAAATAAGCAATGCATCGCTCCACGTTCCATTTCTTTGCAAATCGCTGCTTTTGCAATCGAATTTGCTCGCCGACGGAAGGCACCTGTACGGTAAAATCTCCGCTGCCGCGCTCCGAGCAGTAAATACAGCCTCCATAGCCGCATCTGCCGTCGATATTGGGGCATGTAAAGCCACCATCCAGCGGAAGCTTGGCACATTTTGCGCCGAATTTTTTCCGCAAATAATAATCATAAGTATGGTATCTTTTGTTGCTGTCGCTGTAAGCAAACGGATTACAATCCTTTTGTGACATTCGACGTTTCCCCCGTACTCTTGAAATTGCACAAAACAGGATGTGCCGCACCCTCCGCAAAGCGGTGCGTACATCCTGTTTCATTTGATTGAACAATTACATTTCGGCCAAAATGCGCTCAACTCCCGCAATTTTGACACACAAGGTCAAAATGTACATCGCTTGACGCAAGCTTTCCTCATCGGGGAAGGTCGGCGCAATGCGGATATTGCTGTCATAGGGGTCTGCATGGTACGGATATGTCGCGCCGACGTCGGTCAGCTTCACACCCGCCTCACTGCACAATTGATATGTCCGCTTTGCGCAACCGGGCTTGACGTAAAGGCTGATGAAATAACCGCCGATGGGCTTGGTCCATTCCGCAATACCGAGCCCGGACAGTTCCTTTTCCATGGTGTCCAAAACAATTTCAAACTTGGGGCGAATCAGGTCGGCAAGCTTCATCATGTGCGCGCGCATGTTCTCGGCAGAGCCGAAATAGCGAACGTGACGCAGCTGATTGATTTTGTCGTATCCGATGGTTTGCGCACCGATGATGGGCATGATTTGAGCAAGATTTGCCTTAGACGCGGCAAAAATCGCCACACCGGAGCCCGGAAATGAAATTTTGGAGGTCGATGCGAAAAAGAACACGCGGTCACGGTTGCCGTATCGCTCGCAAGCCTCAAAAATATCGGCAAGCTCATCGTGACGGTCGGGATACAGGTCGTGCACGGCGTAAGCATTGTCCCAGAAAATGCGGAAATCCTTTGCCGCGGTTTTCATTTTCGCCATACGCTCAACGGTTTCATCCGAATAAGTGATGCCGTCCGGGTTGGAATACTTCGGATTGCACCAAATTCCCTTGACGGAGGGGTCGGAGGCCGCCAGCTTTTCCACGGTGTCCATATCCGGTCCCGTAGGAGTCATTGCCACGGGAAGCATTTGAATGCCGAGAGACTCGCAAATGCCGAAGTGACGGTCATAGCCGGGTGCGGGGCAAATAAATTTGATGCTCTCATCTTTACACCAGGGACGGTCGCTACCGTGTACGCCGTACAGCATTGCACGGGCAACCGTGTCGTACATCAAATTCAAGGAAGAGTTTCCGCCGATAAACAATTCGTCCTCGGAAAGATGTAACAGCTCGGCAAACAGAGCCTTTGCCTCCTTAATTCCGTCCAAAAGGCCGTAGTTGCGGCAATCGAGGCCGTCAGCCGTGCGGCAATCGGAGGAGGAGCTGATGCAATCCAGCATTCCCTGCAACAAATCCAACTGCTTTGCACCTGGCTTTCCGCGGGAAAGGTCCAAAGAAAGCTTTTTGGATTTTTGTTGCTCGTATTCGTTTTGCAAATCCGCAAGAACCGCCGTCAACTCGTCCTTGCTCATGGAAGAATAGTTCATTGAAAATCTCCTTGTAACATTTCTGAAAATATCCTTTGTATTATATCATGCTTCAAGTAAAATTTCAATACCTTTTTGCACTTTTTTGATAAAAAACTTGCATAATTTTATTTATTTTCGAATTTGAGCCAAAAATCACCAATGCTTTTTGCAAGTTCGGATGAATTTCTTGCATATTGAATGTGTTCCCAGTGCTTCGGGAACAGTGCGCGGTACTTCGGCTCGGCATACCGGCTGTCCACAAGCACCACAACACCGCAATCCTCTTCTCCGCGAATCACTCTGCCTGCCGCCTGCAACACCCGATTGATTCCGGGATAGGTGTAGGCATAGTCGTAACCGCTCTCCCGCGTATGCTCGTAGTAATCACGCAACAAATTTCGTTCATTGGAAAGGCCGGGAAGCCCGGGCCCGATGATTACCGTACCGATGAGGCACCCGCCGGGGAGATTCACGCCCTCCGAAAAGGCACCGCCCAACACACAAAAACCGATGCGCAGTCTGCCGTCGTCCTGAAAGGCATTCAAAAAAGCTTCCCGTTCCTTTGCGGTCATTCCTTTTTTTTGCACAATCACGGGAACCTTCTCGTATTTTTTGCAAAACACTTCCCTTACCCGCTCCATATACTCATAGGACGGGAAATACACAATGTAGTTGCCTACCTTACCGGACGCCGTGGCCGCAATCACTCCCGCAATTTTGCGATACGACTGTTCCCGCGCCTCAAATCGCGTGCTGATACCGGTCACCGCTCCCAAAAATAACCGTTCGGGAGCGTATGGCGAAGGCAGTGAAATGCGAACAGCATGCTTTCCGCCTCCCAAAATATCCGAAAAATAATCCATCGGCGTCAGTGTGGCCGAAAAAAGCACCGTAGCCCTTGCACGCTCCATGCAAGCATGCAAAATTTGAGAGGGGTCCAAGCACCGCAGGCGATAGGTACAGCGATTCCCCTCCACCTCAACAAAGGTCATAAACCCCTCTCCGTAATACTCTGCCACCGTTGTAAATTGTTTCAAATGCTGTTGCAGCACGGCAACGGGTGTTTCAAAAGCGTCTCCGCGATGGGTGCGCAGCCAACTGTCCAGCCTTTTGTCGGTTTCGTAAATTTGCTTGTGGAAGGACTCCAAGGGATGACTGCCCACATAGTAGCCATGCTCCACTCCGGCCTCGTCCTTGTAAAGATTGTCCATGCACAGACCTCGCATCCCGTGCATGGCGGTGGCAAGCTGTTCGATGCTGTTCCTCACAGCACCCTCCTCTTTCGGAAGGCAGTTCAACAGTACATCCAATGCGCTGCTGCAAAACGACGTCGAATACATTTCCGCGGCACGGTCGGCAAGATTGTGTGCTTCATCAATGAGGAATACATATCTGCCACCGTCCTGCGCCTTCGACAAAAAATAGCGACGAAGGTATACACGTGGGTCAAACACGTAATTATAGTCGCAAATCAACAAATCGCAAAACTCGGAAAGCTCCAATTGAAATTCATAAGGGCAAATGTGATACTTTTCCGCAAGCTCCGACACCGATGCTCTTCCGAATCCGCTTTGAGCGGAAAGCGCATCGCAAACGGCGGTTGAACAGCAATCGTAAAACCCCTTTGCATAAGGGCAGGCCTCCGGATTGCAGTGTGCGGAGACGCCGAGCGCATCGCACTTTGCCGCATCATTTTGGCACAGCTGTTCCTTTGCGGTCAACACCAACGTACGCAAATGAGCCCCCGAAGCAAACAGTTGGGAGGCCGCATGGTAAGCCTCACGGCGCGCCGGCTCTTTGGCGGTGAGATAAAAGATTTTATCACAATGCCCCTCTCCGAGCGCGCGCATAGCGGGATAGAGCGCGGAAATGGTTTTCCCGATACCCGTAGGTGCCTGTAAAAACAGCCGCTTCCCGGCACGAATATCGCGATAACATTCCTTGAGCATAATCTCCTGCCCCTCACGAAGAGAGGAATACGGGAAATGACAGCTTGCGGCAGAAGGAACGCGCACCGTTTCCCGCTCCGCCAATATTTCGGCCCGGCAAGCAATGCGCGAAAGCAGGAACAGGCAAAATTCCCGCAACTCTTCCGCTTGATGCGTTGCGGTCAAATGCTTGAGTGTTCCGTCGCCGACGCGATAATAGGTGAGACGTGTGGAAACCCTTTCGCATTGCCGCGTACAGCACAGTGCAAAGGCATAACACTTTAACTGTGCCTCATACAAAGGGCCGGGAGGAAGCTCAAATGCTCTGCCGCGCACCGCTTTTATTTGATTTACCGTCGGAGGCTCCGAACGAATGACGCCGTCGGCGCAACCGCTGATTTCATAGTGAAGTCCATTGTAAAAAAGTGTAAAGCTCAACGGAACCTCCGCATCATACAAAAATTCCGTTTCCGCTTGAAGCTTGCGATAAACATCTGCACCGAGAGTTGGACGCTCCGACAGCGTTTTCGAGGAGCCGAAACGCAGGTCCAAGTCTCCGCTTTTCAGGGCAAGAGAACACAACTCGGCAACCGAAAGCATCACCACGGCACGCTCCGCATCGTATTTCATGTTGTGTCCTCCTTTCATCGAACGAATCGGAAATACCAGCCAAGACTTGCACCGCAAGACTTTCTGCGTATATTATACCATAGAAGCCTTCGTTTGAAAAGAGTCCGTCGAAAAATGTTTGATTTTTTGGCATTCAGGTGTAGCTGACGCGCCAGCCGTAACTTTTTGCATATTGCTCCGCATAGCTTCCTTGTTTGCAGTGAACGCCCATGGACGAGCTGCAATTTTCAAACGCTCCGTAGCAAACCGCCTCCAGGGTTGTCGGCAAAACCACCGTCTCCAGCAGTGCGCAACCGGAAAATGCAAACCATCCGATTTGACGAATTCCCTCAGGAAGCTTCACCGCACGAAGCTCCGTATGATTTTGAAACGCACGGTCGGCAATTTCAACCACGGGTAACCCATCAATGGTTTGAGGAACAATGACCTCACTGTCCTTTCCAAGATAAGCGGTGAGCGTAACACCTCCGTTGTGCACGGTGTAGGCAAAAAGCAGTTGAGACGAGGATTGCGTTTCGGTTTCCGCCTTGAGCCGTTCGATTTCCGACTCATACTCTACACGCACCGAATAAAGCTGCGTTTTCAGCGCCAAAAGCTCTTCGTTCAGCTCTTGAATCATAGATTCATAGTATGCAACGCGTTCGAAAGCACTCCAATCGTTGTCACCGACATCGTTTTGCGCGTGCGATGTATTTTCCTCCTGCTGTTTGGAGCTCCCGCCGTCCTCACGCAGAGAAAGCGGTAAGGAGCAACCTCCCAACAACAAGCAAGCGGAAAGCCCCGCCGTGAGCACACCTTTGATTTTCATACTGTTTTCCCTTCCTTTCATAGATGTATGCCATCATCATACCACAGTTCCCTTGTCGAAGATGGAAGAAAGAGGAAAAGGAAAACAAAAAAGAGAAAAAAGAAAGGAATCTTTCAAAAGCCCTTGACTTTTTTCGCTTTTTTCGATATAATGTAGTGGTATTTTAAGGACCATTAGCTCAGTTGGTTAGAGCAACCGGCTCATAACCGGTCGGTCCAAGGTTCGAGCCCTTGATGGTCCACCAACAGAAAAGAGCAGAAGCCCCGCGCGGGGCTTCTGCTCTTTTCTGTCAGTGCATTTTCGGACCGAACCTTCGCGTATTTTCGCTTGCGAAAATC